>JAEXQJ010000384.1 GCA_023438785.1 Pseudomonadota bacterium
CTATGGCGTGGAGTCGGCCGCTCAGCGATGCGCGAGCGGCAAGCCCATCTTCGGCAGCTGCCTCGGCCACCAGATCCTGGGCCTGGCCCTGGGGGGCAAGACCTACAAGCTCAAGTTCGGCCATCACGGCGCCAACCATCCGGTGATGGACCTTTCTACCCGAAAGGTGGAGATCACCTCCCAGAACCACGGCTTCGCGGTGGACGTGGATTCGCTCAAGGGCAAGGCCGTGCTTTCGCACATCAACCTCAACGACAACACGGTCGAGGGTATGCGCCACGATTCGAAGCCCATCTTCAGCGTGCAGTACCACCCCGAGGCTTCGCCGGGGCCCAACGATCCGAGCTACCTGTTCGACCGTTTCGTGAAGCTCATGGACCAGGCCCGGTGAGCGAGCCGCAATCCGATCGTTCCGACACCGGGCTGATTCATTCGCTGCTCGATCAGTTGGCGAGCGACTTCGCCGCGTCGCCTTACGACCAAGAGATCGCGGCGGCGCGTGAGGAGTACTTCACGCTGTCGGGCAAGGTCTTCGAAGACGACACGGAGGTCTTCGAGGCCCGCTCGCTTTCCTTTTTGGAGTGGTACGTCATCGAGCGCCGTCTGCAGGACGGCCCTCCGCCGGTGATTCGTGCCCTGGAGCAGTTCGGCGAGGCCGCCCCCAGGACCTCCCGTGCCCTGGCCCGCATCGCCACCAGCCACCGCAGCCTCTTCGACATCGCCGAGGTGGAGGGCAATCGCGTGGAGTTGGAAGACGTGCTGGGCGGCGCGCGCTTCTCGGTCGTGGAGCGACGGAGCACGGTGGGCTTCGAGGTGGGCGCGCTGCTAGAAGCGCGCATCATTTGGGAGGGAGAGGAGGCCATTTTTGGCAAGACGTTCCTTTGCCACCCCAAGGACGCTCGGCTAGAGGTCCTGGACTTGGTGGACTCGGCCTTGCTCGGCAACGTCAGCCGGGACGACATCATGTTTCGCTTGGCGCGTCTCTATCTGCGCTGGCACCGCCACGGCCACGTGAACGCGGGGCGGATCTACAAGGGGCTGGGCTCGGGGAACACCGCCGGCCCCATCGCGCTTTAGGGACAGCGGGTCCCGCGCGGGCGAGCGGGCCCGTCGCTCCCACGCCTGACGGGCCGCTCAAGACCGAGGCCCTCGTCTCCAGATGCGGTAGAGTCTGGCCAATGGCTTCGGTTCTTCAGGACAAGACCGTCGTCCTCGGCATCACGGGCGGCATCGCGGCCTACAAGGCCGCGGACCTGTGCCGCCTGCTGTGCAAGGCGGGCGCGCAGGTGCACGTGGTCATGACGGACGCGGCCTGCGAGTTCATCACGCCTCTAACCATGCAGGCGCTCTCGGGCAACCCCGTTTCGCGCGATATGTTTGACGCCACCGACGAGTCGCGCATCAATCACATCGAACTGGCGTCGCGCGCCGATCTGGTCTTGGTGGCGCCCGCGACGGCCGATGCCATCGCGCGCTTCGCGGCGGGCATGGCCAACGATCTGCTGGCGGCCGTGCTGCTGGCCACGCGCGCGCCCGTGCTGCTGGCGCCGGCCATGAACACCAACATGTGGGACAACCCGCTGACCCAGGCGAACTTGAGTCGGCTGACGGCCACGGGGCGGGTGACCACGGTGGGGCCGGACACGGGCGAACTGGCCTGCGGTTGGGTGGGCGCGGGACGAATGGTCGATCCTCCCAAGATCCTGGCCGCGGCCGAGAGCTGCTTGGGCGAGGCGGGCGAAGCGGGTGGCCCGCTGTCGGGTCGGCGCATCGTCGTGACCGCCGGGCCGACCTGGGAGGCGGTGGATGACGTGCGCTTTCTGGGCAACCGCTCCTCGGGCAAGATGGGCTTCGCGCTGGCCGACGCCGCTGCTCGCCTGGGTGGCGAGGTGACGCTCATCGCGGGCCCGGTGGCGCTGGCCAGTCCGGCCACGCTCCGGCGCCGCATCGACGTGGAGTCGGCGCTGGAGATGCGCGATGCCCTCCGTCGGTTCACCGTGCAAGCCGACATCGTGGTCATGGCCGCGGCGGTGGCCGACTTTCGACCGGGCGTGCGCGTGCTGGGCAAGCTCTCCCGCCGCAAGGCCCGTCCCGCCGCCGAAGTGGGGGAGGCTCTCCCCCTGGTTCCCAATCCTGATTTGCTCGCCGAGTTGGGGCAGAGCCGCCGAGGCAAGCTGCCCGTCCTGGTGGGTTTCGCCGCCGAGGTGGGCGTCTCGGGCGCGGCGCTGGCGCAAAAGGCCCGACGCAAGCTGGAAGAGAAGGCCTGCGACGTGGTGGTGGCCAACGAGGTGGGCAAGGCGGGGCTGGGCTTCGGCAGCGACACCAACGCCGTCACCCTGGTCTTTGCCGACGGCGCCGTCGCCGATCTGCCCGCGGCCCCCAAAGAGGCTCTGGCCCGCAGCATCTGGGATCGGCTCATCCCCTTTTTGACGGCCACCCTGGAGACGGCCACGCCCGTTTCCACCGATTCGGAACGCGCCCGTTCCCCACGTAAGGCCGACGGACGCAAGAAAGGTCAACATGGCTAGCGCCGCACGCGAGGAGAACATGCGCATCTGCGCCAGCCAGGCGGTGGAGCGTCTGCTGCGCGCCGGTGAGGTCCTCGCCCGGATGCAGGCCATGGGGGGGGCCGCCCGCGGGAACGTCCCGCCCTGGCCCGGGTCAGACGATCTGGATTTTCATGGCACGCTGGCGGCCATCTGGCTCTGGTCGAGGGCGCAGGCGCTGGCGCGTAACGATCACTTTTCGCTGAACATCGGGGCCGCCTGGACGTTCGTCGAAACCACCTGGGACCGCTTCATCCCGCCCTCGCTGGCCGCGGGGACGAGTGACGAGGCGGCCTACGACTGCGCCATGGTTCTGCGCGCCTTCCTGGCTGACCAGCCGTTTGCCGGCGCCGATGAAGCGGACGCGCGTTCCGATCGCGCTTCGGGGGCCGCGCGCCTCTTGGCCGCGTACCTGGCCGACCTGGATCAGCCCGGCGGACGCGAATTCCGCGACCCGGGCTTTCTGGCCTGGAACCTGGGCGAGTACGCGCGCGAGGTCTCGGATCGTGGGCTGGCGTCGTCGGTCCGCCGGTTCGTCGAGGCCAACTTCGGCATGAAAAGCCCGCCGCCCTTCGCCTCGGAACCCGCGCCGCTCGACGGGCTCTTCGACTTCTCCTGCACGACGGCCACCCGCGTGCTGGCCGTGCTGGGCGCCGAGGGCCCCACGCCGTTCGTGGGCGCCTGGCTCCGGGAGCGGGTGGCTCCCGCCGTGCCCAAGGCGCTGGTGCCCCGAGCGCGAGACGAGAACGTGTGGAACGCCTGCGCTGCCGCGGCGGTGGGCCGCGCCTATGCGGTGTCCACCGACCCCGTGTTCTTCGACGTGCACCAGAGCATCCTGGGTGAACTGGGTCGTCGAGCCGAGCAGGGCGCGTTGGGACGCCATCCTGGTTTCTCCCCGGAGACCAGCGCCACGTTCTACTACGCGTTGGCCGTGGACTCCTTGCTGAGCCCAACCTGATGGACGACTCCCGCGAAGAGCTGCGCGCCATCGTGGCCGGAATCCGCACCCATCTGGAGCTGCGCGCGCGCGACGGTCTGTGCGGCGTTCCCGCGGCCGCGAGCCCCCGCCGCCGCGAGAGCGTCCCGGTGCCCGCGGAAGACCCGGGCCCTGAGCTGGCCGCCGACGCGGAGACGCCCATCCCGCACGGCGGACACGGCTTGAGCGCCGTGCGCGCCGAATTGGGCGACTGCCAGCGCTGCGAGCTGTGCCACGGTCGCCGGCACATCGTGTTCGGCTCGGGCAGCCCCGAGGCCCATCTCATGTTCGTGGGGGAGGCCCCGGGCGCGGATGAAGATGAGCAGGGCGAACCCTTCGTGGGTGCCGCGGGGCAGTTGCTGACCAAGATGATCGCGGCCATGCACCTCGATCGCGAGTCGGTCTACATCTGCAACGTGATCAAGTGTCGGCCGCCCAACAACCGCAATCCGGAGACCGCTGAGATCGCCGCGTGCGAGCCCTTCTTGAAGGCGCAGATCGCGGTCATCCAACCCCGCGTGATCGTGGCGCTCGGCAAGTTCGCGGCTCATGTGCTCACCGGCGAGGACACGCCGATCACGCGTCTGCGCGGCAATCTCAAGCAGTATCAGGGCATCCCCGTGATGCCGACGTACCATCCCGCGTACCTGTTGCGGGACGAGAGCCGCAAGAGCGAGGCCTGGCACGACTTGAAGGCCGTCATGGCGCTGCTGCACAACATGGGCGGATGAGCCGCCTCCGACGCCGTGAGGCTGGGCCCCGTGTCGTTGACAACCCTCGATCGCCAGGGATAGGTTTGCCCGCGCTCGCGCACCCAGGAGGACATGATGGCCAGCGACGAACCCTGTTTCATCGGCAGTCAGAGCACCGTTAAGGGACAGATCTCCGGAAAGCAGGACGTGGTCGTCGAGGGCCGCATCGAAGGCCGCGTCGGGCTGCAGAGCCACCTCACGGTCGAGGAGGCTGGCACCGTCGAGGCCGACGTGGAGGTGAACCAGCTCACCATCAAAGGACAGGCACGCGGTGACCTGACGGCCGCGCGCTCGGCGGTGTTGCAGGGCACGGCCCGCGTGACGGGCAAGATTCGCGCACCCCAGATCGTCATCGAGGAGGGTGCGAAGTTTTCGGGTACGATCGAGATGGACGTCGAGTTGCCGGAAGGCATCAGCGCCGGCGGACGGGACTAGCGAATCATGGCAAAGGAAAAGGACACGAAGCCCATGGCGAATACGGTCATCGGAAGCAGCATCGTCATCGACGGCGAGGTCACGGGTGAGGAGCCGTTGACCATCCTGGGAACCGTCAAAGGCAAGATCGCCGTCGCGCAGGGCGTGTCGGTGGAATCCGGCGCCACAGTCGAAGCCGACGTGGAGGCGCAGACGGTCACGGTGAGCGGCAAGCTGACCGGGAATGTGATCGCCCGAGAGCGTCTGGAGCTGCGTCCCGATGCCAAGATGGTCGGCGATGCCAAGTCGCCCCGTGTGGTGATCGCGGACGGCGCTGCCCTCAAGGGCAACGTCGACATGGACGTCTAGGCCATGGCTGAAAACACAACCGTACTGGGTCCGGAGACACGGGTCTCGGGCGAGATTCGTGGCGACGAAGACCTCATCGTCAAGGGTCGGATCGAGGGCAAGGTCCAGCTGACCCAGACCCTGACGGTGGACAAGGGCGCCATCGTGCAGGCCGATGTGGATGTGCGCAGCCTGGTCGTCTCGGGGACGGTGGTGGGATCCATCGTGGCCTCCGAGAGCATCAAGCTCACGCCCAGCGCACGCGTGGTGGGTGACATGGCTTCCCCGAGTGTGGTGATTGAGGCGGGCGCCGCCTATCGGGGGCGCGTGGACATGGGCGACGTGGCGGAGGCGGCCCAGACCGCGGCGACGTCGCGCCCGGCGCGCCAGCCCGCGGAGGCCGAGAAGCCCGCCGCTCGTCCCGCCACCCGCGTCACCATGCCGCCCCGTCCCGCCGCGGTGG
>JAEXQJ010000017.1 GCA_023438785.1 Pseudomonadota bacterium
AGGAGCCCCCGCTGCCAGAGGAGCCCCCGCTGCCGGAGGAGCCCCCGCTGCCAGAGGAGCCCCCGCTACCAGAGCTGCCCCCTTTGCCAGAGCTGCCGGCGATCCCCGCGCTGCCGCCCGTGCCGCCTCCCCCGCTGCCACCGTTGCGTCCTCCGGTGGCGCCTCCCGTCTGCGTCCCTCCGGTGCGGGCACCGCCGGACCCGGCTTGCGAACCGGCTGTCCCCGCGCCTCCGGAGCCTCCCTTCCCCGACTCGCCGCCTTGAGCCGTGCGTCCGCCGCTGCCCGCGTTCCCGGCCGTCGCTTCTCCTCCGCTTGCACCCGCCGCGCTGCCGCCACTGCCCGCGGTGCCTCCCTTGCCCGAGTCTCCACCGCTGGCCTTGCTCCCCCCCGAGGCCTGGCCGCCACCCCCCGCTTTTCCGCCCGTCACCGCACTGCCCGCGGTTCCGGAGCTGCCCGTGTCGTCATCACTCGACTGACAGGCCCAAAGGCCCATGCCCAAGATACCGAGAATGCATAGGTTGGCTGATATGCCGGCTTTTGATCGCATGACTTCTCCCCGAATTCTTCCGTTGACGATGTTTCTCGTGTCCCTCGCGACGATTCCGCCCACAGCGAGATCGGTCGCCCGCGCGTAGCTAGTGAAAGCTGGAGAAAAACGCCCAGATCAGCGGACCCGCGTCCATGCACGTGCCGCCGGTGCAGTCCGACGTCAGGTTCGGCCAGGCCTGGCCTTCGTCGTGGACGCACCAAATGAGGGGCAGATCGGATTGGCAGCCCTGGTATGCGGCGCAAGCAGGTTCGGGAGGCCAGGCCGCGGTTTGCAGCGTGCAGCCATTCTGGGCAAGCAAGTAGTCTCGGGCAGCCTGGCCCAGGGCAAAGGGAACCACCGGGTCGTTGCGTCCGTGCACGACCATGGCCGCAACCTTGGTGGTGCAAGCGCGCTCCAGCATGCTCGGAGGGCCCCCGCCCTCGACTGGGGCGATGGCCCGGAGCACGTCGCCGCGGTAGCAACCGAGGGTGTTGGTCAGAAAGGCCCCCGCGCCGTGGCCGGTGCTGAAGATGCGGTCCGAATCGATGCAGTACCTGGACGAAATGGAGTCCACCAGGGCCGTGAACAACTGGATGTCGGCGCTCTCCGCCGACAGATCCCAGGTCCCCGAGGCCACACCGTCGGGATAGACGAAGATGGCCGCACCGTCGGATTTCGATTCCAGATTGAAGGCGCTGCGGGCTAGAGCGCCGGTCATGTTGGGGCCGTGCCAAGCGAAGATCAGGGCCAGGGGTGTGGTGCCCGTGTAGCCGGCGGGAACGGAGAGTACGTAGGTCCGCGTCTGGCCGGACACAGTGATGGTGCGGTCTGCCTGCACACCCGTGACCGCTCCGCTCTTTCCGCAGCCCAGCGACCCGCTGGCCCCGGCTTGTCCGTCGGTCGAACCCGGCCCGCAGACCGGATCCGTCACTGCGCAGACACCGTCCGCGCCACACCGGCCGGCCACGTCGGGTGTGACGGCGCCGGTGGCACAGGCAAAACAGATCTCGCCGCACGCCTTACCGGCGCAGGCCCGCTCCGGCAGCGGGCAATCCGTGCCGAGCATTTCCCTCCGCGTGCAGGCGCCGAGCGAGGCGAAGACAAGCAGCGCGAACGACAGCAGATGGATTTGGGCTGGCCTCTGCAAAGGCATCCTTCCTGTCTGTCTATGGCCGGATTCGGGAGATCGGATCACACGCCCCGATGAGAAATTCGGCAAAGCCAGACAGGACCCTCACCGCTTCAGCTCCCTGAGCAGGGACTGAATCCGGGGCACGTAGGGCCGGTAGGTTTCGTCGGACAGGAGGCGGTTGGCCAAGGAATCGGCGGCGCTACGCCGGCCGGCCTGCACCAGGGCCGACAGACGCAGGATCATCGATTCGGGTCGCAATCGTCCCTCCGGGAACCAGCGGCGATACTCATCCAGCACGCGCAGCGCCTCGGCAGGCTGGTGCGCCTCCACCGCGACGCGGGCGCGATCCAAGGCCTGGGTTTCGTCTGCCAGCGAATCACCCCGTGGCAAGTCCTCCGGCTCGGCCGGCGGCGTGTCCTGGCGCGGAGACGTGGGGTATCGCTCCGGCCTTTCCGCGGCGCGCTCAAGCGGACCATGGCTCGGCCGCGGAGGGGTGGCGCGCGTCCGAGGGGCTGCGATGGCCTGCGGCCTCTCCGCTGGAAGCGGGGCTGGCCTCGCTTGGCCGACCGTCTCGTCGCCCCCGGCGGCGTCCCGGGCAACGACCGCCGTGCGCGGCGCCCCAGCCTCAGCGGGCGCGGGTGTCGGCTCCGCGACCATGGCCGACGGTGCAGCCGCGTGGGGCCGCAGGAGCTGCTGTGACACCAGCGCGGCCCCGCCAGCTACCGCCGCGACGAGTCCGAGCTTCATCCAGCGCGCGAACGTCAGCGGCTTCACCATCGGGGGCGGCAATCCCTGGATTGCCGCCAATATACGCAGGTCAGCCCCCTTGCGTGGGCCATCGGCGCGGCCGGCGCGCAGCAGGTCCTTCTCCAGTTCGGTTGCGCCGTCTTCCAGCCAAGGACGAGGTTCCATCACGGCTCTTCTCCTGCTCCGTGCCCGGCCGACCGCGGGGCGGATAAGCGCGACACGGTCTCCTGGAAGACCTCGCGCGCGCGTCGCAGTCGCGAGGCCACCGTACCCCTCGGGAGCTTGAGCACGTTCGAGACCTCGGTCGTGGTCAGCTCTTCGAGGTCGAACAGCACGAAGACTTGGCGAAGGTCCATGGGCATGGACTCCAAGGCCCGATCCAACATGGCACGCGCCCGCCGTCTGTCCGCCATCTCCTCCGGACTGGCGCCCGTGTCGGCCACGACCGGGAGCTCCTCGCTGTCGTCCTCGCGTCGCCGCCGCCGGCTGCGCCTGAAGTCCGCGGCGACCCGCAGCGCGGTCTGCAGCAAGAAGGCTTGCTCGTTCTCAGGTGCGATGTCGGCCAGCCGCCGATGCGCCACCATGAACACCTGTTGGCTCGCGTCGTCAGCGTCCCACTCCGACACCCCCAGGCGTCGCAGGGAGCGCCAAACCTGCCTGTGGTAGGTGGCCACCATGGTCGCGATGCGCCTGTGGGGCTCCGTCTCGGGCGGGGCCGCCGCTTGGGCCTGGCTGGCGTCCATGCAGCTTCTACTCACAACATCGGATATGGCCGGAAAGCCGTATTCGGATCATCGGAATTGATAGCTTGCGCCAATGCCCGCCGACCCACCCAGGCGAGGCACGGCGTAGGAGGCTGTGGTCGTTTGCGAACCCGCGTCCAAGACGTCGAATACCGGCCGCGTCAGGGGCACGATCAGGCTCGCTTGCGCTTCGAGTCTCACCCTCGTGGTCGCTGCGAGGCGCACCCGGAGCACCGGCTCCACCTCGGACCAGAGGCCGACCGTGCGTCTGGGCTGGCTGATCCGCGAACCTTCACTACGCAGCACGCCCAGGCGGAAGGCGAGGCAGGGATACGTCACCAAGCGGTCGCCGAGCAGCCCAATCCGAGCTGGACAGCCTTCGAGTGCGGCCGCCGTTACCTGGAACTCCGCCGCGGCGCCGGTCGGCGCTGCCAGATCCGCCTCGCATCGGGCGACGAGGATTCCCGCGCGCACGGCCGGGCCGAGTCGAGACGAGGCCGGGGCCTCGGTTTCGAGGAATAGGTCGCCCCCGTAGCCCGACGTCGGCCACAACCCAAACGTCATGCGTCCCAGCAGCCCCGCGGACCACCGCCAGGGCTGGGACACCCTCGACGCGGCAGACGAAGACGCGGACGCCGCGGCGTCCAGCGCGGCGGGCGAGGGCTGGCGCTCCGGCCCGACCGGGGCCTTTGGCGCGGGCCCATCGGGACCGCCAGAGGTCGGCTTCGAACCGCCGGCCGGGGCTTTCGGCGAAGCGCCCGTGAGGGCGTTCGGATCAATGGCCAACGCCGTCATCAAGGCAAGCGCGCTCGTCACCTCGCCGCACACCTGGCCCTCCACGCCGCGAACCGCGCTGCTGCCGTCGAGGCCACGGACCTCGAGGCGGCCCGCGAAAGAGGAAGCCGTGGCCATGACCCGCACGGAGAGCGTGCGGACCTGCTCGCCAGGCGCCGCTTGGCGGAAGCGCGTCGTACGCTCCCGCAGCGCGCGCTCAAAAGCCGCCGCGTCAGGACAACCGGCCGGCACCACGTAATCGATGCGCACGCTTTCGGGCGTGGAAGCAGCCGGGCGGGCAAGCCCGAGGACGACCGACAGCACGAGGGCCATGGGCCCAAGCCTCGGGACACCCCGCTGCGCGCGCATCTTCTACCTTTCGCACATCGAGGACCGAAAACACAGCCGCTGGTGGGTGCGCAGAGTCCGGCGAGGTTCGGACGAGGGCGAGCCCCGCGGGCCTGATCCGAACGCCGCGGTCGTGTCGTCCCGCCTCACAGGATTTCTGGGGCTTGGTGTCTGGCATCGGCTTTGCTGAGCTGCTGCTTGTACTGAACTATGGGGTCCAGCGCATCGCCAGCCAATTGATGGTGGCGGACGCGGGGATGACCACGTTGCCGAACAGCTTCGCGTTGCTTGGCCAGCGCTACGTCATCGACAGCCATGTGTTCTCCCAGGTCGTGTACCCGGCCACCAAGACCTTCCGCATGATGCCCAATCCCCTGGACGTGGCCTACGCGGCGCTGGGCAACGACCAGGCGGCCTTCTTGCTGCGGGACGAGCTGTCCTCGTCCGGCTACGCGCCCAACCTGGCCAAGGCCCGGCAACTGGTCGATTGGCACGACGACGCCTTCTGGAGCTCCAACCTCTATTCGTCGTGGCTGGGCGCCCTGCGTGAGCTTTCGCCTGCCAAGCAGGACATGAGCGCGCTGCCCGCCGTGGCCCGCACGGAAAGCTGGGGCAGGCGGCTACTCAACGCCCAGCTCGCTTCGTGGGCCGAGCTGCGCCACGACACCCTCCTCTATGCCAAGCAGTCCTACACGGGCACGCCCTCGTGCGAGTACCCGGATGGCTACGTGGATCCTTATCCTGAGGTCTTCAAGCGGTTGAAGGACATGGCGACGCGGGCCGCGGACAAGCTGGCCAGCATCGTTCCCAGCGGCTCCGAGTGGCCAGCGATCACCTACTTCGGCCAGTTGGCCAGCGTGGCCGGGCGCCTGGAGAACATGGCCCGGCAAGAGGTGACGGGCGCGACGCGCACGCAAGAGGACATCGACTTCCTCAACGAGACCGTGGCCACAAGGAGTTACAGCGGTGGTTGCGCGCCGGTCAGCTATCCCACCGCTGGTACACCAAGCTGTTTTACAACCAGGAGGACGTGACCGCGCGCAAGCCCACCATCGCC
Organism: Pseudomonadota bacterium; assembly: GCA_023438785.1. GTDB lineage: Bacteria > Myxococcota_A > Polyangia > Fen-1088 > Fen-1088 > Fen-1137. The sequence continues at coordinate 5,331 of JAEXQJ010000017.1, forward strand.
GATGTGCACACGCAACCCAGCGACGAGGGCGGAAACCCGGTGGGCAAGGTCTTGCACGTGGCCACCGGCAACCCGCGCCTGATGGTCCTGAGCGTGGATAGCTGCGTGGGCCATCGCGCCTACGCGGGCGTGGTCTCGGCGTACCACGAACGGATCACGTCGGATTTCCAGCGCATGACCGACAACGAATGGCTGCCGGAGGTGACCAGCGCTGCGGGCGTGGCCTGGATGGGCGAGGTCATCGCCAGGTAACCGCCGCCAGTGATTGAGTGATGAAGAGTAGATCGATGACCCAATCGAAGCGGCGGGGGCGAGCGGAACAGACTGGCGCACGCAAGACCTAGAGCGATCCCGCCTTTGTCGCGCCCGTCCTGCGCGCGGAACGGCCCTGTAAACGGCGACATCCAAGCCGCCAGGGGGGACTGGTGGTGATGGGCAATTGGGTGCTGAAATTAGGGTGCGCGGCGCTGTGGATCGCGGGTTTTGCGGGATGCGTGGGCACGACCTACAAGCACCGGGACGCGGCCGCGCGCGACGGGGCAGCGGATGCCCGCGTGGATGCGCGCGACGCCACCGCCGTGGATGCGCGCGATGCCACCGCCGTGGATACGCGGCCCGCAGACACGCGCCAGCTCGATGCGCGCGACGCCGATCCCGGTGACATGGCCCGGGTCGATACGCGCCCGAGCGCCGAGGCCCTGTTGATTCGCGGCGAATACCTGGTCAAGCACGTGAGCGCCTGCGCCGACTGTCACACTCCTGCACTGCCATCAGGGATGCGCGACACGAGTAAGTACCTGGCGGGCAATGCGGACTTCCTGGTGCGCGCCGACGGTGCGCGCCTGCCGTCGCGCAATCTCACGCCCCACGCCAGCGGGCTCGATGCGCGCGGCGCCGACGAGATCAAGCGCATGCTTCTCGATGGCAAGCGCACCATCGCGAGCGGCGACGAGGTGCTCAACCCCCTCATGCCGTACTACGTCTTCCACAACATGACCTCCGACGACGCGGACGCCATCGTGGCCTATCTGCGCGCGATCCCCGCCGTGGACAACACGCTCCCCGCCCGCGCGGCGGCGTTCGATGTGAGTGAGCCGGCCGATCCCTTGGACATGGCCAAGATCCCCGCCCCATCCGGCGGTACGCAGAAGGAGAGCGCCGTGCGTGGGCGTTACCTGGCCACGCAGACGGGCCTGTGCATCGCATGCCACACCATGCGCAGCAGCGAGTCCCGCCAGCCGCTCGACGTCGATCGCTTCTTCCAGGGCGGCGAGGACTATTCGACCTGGGTGACGGCATTCGACATCCACCCAACAGCGGCCAATCTCACGTCGGACGCGGAAACGGGGCTGGGCAACTGGAGCGTCAACGACATCGTCACCGGGCTGAAGACAGGCAAGGACAAGGACGGTCATGGCGTCTGCCTGCCCATGCCGGTGGGCCCCGACGGCGCCTACGGCGGCCTGACCCAATCCGACGCCACCGACATCGCCAACTACATCAAATCCCTGCCCGCCGCGAGCAACGAGGTCCCTGGCACCTGTACCTGGCCCCCGGCCAGCCCCGCGACCACCGAGACGAGCGGCTTGTGAGTGAGTTGACGGGGAAGGCCATGGCTGTATCGGACAGCGCAGCAGGCGAGCAGGGATAGGGAAGCAGCTGCCCGGGGGAGTCCTCGCGGACGCGGGCCTGGGTATACTGGCGGCTATGCACGCCTCCCGTGGAATGGGGATTTCGCTCCTTCTCGCCACGTCCGCTCTCGCCTGCACGGCTGACCCGGAGTCTGCATCGTCAACGCAGAGAAGCCTCAACGCCCTGACCGCGAGTTCGTCGGGGTCATCGGGGAGCAGCTCGTCGAGCTCCTCCTCCGGTTCCGATGCGTACCCCACGGATGGCCGGCTGACCTGCTGGGCGATGTGCAACAACAGCTCAGGAGGCTGCACGGTGACACCGCCCCCGGATGGCGCCTACGTGATCGGCACCGATCGCGAAGGTTGTCCCGACGGCGGGACCCCGGACGACGAGACCGATAGCGGCTCCAGCAGCGGTGCAAGCAGCAGTTCGAGCAGCGGCGTGAGCAGCAGTTCGAGCAGCAGCGGTGCAAGCAGCAGCGGTGTGAGCAGCAGTTCGAGCAGTAGCGGATCGAGCAGCGGTGCAAGCAGCAGCGGATCGAGCAGCGGCGTGAGCAGCAGTTCGAGCAGTAGCGGCTCCAGCGGTGGATCGAGCGGCAGTTCGAGCAGCAGCTCGGGCGCAGCCCCGCGGCCTGACGCTGGCTCCTCAGCCAGCGGTTCAGGCGGCTGCGCCGTGGGCCGATCGGGATCGTCGCTCTTCTCCGTCGGATGGGGCGCCATCGCATTCGCTCTGCTTTGGGGCCGCAGGCGGCGCGCCGGGCGCTCCTGACGATCGCCGCCACCGGCCCAGAGCGCGACGGCGACGACCGCGTGGAGTGCGTCCCGGATCGCACCCTCGATGCTTACCCCGGCGATTCGATGCTGACTTCAGCGGGTGGAGGCCTGGATGGTGGCTTCAGACTGCTCGATCCGTCCACCCCGCTGCACGCCAGGATGACCATCCTCTGCCTCTCGTCCTGCGAAGGCCCCGCGGCGCTCACGCTCGGAGCGCGATACAGCGGCTCTCTGATTATCTGGTGCTCGATCCGCACGAGCCAGCGGTGATAGGGCCTTTTCAGATCCATTGACGGCTTCGTTGCCGTCGCCATCACGGGCGAGGCGCTCTGTTTCAACAATTCAGTTGTAATTATCCAAATACGCTAGTACTCTGCCGCTGCCTGGGCTTCAAGCGCTCTCTCGGCTCCTGTTGAACAACGGAGCCGGCCGCGCGGAGAAGGCAAAAATCGGGAAAGGAGGGTTGTTCGGGGGCTGCCCCTGGTAGGTGAAGTCCGTCGTTGTCGGAATCCCCTCGTGACGTTCGAGGCGTCGTGTGTGTGTCTGCGATGTGCACTCAGGGAGTGCCTTGCTGGCGCTGAGGACCAGTGCTGTCCGCAGTGTCACTCGCAACACCCGTCTGGGCCTGGGCGCTGAGGCGGACCTGCGCCTTCCAGACGGAGGCCATGCCTCGTGGAAAACACTTCGACCTTGTTACCGGCTCTACTAACGAAGTCTTCGACTAACCAATAAGACTCAATAGCAACAGAAAGGAAGAGAACAATGAAGCTGCGTCACAGATTCAGCATTCTCCTCGGTTCGTCTCTCGCCCTCATTCTCGGCGCCTCGGGATACGCCGCCGCCCAGCAGACCTACACATACGGAGGGCACACCTACGTTCTGGTCACCACCAATCAGTATTGGACCGACGCCTCCCAAGACTGCTGGGCACGCCAAGGCGCCCTCGCAACAGTGAATGATGATGGGGAGAACGCCTTCCTGGCCGGCGTTTTGTCGGACAATGACATCAGTCACGCATGGATCGGGCTCCACGACCAGTGGTCCGAGGGCTACTTCCAATGGGTGAGCGGCGACTCGTCCACGTACCGGAACTGGGGCTCGGGCGAGCCGAATGACGCCGCGCCGGGTGAGGATTTCGTAGAGCTGCGTCCAGGCGGAACCTGGAATGACCTGCCAGCCGACTGGTCGATTCCGTACATCTGTGAGCTCTGGTAGGCCAGAACTGTCCCACTCGCACTGAAGTGCGATGCAGCCCATGGTGAAGGCCGGCCTCCCTGTGGCAGGCACTGCCTCTCACCATGAGCTGCAAAGTTCCTACGGCTCGGGCGCCTACCTGCCGATACTGGAGGTACCACGCTTCCACCTGCGTGTCGGGAGGACGAACGGACCATGGCGCTCTTTCGCAAGATCTTCGACGGTACGGGTTCCGATAATGCTATCGCCCGCGTCGCGGCCGACATCGACGCCCTCGCCGACGCCGTGGCCCGAGGGGACACCTCCGCGCGCATCGAGGCATCCGGCCAGCTTGGCCCGCTGAGCGCCATCGTCACCGCCGTGAACGAGCTCGTCTCTCGGGCTGCCAGCCGGATGGAATGGTACGAGGCCCTGCTGGACGCTGTGCCCTTGCCCCTGTCCGTCACGGACAACGACATGAAATGGACTTTCATCAATCGCCCGGTCGAGGTCTTCCTGGGCGTGAAACGCAAGGACGTATTGGGCAAGCCGTGTTGCACCTGGAACGCCAACATCTGCAACACGGAGCAATGTGGAATCGCGCGACTCCGCCGCAACCAGAGTGAGACGCTGTTCACGCAGCAGGGCCGGGATTTCCAGGTGAACACCTCTTACATCACCGACCACACGGGCCAGCGCATCGGACACATCGAGGTGGTGCAGGAGACGACCGCCCGCACGCGTGCTGCTGCCTACCAGAAGGGTGAGGTGACCCGGCTGGCCGGTAAGCTGCAGCGCCTGGCCAACGGCGACATGCAGGTCGACGAGGAGGTGGCCGAGGCTGACTCGTATTCGAAGGCCGAACGCGAAAACTTCGTCAGAATCGACGGCAACGTGCGCGCCGTACGCGACGCCGTGCGGGCCCTGGTCGCAGAGGGCAAGAGCGTCGCCGGTGCCGCCATGAAGGGACAACTCGAGCAGCGGGGCGACGTCTCCCGCCATCAGGGCGAGTACCGGTCGGTCATCGAGGGCGTGAACGCGATTCTCGATTCGTTCCTGGCGCCGATCCAGGAGGCGACGGTCGCGCTGGAGCGGCTCGCGAAGCGCGACCTCAAGGTCCGCATGGTCGGCAACTATGAGGGCGGCCACGCTCGCATCAAGGAAGGTCTCAACGCCAGCGCCCAGGCTCTGGCCCAGGCGATGGCCCAAGTCTCGGAGGCGGTCATGCAGATCAACAGCGCCTCGGGGCAGATCGCGGCGACCAGCCAGGCGGTAGCCACGGGCGCCTCGGAGCAGGCGAGCTCACTGCAGGAGACCTCCAGCAATATCGCGAGCCTTGGCGATATGGTTCGGCGCACGGCCCGCAATGCCGAGGAGGCGAAGCGATTGGCGCAGGAGGTTGAGCAGGCGGTCAGTGAGGGCACGAGCGCGATGGACGAGATGAAGGGCGCCATGCAGAGCATCCGCGGAGCGGCGGAGCAGACGTCTCAGATCATCCGCGAGATCAACGAGATTGCTTTCCAGACCAACCTGCTGGCTCTGAACGCGGCGGTGGAGGCTGCGCGGGCCGGTGAGGCCGGGCGTGGCTTCGCTGTGGTTGCTGAGGAGGTCCGCAGTCTGGCGCTTCGCTCCAAGGACGCCGCCAGCAAGACTGAGGCGCTGATTCGCAAGTCGGTGTCGCAGACGGAGCTGGGAGATCAGCGCTCGCAAGGCGTGCACGCGCGGCTGGCGGCCATCGCGGCTGGCATCACCAAACTCAACAGCACCGTCGGCGATATCGCGACGGCGACGCGCGACCAGTCCACGGGACTGGAGCAGCTTGGCAAGGCGGCGAACCAGATCGACACCGTCACTCAGCAAAACGCGGCCAGCGCCGAGGAGTCCTCGTCCGCTGCTGCCGAGCTGTCGAGCCAGGCCAAGGCGCTGGCGAGCGTCCTGCAGACTTTTGAGCTCGACGAGGGGGCGGGAGTCAAACGTGCGGTCGACCGCGCCGCGGGCGCGCCCGTGGCCTCTCTCCACAGGCCCCATCGCCCGGACAACGGGTTGCGGTCGCAGTGAGGCGTCTGAGCCCGCCAGCTCAGGCGGGCCCCTTGGGGGGCTCCCGAGGCGCCGCACGCCGGTTGGCCTCGTCCTCGGCCTTCACCTGCTCGATGGTGCTGCGCAAGTTGCCGCCGGTGTCGTTGGGTCGCACGCCGGCGGGGCGCTCCCAGGGGATCTCCTTGAGCTCCTGGTTGGCCGTCACATCCCACAGGTAGCGCGCGGCCATGGGCACGGCGAGCATGAAGGCCGCGTCCTTGTAGCCCAGCGGGCGCTCGCGTCGATCGTCGCCGACCCACGCCGTGGTCATCCAGCGCGAGGTGTAGCCCACGAACCAGGCGTCCATGGTGGCGCTGGAGGTGCCGGTCTTGCCGCCCACGAACAGGCCCGTGCTGCGCAGAGAGGGCGCGTGGCCTTTGGTCACCATGCGACGCAGGAGCTGCGAGGTCAGCCAGGCGGTGCGCGGCGGAATCACGTCCTTGGGGCGGCTGCCAGCCAGGGCCACCACGCGGTCCAGACGCAGGTCAGGTGGCCCCATGGGGTCGCCAATGGCCGTGTTGTCCTCCAGCACGTTGCCGCTGCGATCGTAGACCCGGCGCACGTAGACCGGCTCGGACAGCGAGCCGTTGCGCGCGAACGCGGAGAAGGCGCGCGTCAGCTCGTCCAGGCGCGTGCACGAGGCGCCCAACGCCAGGGCCTGATCGGGAATGATGGGCGTGGTGAACCCCAGGCGGCGCGCCCAGGCCTCCACATTCTTGCCGCCCACCAACTTGAAAAGCTGCACCGACGGCACGTTCTTCGACCACACCAGCGCGTACTCCAGATTCACCTGGTACTCGACGGTGTTGTTGAGGTTTTGCGGGACCCACACCTCGCCGGTGATGGGATCCACCTCGGCGCGCGGGGTGTCGTTGAGCAGGGACCCGTAGCCGTAGCCGCGATCCAAGGCCAATGAGTAGTAGATGGGCTTGTAGGTCGATCCCGGTTGCCGGCAGGCCTGCACCGCGCGGTTGAATTCGGAGCGATCGAAGTCGTGGCCGCCCACCATGGCCACCACGTAGCCCGTCTGGTGATCGTAGGAATACAGCACGCCCTGCACACGCGGCGTCTGCTCCAGGCACAGTTGCGGCGGGCCAGCCGGCGGCTTTCTGTCCTTGTAGGCGGGCATCCAGCGGACCTCCAAGGCGTCGTCGTAGGTCCAGTCCGAAAAACGGCGCAGGTCGGAGCGGTGGGCGTTGGCCACCCAGATCACGTCGCCCACCTTCAGCACACCCGCCGTGCTGGTCAGGACGCGGCCGTTGGTTGAGTCGGTCATGCTGAAGGGATAGGCCCAGGTCATGCCCGCGCTGGGCAGCAGGTACGTCTTCTCGCCCACGCGCACATGGGCGCTGCCGCCCGCCACGCTCTCCACCAGGCCCAAGTACAAACGGCCCTCGACCGGGGGCTCAGCGCCGTAGCGTTGGGCGGCGCGGCGGCGGAACTCCTGGGCCGCATCGCCGGTCAGACGCGCCACGGGCCCGCGCCACCCCTGCCGCTTGTCCAGCTTGCGCAGCGAGAAGTCCACGTTCTCTTGCGCCGCCGCGTCGACCCAGGGCAGGAGCGTGGTCTCGATCTCCATCCCGCCTTCCCACAGGGCCTTCTCGCCGTAGCGTTTGCCGACCATGCGGCGCACGTGCTCGGCGAAGTAGGGCGAGCGCTCGCGGAAGAAATCGGGCGGCGGCCGCACGGCCAGCGGTCGCGAACGCCAGGCGTTGGCCTCGGCGGTCGTGATGAAGTTCGAGGCGACCATGGCGTCCAGCACCTGATCGCGGCGCTTGCGCGTGGTCTCGGGGGCGGTGAGCGGTGAATAGCGGCTGGGCGCCTGAGCGAGGCCCGCGATGGTCGCCATCTCCCCCAGATCCAGATCGGCCACCGATTTGTCGAAGAAGCGGCGCGCCGCCGCGGCCACCCCGTACGACTGGTGACCGAGGAAGATCTGATTGAGGTACAGGGTGAGGATCTGGTTCTTGGTGTAGCGGGCCTCCAGGCGGCGGGCCAGGATGGCCTCGCGAATCTTGCGCTGCACGGTGCGCTCGGAGGCGCGCAGGAGAGCGCGCGCCACCTGCTGCGTGATGGTCGAGCCGCCCTGGGCCACGCGGCCCGCGCGTAGGTTGGCCACCAGGGCGCGCACCATGCCCCGGTAGTCCAGGCCGCTGTGCTCGTAGAAACGGCGATCCTCGATGGCCACGAAGGCGTTCAGGAGTTGGGGTGGGAAAGCCTCGAAGGGCAGGATCTCGCGTCGCTCGGTGGCCAACTCGGCCAGAGGCGTGCCGTCCCAGGCGCGCACCAGGGTGGATTCGGCGGCTTCCTGCCGATAGCGCCCGAAATCAGGCAGGCGCGGCAGCGTGGAGGCAAAGTACACGTAGGTGCCCACGCCAGCCATGAGCATCAGGCCCAGCAGCACGCAGGCGCCAAACGCGTAGAACCTGAGGAGCCAGAACCAGAATCCCCCATCCGAGGGGTTGGTCACCTGGACGCGCTCCGTCGGCGTTCGTCGGCCAAACACGGCCGCACACTAGCAGATGTGGAGAAGGGCCTCCAAAGCTGCAGCGGAGCCGAAGGGGCGCCACAAAGATGCGGGGCTCAGGCGCCGCGGAGGGTCGGCGCGGCAGGCTGCTAGAGCACCGAACGGTTTGAATCGGTCGCGAAAACCCGGATCTGCGTCGCATCCCTTCGTTGCTCGTCGGTCAAATACGTCGAGTATTCTCCCTCCTCGCGCCTCGGGCTGCTCGCATCTCC
>JAEXQJ010000022.1 GCA_023438785.1 Pseudomonadota bacterium
GAACGGTTTGAAGACCGAGCGAAAACGCGGAGATGCGAGCAGCCCGAGGCGCGAGGAGGGAGAATACTCGACGTATTTGACCGACGAGCAACGAAGGGATGCGACGCGGATCCGCGTTTTCGCGACCGATTCAAACCGTTCGGTGCTCAAGGTGCCCATATCAGCGACGGCAACAGCGGGTCTTGACCTCTATGTGACCCCCGCTCAGTCCCCCACCGCTTTGAATTGCACGGCCGCCTCGTCTTCCGCCGATCGCTTGCCCTCGTCGTTCCCGGATGCGCTCTTGCGCCCGCCCTTTCGACTGCGAGCGGTCTTGCTCGGCTCCAGCACCACGTCGACGGTGCGGTCGCGGCTGGCGTCGACGGTGATGGTCTTGGTCACGTGGCCGTCAGCTTTCAGCGTTATGGCGAGCGCCGCGTCTGAGCGAGGCAGGACCAGCCTCCGGGGGGTCACGCCGCGGCCACTGTCCTCCCCTTCCAACCAGATCTCCGCGCCGCTGGGTTCCGTGTTGATCTGCAGCTCGACTCGGGCAGGAGCGGCGGCCTTGGCCACAGCGGCAGGCGCCCGCGGCGCGACAGGCACCGGCGCGGGCGCGGTGGCTGCCTTCGGGGCCACTGGCGCCGGCTCGGGGCGAGTCAGCAAGAACACCGCGCCCGCGACCAGGGCGAGGCCCACTGGGATGCCAGCCCAAAGCACCCATCTCGATCGGGACGGCCGTTGCGTCGTCGTGGAAATGCGTCGGCGTTCGGATAGGACGCCCGGGCGGACCGACGACGGCAGCTTGGCCGTCGCATCGGGTGTCTTGGCGTCACGGCTCGAATGGCTACCACCGGGCGCCGGGGTCCGGCGCGGAGGAGCCGGCGTTCGCCGCGGGCCAGACGCTTGCTCGGGCGTGAGGATGGCTGTACTCCCAGCGCTGACGCCCGCGAAACCGGGCGGCCGTTGTAACGCGGTGGTCAGTTCCGCAATTCCCAATCCCAAAAAGGCTGCGAGCTCCTCGGCCACCTGGGCCATGGATTGCGGCCTGCCCGCCGGATCCTTGACCAGCATTTGGGCCACCAGGCGCTCGATTTCCGGTGGCACGTCCGGCTGCAGCGAGGACAGCTCGGGAGCGTCCTGGGCCATGTGAGCCATCAGCATGTCTCCAGGAGCTTCGAAGACGAAGGGCGGCCGCCCTGCCACCATTTCGAACACCATACAGCCGAGCGAATAGACGTCGGAGCGATGATCGATGTTGGAGAGGCCGCGACACTGTTCGGGCGACATATAGAGCGGCGTGCCGAGCAGACTGCCCGTCCGTGTGGCACCGCCCGTGTTCCCGGCGGACACCAGCTTGGCGATCCCGAAGTCGAGGACCTTGATCGTCAACTGGTCCCGCTGGTTGGGGGGAATCGTCAGATATGTGTTGTCCGGTTTGAGATCGCGGTGAACGATGCCGTTGGTGTGAGCGGCCTGCAGAGCATCGGCCACCAGGCCCGTTATGGCGGCGATGCTCGCGTAGTCGGGGGCTAGGCGGGTCACTCGGTCCAGGGTGGTGCGCAGGCTCTCGCCCTGCAGATACTCCATCACGATGTAGGCCCGCCCATCCGGCAGCACATCGCAGTCAAACACCTCGACGATGTTGGGATGGCGAAGCTGGGCCGTGGCGCGAGCCTCGGTGAAGAAGCGCGCAACCACCGTCTCGTCCATCGAGATCTGCGGAAGCAGGACCTTCACCGCGGCATCGCGACCGAGGTGTCGGTGGCGCGCCAGGTACACCTGGCCCATACCGCCTGCACCGAGGAGGCGCAGCACCGTGTAGGGGCCGATTTGCGAATCAGGGATGATCTGCTCGACGGGAGGTGCCATGGCTGATTGCGGACGCGGAGTCTACCTTGAGTCCAACACCACAGCACATCCGTCGACAATCTCGGAGAGTGACTAGAAGCCCCCGACCAGGGCCGCCCCGCCTCCACCGACCGTCGGGAAAGGCGTGAACGCCAGCGTCCCCGAGGCACGGCGCGCACGGTAGCCCACGTAATACAACACGGCTCCTGTGACCAGGGCCGCGGCTCCCACGCCGAAGGAGACCCGAGACAGCGTGAGATAGGTGTCCGATGAGCTGTGTTTGGAGGCGTCATACGTGCCCGACGTCGCCTGGTCGTGAAGGTCGCGCGCGTGTAGGTATGAAAACACGCCGCCCAGCACAATGGCGGCACCCGCCCCGGCACTGGCAATTCCCGCCACGCGCAGGATGCGGCCCGTGCGAGGCGACAGGCTGGGCCGCTGCTCGATTTCGGCGGCAGGAGTCGACCTCGGGACGACATGCGCTGCCGGGGGCGCATCCGCAGGTCCGGTTGCTGCCGCGACGGCCTTGGCCTTGTCCTGCGCCTCTAGCTCGGCCTGGGCCTTCCTCTGGGCCTCCAGCTCCGCTTGCTCTTTCTTCGCCTCGATCTCTGCCTCCAAGTCCGCGATGCGCTTCTCGACGTCCGGGCGGTTTTTGGCCTTGGGATCGGCATCCAAGTAGCGGCGGTAAAAAAACACCGCCCGTTGGGCATCGCCGTTCTGCCGATGAGACTGGGCGATATTGAAGAGGAACACCGGCTCCGGCTGAGCCGCGTAGGCCTTCTCGAACTGCTCGATGGCTTCGGAGAAGCGGCCCAATGAATAGGCCGTCATCCCCTTGCTGTAGTAACCCTCGGCCGATTGCCTGGTCTTGGACTGGGCAAAGCCGGAAAGCGGGGCCGCGCACAGGGCGACCACAACAAGCAACGAAAGGTGGATGGATCTCATGGGGCTGTGCTCATTTGAAAAGGGATGAAGGGGCTCCGCTGAGCCCCCTCATCGATTCACGTCTGTTTCGCCGTTCCTAGAAGGTGGGCGGAGCGCCCACCGGGTTGATGCAGCCGTGGCCCCAGTTGGCGATCAGGATGGCGCGATCGGCATCGTTGACCCATCCGTCCTTGTTCAAATCGGCGCGCATGGCGATCTGAAGGGGCGGCAGGGCACGCTGATACCACACATCCCGCTGGGTCATGATGCTGTAATCGGCGCGGTCCACGCAGCCGCTGTCGTCCACATCGCCCTCCAATACGTGGTTGGTTCCGTAGGTCTGGCCAGGCAGGAGGGTGAAGGCCTGGAAGAGGGAACGAGAGGCGCCATTGCCCTGGCTCGGGAAGCTGGGCGAGGCGAGCTGTCTGAACATCGACAATTCCGCGGCCGGAATGTCGGTGGTGAGCGTCGTCCCCGCGGTGGTCGTCACGGCAGCCGTGGGGGACGCCCAGGCGAGCATGGTCGGGGTGATGCCAGCGAGCGAAGCGCTCACATTGTAGACGCCGCGACCGGTGTCCCGGTTGTCAGTCGCGGAAACAGTGGAGGCGGCCGTCAGCGCGGGAGAGGAGACGGCGGCTGCGCTCATCGTCGACATGCTGCTGTCGAACGTCGTGTAGTGGACGTTCACGCGCCACGCGAGGTTGGTCGTCGCCATCTCATTGGGCACGATGTACGAGCTCGTCGCGTTGGCCGAATTGGCGTCGTTCAGTCGCAACGAGCGGCGAACCACGCGCGCCTGCCAGCTTCCCCCGCCCGGCACGTAGGTCGAGTTGCCGATGGCATCCGGCGCGCCCGAGCCCACGGCGGCGCTCATGCCCCAGTCATTCTGACCCTTGTTCCAGGAGGTGTTGGGATCGGTGCTGAAGGGCTCGGCCGTGGAGGCGATCTCCCAGTTGCCACAGTCCCCGCGGCTGCTGTTGTTCTCCAGGCCGTCCGCCTCCAGCGTGATGGTCTGGGGCGTGACCTGGTCGGCCAGGCGAATGGTGTTCAGGACGCGGCAGAGAGCGTCGGCCAGAGGCGTCCGCCCCATGAAGTTCGGATCGGGCGTGCGCGTGGGGTCGGTCTTGAAGGACTCGAACTTCTGGATGAGCTTGGTATAGGGCGAGGTGTCCGGCGCCGGAGTGAAATCGCAGTAGTAGTTGGTGGTGCCGGCCAAGCTGGTCTTCGTGATGAACTCAGCGCAGCCGCTGCCCACACCGCACAGGTCGGTGCAGTCCTTGGCCTCGAGCGGCCACACCTGCCTGGCATTGTCCTGCGTCGGATCGTCGGTCCCCAAGCCGAGACGGAAATCCCAGATGGCGTAGGCGCGCTTGACGCTCGGGTCGACGAGATCCTTCGATGAGATCACGCCCTTGATGGCATCCATGGCATCGGTCCAACGCGTCTGCGCCGAATTGCTCGGGTTCGTATTCGCGGACATGCTGCCCGTGCGGTCCAAGAGGATGAGCGAGTACTCATCCACGGCGTGGGCCGTCGATGCGTACCCGGTGATGCCCAACGCACCAAATAGGCCGAGGGAGGTGAGCGTGATTTTTCGAGTCATGGTCTGTCTGTCCTTTCGCCTAGTCTGAGTTTCTACGGAGCCACGATGTGAATGGCTGGAAGCTTGCCGGGCACGGTCTCGGGGCTGCCTCCCACGTAACCGGTTGGCTCGACGGAGGCGTAGCCGAGACCGAGTTGGCCTTGGAGATTCATTCCCCAACAACGCACCTGCCCCGTGTTGAGTAGGGCGCAGTTGTGGTAGGCGCCGGTGGCAAACAGAGTGGCGTAGACGGCCAGCCCGCTTGAGTCCGTGCCGAAGTCGATAGGGGGAGCGGAGTTGGGCGGCGCGGTCGTTCCCAAGGGCGCCATCCGCCCCAAACCGAGCTGTGCATACTCGTTGCGGCCGACACAGCGCAGGTCGTGGCTATTCAGGAGCAGGCAGGTGTGCTTCGCGCCGCAGGCCAGTTGGGCGATGCGATAGCCCCAGGTGGCCGAAGGCCAATCGCCAGCCCGGGCCAGCGGATTGTCTTCGGTGTAGCCCACGCCCAGGCTGCCGTCGCCGTTGTAGCCCCAGCAACGGTGCACGCTGCGGCCATCCTCGCCATCGATGGAGACGCAGGTGTGAAAGCCACCCGCGCTGATCCCAGCGATGGTCCCCTTTTCCAGCATGGTGATGGGGGCCGTGGTGCTGGGCAGTTCGTCGTCGCCGATGTTGTTCGTATGGCCGAGGCCCAACTGTCCAAGGTCGTTGCGCCCCCAGCAACGGACGGCATCGGTACCGATACGAGCGCAGGTGTGATCGCCTGCCAAGGCCAATGCCGTGGCCACGCCGCCCAGCGAGACTTGCGCGACATCCGCGCCGGGTGCTTCGTCGTCGCCAACGGTCTTCGTGTGTCCCAGCCCCAATTGTCCGTAGTCGTTCCGGCCCCAGCAGCGGAGCGAGCCGTCCGACAGCAGGGCGCAAGTGCTGTCGCCACCAGCGGCGACTTGCCTGACCGGCAGGCCCAGGGCCACCTGAGACAGGGCGGCCGACGGGACCTCGTCATCGCCGATGTCGTCAGCGTTTCCGCGCCCGAGCTGACCGAAGGCATTGTCGCCCCAGCAGTGCACCGACTGATCGGCCATCAGCGCACAGGTGTGCCGATCGCCGGCGACCAAGAAGCCTGCGGGCCCGCCCAGCGCGATGGGGCCGAGTTGGTAGGGCAGCTTGCCGGAGAGGTCGTCCTGGTTGCCAAGGCCAAGCTGGCCGTGTTGGTTGCCACCCCAGCAGCGGACGTGGCCCGAGCGAAACAGCGCGCAAGTGTGGGTCGCGCCGGCCACCATCTGAGCAATGACGGTGGGCCGACAGTCGTCCTCGCAACCATCCGCAGGCTGATGGTTGCCGTCGTCGCACTCCTCGGGCGACTGGACCCGCCCGTCACCGCAGCGGGGTGGGTCGCAGGCGCCCGCGTGGCACAGCCCACAACAGGGCAAGCCGTCCACGGTCACCAGATCGGGTCCACACGTCTTCAGGGTGTTGCCGTCGCAGAACGCATAGCCCGGCTGCCGGTCCGCGCATTCCGCGACGAGGGTGGCGCAACGTCCACTGGAGCTATCGCAGCGCTGGTTCGCCTCGCAGCTCAAGCGGGGCGTCCACAGCCCGCCACTGCACAGCAGGACCACGGCTTGGTTCGACCCGGCGCAGGCAAAAGCCCCGGAGGCGGAACACGGCGCCCCCGAGGTGGCGAGCAACGGCCCACCCGAGCTCGCGTCGTCAGCATCCGACAAGGCCTGGCAGTCATAGACCAGCCAGCCGCCGTCCGTGTCCCCGACCTCGACGGCGGCATCCACGGTGCCGCCTTCCGCGACGGGGCTGTCCGGGCCCACCTCCCGGCCACCTCCGTCGGGAGAGAGCCCATCCAGGGGCCCATCCGGGCGCGGTTCGGGCAAGGCCCCGTCCCCTTCTGCATCCACGTGAACCGCCGCGTCCGGCTGGTCCGCGATTGATCCGCTCTTTGAGCAGGCAAGGGTTGACATGGCGCTCAAAAGCGCCACGCCGACGATGCGGCCCCAGCCTACCCAACACGGCTTCACTTTTTGTCCTTTCTACTGAAAAACCCGAACCCCCGTGAGTTGGTCCGGGGTCTTGGCGACGTAATCCGGCGAGACGAGCAGCCGGGTCCCGTCTCCGAGCTGGCCCAGGTGGTTGCGTCCCCAACAGCGGACCTCACCGTTGCTGAGCAGCGCGCACGAGTGTGAGGCGCCCAGGGCCACCGTGGTCGCGGTAATCCCCGATCCAAAGGAAACGTCGGGCAGCGAGGCGGGCCTGGTCGCGCTGGTGCCGCCTCGGTTCGTGATATCGCCGTAGCCCAACTGACTCTTGGTGTTGAGCCCCCAGCAGCGCAGCGCGCCCGTGACCAACTTGGCACACGTGCTGGCGTTGCCAGCGAAGACCTTGGAGACATCCGTTAACACAAGGACGCCCGACGTGGCCGGCGCCTCATCGTCGCCGATGTACATGCTCGTCCCCGACGCGGCCAAGCCCAATCCAAGCTGGCCCGCCAGATTGGAGCCCCAGCACTCCAAGTACCCGTTGTCCAGGCGCGCGCAGGTGTGACTCGCGCCGGACGCCATCAGGTTGGTGGTCCGCGACGTGGGAAGGATGGGAGTCGCGGGAGGCGTGGCTGCGGCCGGGGTCTCCGTCGCGCCGATGGAAGTCGTATCGCCCCGACCCAATTGCCCGAGATCGTTGTTGCCCCAACAGATGGGGCTGCCAGTGGCCAGGGTTGCGCACACGAAACCGGCGCCCACAACCACGCTGCTGGCCGTGCCGCCGATGCTGACGGCGCCCAGGGCGGTGGCGGCCTGGGTCCGGCTGACATGTTCCGTGGTGGCCAGTCCCAGTGCCCCTGACCCGTTTGCGCCCCAGCAGCGCACCGAGCCGTTCTCCAGAACCGCACAGGTTTCGCTTCCGCCGGCCACCAGCGCCTTGACCGGGCTGCTGAAGCTGATGGTGGGCGCCGGGCCGTTGCGAACCGTGGTGTCACCTTGCCCGAGTTGACCCCAGTCATTAGCCCCCCAGCAGCGCACGCCGCCACCGCTGAGGGCCACGCAGGTGTGGCTCGAACCAGAAGCGATTTGCGTCGCCGTCTCGGTTCCGAAAGTCACCAGCCCGATCTGGTAGGGGTAGACGGTGTTGTGCGGATCTCGATCCGTCAGGCCGAGCTGGCCGTAGGTGTTGTCGCCCCAACAACGAACCGCGCCGCTGCCCAGCAAGGCGCACGTGAAGTTGTCTCCCGCGGACAGGCCTACCACCGTCGAGGTCTTGCAGTTCGCCTCGCACCCGTCGCCCGGTGTGAGATTGCCGTCGTCGCACTCCTCGGCGAGGCTTGGTTGCTCCTTGCCGTCGCCGCACACCGGGGGCTGGCACGCGTTGGCCGAGCAGATCCCGACGCAAGGGGTGGGTGTCGTGGCGGTGTAGTCCGCGTTGCACGTCTGTAAGGTGTCGCTCGCGTCGCAGAAGACCGCGCTCGTTTGGCAGCGCGAGATCATGGTGTGGCACTGCCCATCGGACTGGTCGCAATTCTGCCCAGTTAAACAGGTGCCGTTGTCCACCCAGACTCCGCCCGTGCACTTGAGTTTGAGCGCCTGGCGCGCGCCGTTGCAATTCAGGGAACCGGCGCCGGCGCAGGGACAATCGAGGGCGGCCGCGCTCCCGCAACCAGGGTTGATGGCGCAGGTGCCAGCCGAGCAGCTCATGCCCGGCCCGCAGCTTACCCGCGGCGAATCGGGGACATTTCCCGTGGCCTTGCACACCGACGCGCCGGTGGTGCACTCGGTCTGGCCCGTCTTGCAAACGTTGTCGTCGGGGGTACACACCGTGCCCGCCCTGCAGACGGCGCAGCTTCCGTTGTTGCACACCAGGTCGGTTCCGCAGCCAGTGCCATTGGGCTGGTAGGTGCCTTGGTCCTTGCACTCGGGCAACCCTGACGAGCAATCGAGAGCGCCCTTGTGGCAAGGCGCGCCGGCCGGCGTACAGGTGGCCCCGTTCGCACAGGCCACGCACGAGCCGCTGCTGCACACGCGGCCGCTGCCGCAGTCCGAGCCGTCGGCGGCGTTGGCGCTCAGCACGCACACGGATGTGCCGGTGGTGCATGAGGTCTTGCCCACCTTGCAGGTGGTGCCTGGAGGAACGCAGTCCTGGTTTTCGGCGCAGGCCGCGCAGGTTCCATTCAGGCAAACCTTGTTGTCGCCACATTTCGTGCCGTTGCCGACCGCGGTGGTGCCTTCCGCGCACGTCGGGGTTCCACTCGAGCAGTCCAGAGTGCCGGCGTGGCAAGGGTTGGCCGGCACACACGAAGTGCCCTGGCTGCAGGCCTTGCACGCGCCGCCGCTGCACACCATGCCGTTGCCGCACTTGCTGCCATCGGGGGCGTTGCCCGTCTCGATGCAGACCGGCTGCCCGGTGTTGCACGAGGTCTTGCCCACCCGGCATGCGGCGCCGGCCACTTCACAGGACGCATCGAGCCTGCAATCCGCGCACACTCCGGCGCGACAGACCTTGTCAGTCCCGCAGGAGTCGCCGTCGGCACGGGAGGTCCCCAGGTCCACACACGAGGGCGTTCCGCCTTCGCAGGCCAGAGCCCCGTTGTGGCAAGGATTGCTCGGGACGCACTTGCTTCCGGCGCTGCATTCGACACACTGGCCGGCGGCACAGACCTTTCCGGAGCCGCAGGGGGATCCGTCGTCCGCGTCGCCACCCGCCTCGCACACCGGCACGCCGGTCGCACAATTGACTCTCCCCTTCTTGCACTCCCGACCGAAATCGCAAGGCGCGCCAGCCTGGCAGGTGGAGCCTTCATCGACGGCGCCATCACCCTGCGAATCCGCATTCAGATCGGCATCGCCGTCGACGGATGCAGGGCCATCCTGCGCGACGGGGGTGTCCGAGATGCTGGCGTCGTCCTTCACCTCGCTCGCCTTCCAGCAGGTAAGACTGCCTGGGTCGCAGACGTAGCCGCCGGGACAGGCCTGGCTTCCTTGTGCGCACTTCAGTTTCCCGCTGGGTGGGTCGGAAAAACCGCACCCCACCAGGAGCAGAACACACGACAAGAACACCCCGAAGCTGAACGACGCGCGAGTCTTATCCACGGTCCCCCCGAAAAGGCCAAGAAATTGAGGACCTAGATATCACCACAGGCGCCGCGCGCCAAGTCGGGCCTTTCCGGCCATCCACAGCGTGCCGCACTTCGTCGAGAAGTCGCCGACCTGGCCTTCCCAAGCGCGACGACGCCCGGGCGGACCTCTTCAGGCGCCCTGAGGTCCACGGTCGGGAGGTAGCCTCGATGCCGGTGGATCCATCGTCAAGCTTCAGAGGCCCGCAGCCAAAAATGCAGTTTGCGCTAATGACCCTGGGTCAGTTACAAATGACCCAGGGTCATGATGAAGAGGCGGGCGCACAGCCGGGAGGACAAGGCGAACCGACGCCAGGCGATCTTGACGGCCGCCGAGGAGGTCTGGCGTACGTCGACTTTCGATACCCTCACCATGGCCGCCGTGGCGGCGCGTGCCGCATTGGCCAAGGGCACCCTCTATCTATATTTCCCCACCAAAGAGGCGCTCCTGCTTGCCATGCTCGAGAGCCGGCTTGACCAGTGCCTCGCCAAGGTCGAGCGCCGCCTGGAGTCGGGCGAGTCGGTGACCGATGCAGAGGCGATGGCCACTATCATGACGGCGGCGCTGTTCGCCGACCCGTCCCTCACGAGACTGCTTGCCATCATGGGGGCGATCCTTGAACACAACATGCCGTTAGCGCATGTCCGTCGATTCAAGGCTTGGATTCTCCAGCGTTTGGCAGAGGCCGGCCAGGTCTTCGAGCGACGTGTCCCCTTCATTCGCCGCGGCGAAGGCTTACGCCTCTTGTTGCACGTTCAGATCCTTGTGGCCGGCATCGGCCAGCTCGCTCACCCCGCGCCGGCCGTTGCTCGGGTCTTGGCCCAGCCGGGATTCGAACGGCTGCGCATCGATTTCGCAGCGGAGTTTCGCAGCATGCTGGCGGCCCTGTTGCACAGAAGCGCGAGCTCGCCTTGCGCGCCACCGGCCGCGCGCTCCTCTCCAAGGAAAACGAAGTGACTTCGACAGGGCTGTCCAGCAGGGCAGCGCCGGACACATGAACAAAGCTGTGAGGATGGCAATGACCAAATACGACGTGACGGACGAGACGGTGGTGCACGCGAGTTCGGAGCTGGTTTTCGACGCTATCAGCGGAGTATTCGACGGAAAGGTCAACTGGTGGCTGCCGCATCTTTCCTCCAAGCTTCGCGAAGGTGTTTCCTGCAGCCAGGTCGGCGGCATCTTCGACGTCACCGTACACACCCTCTTCCCCTTGCGATTCACGGGGAAGACCGTCGAAGTCCAGAGGCCCGAGAAGCTTCGGGTCCAGTACCTCGCTGGCGACTTCCAGGGCGGGGCCTTGTGGACCTTCGACACCGTCGAAGGCGGCACGAGACTGCGCCTGAGGTGGCAAACCAACCCATCGAGCCTGTTGGTGAAGCTCGCCTCGATTTGCGTTCCCGTCGGCAAGGGCCATTCTCAGGTGATGCGCAAGGGCTTCGCTGGGCTGGACAGATACTTGGGCGCGGCGCCCCGAACGTGAGCGTCCATTCGAGAGCAGAACGGTGCGCCGGCGCGAGTCGGTACGCCTGCACGATCTGGCCTTTTCCGGGGGGACTTCGTGAGGGTGCGACGCGGGGCCGGGGCCAGGCGGCGCAGGGTCCACGTGCGTCAGGGTTCGGATGCCGCTGTGCTGGTGATCCCGGTTCGAAACCCTCTGGCACGCGCTCGACGAGACCTGAGCGGCTTGGCTAAGATTGCGGTGTTTGGGTCGGGCACTCCCTGAGTCTCGCAGGATGATATTCCTCCTCCCCGTCACACTGCTGCTCACGGCGTTGCCGGTTCACGTCGAGGCAGAACACTGTCCGTCTGGGCAAGACATCGAGACAGCCCTCTCCTCGTTGCTTCCGGCAGCGCCAGCCGCGCGACCGCCCGATGTGGCACACGTATTTCGCCAGGACAAGCTTCTTCGGATCGAGCTGGTCGACGAGAACGGCGTCCTCATTGGCGCGCGCTCGCTCGACCACTCCGACCGCTGCGCCGAACTGGCGGTTCAGGTTGCGGTGGTGATTGCAAGCCTCGCGACCGACGACCACCCGGTCTTTTCGTTGCCCACCCAGGAAGTGCCATCCCCAAGCCCTCCCACTCCGGCAATGCCGGCGCCCGCACCCCAGACGGTCGCGCGAGCCTCGTTCGATGTTGCTGCAGGTGTCTCGCTGTCCTATGCGGACGCCTTCGCGGTGGGCGGTTCGTTGGCTGCCGTCTGGATTCCGCGCGCAACGGGGCTGGGCCTTCGCCTTTCTGCAGGAACTGAAGACACGCGTTCGATGAGTTTTGGCGAGGGAAAGCAGGCAACCTGGGCACGCTCGACCGCGACCACGGAGGCAGATTGGCGCCATGGCCGCGGTCGATTGACGATGGATGTCCACGCGGGGCTAGCCTGGACGCTGCTTCATGCCGGCGGCTCTGGTTTTTCCAGCAACGCCTCTGACGACTCCTTTTCGCCCGGAACACACGCAGGCGTCCGAGTGTCCTGGTGGCTCACGCCGCATGCAGCGGTGTGGCTCGGCATGGACGCGACCTATTGGTTGGTGCGGCAGTCTGTGACGGATACGCCAGCCGCCGCGGGACGCCAGGTCCCTGGCTTCTCCGCACTGGCAAGCCTTGGCCTGGCGCTGGGCCGTTCCGCAATCGACCGTTAGGTTCTGCGCTTCTGGGTGCACAGTAAGGACGTGTCCAGGTCCCTGGCCGCCACCTCCGAAGCTCCCGTCGCCACGGCGGGTTTGGGCGGCGTCTGCGAAAAGAACTGGTCTTTCGAAACCGTTTACCGCGCCCACGTCAGCACGGTCTCCCGCTGGGCCATGCGGCTCCTGGGACCCGACCGCGATTTCGAGGACGTGGTTCAGGATGTCTTCATGGTCGTTCGCCGCCGACTTCCGGAGTTCCGCGGCGACGCCGAGATCACCACATGGCTTTACAAGATCACGATCCGCGTAGCGGCCCGTGCGCGCATGAGGGCTCACTGGTGGTCTTGGGTGACCGGCCGCGGGAGAAACCCCGGTCGCGGCCGCCCGTGCCAGACCTTCGTGCCCCCGCCGGACATGCCGAGAGACCCGCATGTTTTGCTCGAGGCACGCGAGCGAACGAGCCTCGTATATCGCGTGCTCGACGAGATCGGCGAGAAGAATCGCGCTGCCTTCATCATGTACGAGATCGAGGGACTGTCTGGCGCGCAGATCGCTGAGGTCATGGGCAGCAACATTCGGACCGTGTGGGTCCGCCTAAGTCGCGCGAGACAGAAATTCATCGAGCGCATGACCGCGTGGGAAGCGAAGGAGAAGCCATGACCCATCCATCGGGCGATGTCGTACCGCGCTTGGTGGAGCGGAGAACAGGCGGCGATACCGCCGAAGACCGCGCCGCCGCACTGATTCGTGGAGCTCTCGTGCCGCGTGATCCCAGTTTCGCGGAACGGGAACGCATCTCGCGCGCCGTGGCCACGTGCGAACTCCCGCGAGCCCGTGCGCGCGTGGCCCTGCGCCTGGCTCTGGCGGCGGTCTGCCTGCTGGCGGGAGCGGCAACAGTGAGAGGCTACGAGATGGTCCGGCGTGCTGGTTGGCTGGGCGAGCCTGCGACCACGCCCAAACCGAAGCCCGCCCCGGCAAAGACATCGAAGCGGCAGGCAGCACCCACGGTGGCCCTGGCGCGGCCGGCTGAGGTCGAGATCGTCCCTGCTCCTGCCTTCGCCCCCGACGGCGAAGCCGCGCAAGACGCCCACAGCCAGAGTGCCTCGCCCGCCCAATCGCTCAACCGCCCAGCGCAACGACCACCCACGATCCCAAGCATCCCGCATGCTCGCGAGAGCGCTCGCCCGGCGCCGCAAGGCCGACAGGTTGTGACGGCGCCGTCGCGGGACGTGGCGCCGCCCGCGCTGGCGACGCCTCTGATACCACCAGCAGCCACACGGACAACCGACTCGGGACCTGTAGCCGTGGTGCCACCTTCAGCCAGCCCGCAACCCCTGGTCGCACGAGCATCCGCGCCATCTCCTGCCGTTTCGCAGGAGATTCGCGAGATGGATCGAGCGATGGGGTACCTACGCCGCGATCGCGACGCTGTGTCCGCGCTGGGCGCACTCGACGGCTACATTGGGCGCTATCCGCACGGAGTCCTGGAAAAAGAAGCACGCCTGGCGCGTATCGATGCACTCCTTCTCCTCGGACGAGACGATCAAGCGTTGCAAGCCCTCGAGCTGACGAGCTTCGACCCGGGCCTTCGGTTGACGGAGCTGTTGGTGATTCGCGCAGAGCTTCGGGCCGCGAAAGACTGCCGACGTGCTGAACAGGATTTCGGTGCCGCGCTTGACCGCGGCCCTGATGCCAGGCTGCTGGAGAGGATTCTCTACGGGCGCGGAGCATGCCGGACGAAGTTGCAGGATTTCGACGGTGCCAGCGACGATGTCCAGCGCTACCTCGAGCGCTTTCCCGCCGGTTCGCATGCTGACTGGGCTCGCCGCTGGCTGGCGAGTCGATACCCGTCGTCCGAAATCGGGCGTTAGGTTTGCTCCGCCCGATGGACAAAAGCGAGAACCAGGAGGGGAACATGATTCGACCCAGGATTTCAGTGCTCGCCGCGTTGGCCTTGTCGTTGGGCGCCTGTCCAGTTGACAAGCTGGTCGTGAGCAACGGAGACAATGCGAACGGCGGCACGGGTGGTGGCGCCGCCACAGGGGCGACCGGCGGTGCCGTCACTTCGGTCACGCCTCCGGACGGGCCAGCAAGCGGCGGCACAACCGGCGCCGGGGCCGTTGCCGGAACAGGCGGCGACTCGACCACCGCACCTATCACCACGGCCGGGACGGCCAGCGGCGGCATCACGGTTGTGCCGGATGCTGGTTCGGGCGGCCAGGCGGCAGATGTCGGCGGGGTCGTGGCCGGCTCAGGCGGAGCGACCAGCCCCGGCGGCAGCGGCGGCGCGGGTGGTGCGACGGCTACGGGCGGTACGGCGGGGTCCGGCTTTGGCCCCTGCGACATCTATGCAGCCGCGAGCCCGGCCACGCCGTGCGTCGCTGCCTACAGCATGGTGCGAGTCCTTTCGAGGGCATACAGCGGCCCTCTGTATCAGGTCAGGAACGGAAGCTCGAACTCGAACACCGGCACGGGCGGCACGACCAGGGACATTGGCGCCACCGCGGACGGCTTCGCCGATGCGGCCAGCCAGGATGCCTTCTGCAGCGGCTCCATATGCACGGTGTCGATCTTGTACGACCAATCCGGAAACAACAACCACCTCCGCGTGGCCCCCAAAGGCCTCATGGCCGGCGGAGAATACGCCGACAAGGACGATTTCGAGTCGAGTGCGACCAGAGGCGCAATGACCGTCGCCAGGCACAAGGTCTATTCCCTGTACATGAATCCGCGCGAAGGATACCGACTCACCGCCGTTGGTACAGGAATGCCGGTCGGCAACAGCGAGCAAGGCATATACATGCTCATGGACGGCACGCGTTCGGGCACTACGTGTTGCTGGGACTTCGGCAATGCCTCGCCCGACCCGATGAACCCCGGACTCTCGAACGCCTTGTTCTTTGGAACCGCCTTCTGGGGCAAGGGCGCCGGCACTGGCCCATGGTTCATGAGCGACCTCGGGTCCGGCGTTTGGGCTGGTGGCTCAGGGGAGTCGTTCGCCGTGAACAGCAACAATCCCTCGATGAACGTCCCCTTCGCTTTCGGTACGCTCAAGACCGGCCCTGGGCAATACGCGATTCGGGTCGCGGATCTGCAGAGTGCCTCCGATCTGACAACCGCCTATGACGGGGCCTCGCCCACGCCGTGGGCCAACGGTGGCGGCATCATCCTCGGGATTGCCAGCGACAATAGCAACGGTTCCTATGGAACCTTCTTCGAAGGCGCCATTACTGCGGGCCGGCCCTCGAACGACACCGACCTGGCTGTCTTCAGGAACGTCCAAGCGGTGGGCTACACGAAGTAGCGAGACGAAGACCAACCGGGATCGAGTGAACCGGGCGAGGAGGGCCCGGTTCACGGAACCCAACCGTTGGGCATCCCCGTCGCGGACGGGCTGCACAAGACGGCCTAGCTACGCCGCACTTCGGGCCATCGCGGGACTGTCGTTGGCAGCACCGGACGCGGGCACAACGCATGTTGGTGGAGGTCCGTTCTTAACAGCCCTGTAGGCACAATCCAGCTCAACGATGGCCACCAGATCGCTCGAGCACACGATGGCGCGATCTCCGGCACAGAGCCTCTGTCCCGGGTGGGTGCACGCCACGCCATCGACCCTACAGCTCGCGAGACTGCCGGTGACCGTTCGGCTACAATGCCGCCCGCTACCATGGATCTGCTCCTTGAAGCGATGACGATGGCCGTCGCCGAGGCGAAGCTCAGCCTGCGCGAGGGAAACCACGGCTTTGGTGCCGTCGTGCTGAACGAGGAGAGGATCGTCTCTCAGGCACACGACCGCGACGAGACCGAGCGCGATCCGACTTCGCACGCCGAGACCAATGCCATCCGGCTCGCGGCCCGGGAGCTGGGCAAGGATCTCTCCGCTTGCACCATCGTTTCGACCCATGAGCCCTGCCCCATGTGCGCTTCGGCGATCGTGTGGGCGGGGATAAACGAAGTCGCCTACGGCTACTCCATCGAGCAGGCCATCGCGCAGGGGCGCGATCGCATCGCTATCGGGTGCAGAGAGGTCTTCGAGCGGTCGGGGCGAATGATCTTCGTTCGACCGGGCGTGCTCGCTGGCGAGTGCGTGCCCCTGTACGACAGGGCGGTGCGCAAAGAGGTCAAGCGACTCCGCAACGCCTCTCGCGAAACGCTGCGCGAGCACGATCGCGTATCCGCGGAGCATCGGTTGCAGTGGTTTGAAGACTCGGCAGGCACTTCTGCATTTCGCAGCGGCGATCCGCTCGAGGATGCGTACGCGCTGCTGTTGCGCCGTCTGGGAATTTCGGCCGACCAGGCGCCCATCGTCGAGAAGAGCCAGAGCAACCTCGTCTTTCACTCGAAGAACCCCTGCCCGACTCTCCAGGCGTGCGAGTTACTTGGGCTGGATACACGCCTCGTTTGCAGGCATTACAACGAAGGGGCCACCGATGCCTTGGTCAAGTGCATCGATCGAAGGCTGCGCTTCACCCGGAACTACGACCGCCTTCGGCCGTATTCTGAATTCTGCGAGGAGATGATCATCCTGGACCAGAGCTGAGAGAGTTCCCCCGGCGTGCGACCTCTGGCATAATGCGGCAATGATCTCTCGTGGAATGTGGTTGCGTGCTCCGGCGGCTCTCCTGCTCGTGACATTCAGTGGCTGCGCCAGCAGCACGGTCATCCAAAGCACGCCCCCGGGCGCGCATCTGTACCTCAATGGGGAACCCGCGGGGAGGCCCCCATACATCATGTCCGATACGAAGATCGTCGGCAGCACCACCACAGTCCGACTCGAGATGCCCGGCTACGAGCCCACGACCGGCATCATTCAGCGCAACGAGGAGTTCGATGTCGGCGCCTGCATCGGTGGCGTTTTCGTCCTGGTGCCCTTCCTCTGGATCATGGGCTACCGAGCGAGCCACACCTTCGAACTTCGTCCGCTCACCACCCAGGACGCGGGACAGGCTTGGCTCGCTCCGCCCGTGCCTGCCCAGCCCGTTCCTGCCCAGCCCGTGCCCGCCCAGCCCGTGCCTGCCCAGCCCGCTCCCTCCCCCACCC
>JAEXQJ010000024.1 GCA_023438785.1 Pseudomonadota bacterium
GGAGATGCGAGCAGCCCGAGGCGCGAGGAGGGAGAATACTCGACGTATTTGACCGACGAGCAACGAAGGGATGCGACGCAGATCCGGGTTTTCGCGACCGATTCAAACCGTTCGGTGCTCTAGCAGCACGCTGCGGCTTAGCCCTTCGGCCCGGCCGCCCCATTCTTGGCGACAGCCTTCCCGCCGTCGTCGATTTCGACGAAGATCCCGTACACGATGCCAATCAGGGGCGCCAGAAGCAGCGGCGTCGACGTGAGCGCGGTGTCAGTGGCGAGTCCCAGCGCCGAGGCGAGCTGGCCCGGAGCCGTCACGCCCCCCAGGACCTTCTGGGCAGCCCAGTAAAGGCCCATGCAGAGCAGCGATCCGATCAAGCCCTTCAAGACGGGCGTCCACAGGGTGTCCTGTCGCCACGGCGGCTTGCCACAGACCACGCCGACCACAAACCCCACCGCGGCGTAGGCCGGCCACGCCAGCCCGCCCGTCGTCACCCCCAGATGCGCAGCACCGAATCCGACGGCAGCGCCGGCCAAGCCGCCTTTGAGTAGACCGAGGAAAATGCGGATCATCGAGCGCAGTATAACGACGGGCCGGCGGCTTGCCCACCGGGCGACGAATCAGTTCTTGGCCGCAACGACCGGCGGGAGCGCTCGCAGGGCGGCGACGCGCTCACGCATGGCTTCGAGATAGGCCGCGCGGTTGGCCACGGGCGCCTCGCGCAAGACAACGAGCTTGCTCGGATCGACGAACACACCCTTCTTGACGACGCTGAAGTGCAGGTGCGGACCGGTGGACAGCCCCGTGGATCCCACGTAGCCGATGACCTCTTTCTGATCCACGTATTTGCCGACCTTCAGCCCCTTCGCAAAGCGCGACAGGTGGTAGTAACGCGTCTGTAGGCCGTTGGCGTGGTTCACCACGACGGCGTTGCCCTCCCCCCGCTTCATCCCCACCTCGACCACCTTGCCCCCCGCCGTGGCCCACACGGGAGTGCCCACCGGCGCCGCGTAGTCGACGCCCAGGTGTGCCCGCTCGCGGTGGAGAATGGGATGGAAGCGGTGGCGGTCGAACTTCGAGCTGATGCGCACGAATCGCAGAGGGGTTTTGAGCATGCTCTTGGCCAGGGCCTGGCCCTTCTCGTCGTAGTAACGCCCGCGCCCGCGCTGTCCGCTGGGGTTCCAATAGAAGCCACGGAAGGTACCCGCCTTGCCGCCGTACTCCGCTGCCAGCAGCGCGCCGTACTTGTAGAAGCGATCACCCAGGTACTGCTTCTCGACCACCACCTTCCAGTGATCCCCGGGATGGGTATCCACGTAGAAGTTGACGTCCCAGGCAAGCATGTCGACCAGCAGCGCCACCAGGGCGCCCGACTCCCCGGCCTTGGCCACCGACTCGTACAGCGACGACTCGATGGTCCCCGAGACCTGCACCGTCTTCACGGCCAGCGGCTTCTCTTCCTTGCGGGCCTGCCACGTGCCATCAGGCTTCTGCGTCACGATGTAGCGCAGGACCGGGGTGGGAATGTACTCGAACGAATCGGGCGATCCCTCGTCGTCCAGCCCCACGGCGTAGCGCTCGCCAGGCCGAATGGTCTTGGGATCGACCAGCTTGGACAGGGTCTTGGTCAGATTGGCCGCGCCCGCGCCGAAATGCTCACGCGCCAACAAGTCACCCAGGGTGTCCGAATTGCCAACCACCCCTTCCACCAGACGCCCTTCGCCATACTCTGCGGCCAAGGATGGCGTGCCGAAGCGATCGCTCGCCGGTTTCTGCCCACCGTCCTGGGCGGGCTTGTCGGGACCGAAGACGCCCAGGAGCGAGGGCGGAATGGACTCGGTCGAGATCTGCTGTTTGCCGTCGGCCAGCGTCTGAGACGTGGACGTGGGCTGCATCAGCTTGCGAACCGCCGTGTCTTCCCGGTACACGAAGAAATACACGTTCACCGCGGTCAGCACGACCAGCAGGCCACCCAAGCCAAGCGAGTTGCGCAGATGAGACGAGCGACGTCTTCGTCGCGGGGGAACTAGCGGACGTGCCACGGCATAAAGGCACCACACCGCCGCCGCGACGTCAACATTCGGCTTTCAGATCAGGGCCTTCCGGACTGCGAGCGCCTCAGCATGGCCTCCGCATGCGCGGCCGCCTCCTGGGACGGCGTGGCGCCGCCCAACATGCGGGCGATCTCAGCCTTGCGCTCGGCGGGGTTGAGCAGGTCCAGGCGAGCCGTCGTCCGCCCCTTGCTGGTTTCCTTGCTGACCCGAACGTGCTGGTCAGCGAAGGCAGCGATCTGCGCCAGGTGCGTAACCACCAGCACCTGCCGATGGCTCGCGATGGACTTCAGCTTGCGCCCGATGACCTCGGCCGTGCCTCCACCCACGCCCGTGTCGACCTCGTCGAAGACATAGGTCAGGGCCTGGTCGTCCTTGGCCAGGGCCTGCTTGACGGCCAGCATTACGCGGGACAGCTCGCCGCCCGAGGCGATGCGGTCCAACGGTCGCGGCTCCTCGCCCAGGTTGGGCGCGAACAGCAAGCGGACCCGATCGCGGCCGCGCGGCCCCGGCTCGTCGCGCGCCTCGACTGCGACGGGCACCCGCGCGCCCGACAGGTTCAACTCCCGCAGCGTCTCATCGATGCGCTTGCCGAGCGAGCGGGCCGCCTTGCGCCGGCGTTCGGAGAGCTGCTCGCACAGGCCTCCCATGCGCGCCTCCGCCGCGTCCACCGCCGCGCGACGAGTGGCCAGTCCTTCCTCGAATGAGCCCAACGCGGCCAGCTCAGCGCGGATCTCGTCTCGACGGGCGATGGCGCTCTCCACGGAACCGCCGTGCTTGCGAATGAGTCGGGCGATGAGGAAGAGACGCTCCTCGATTTCGGTCAGGCGCTCGGGATCGAAGCGCACCCCACCGCCGTAGCGGGCCAACTCACTCGCCGCGTCCTCAACCTGCGCCTGAGCGCCGCGCAGGCTCTCCACCACCGGTTGCAGGGCGGGGTCCAATTGGGCCAGGGCCGCGAGCTCGCGCGCCACGCTGGCGATTCGCCCCGTTACCGCGTCGTCGGACGAATACAACACCTCTTCCCCGCGGGTGCAGGCGGCCAGGAACTTCTCCGCCCCCTTGGTGCGCTCGCGTTCGGCCTTCAGCGCCTCGTCCTCACCAGGCTGCAACTCGGCCTGCTCCAATTCGTTGAGCTGAAAACGCAAGAGATCCTCGCGTTCGGCCCGGGCGCGCGCATCCGCATCGAAGGAAGCCAGATCGGCACGCGCCGCCGACAACTGGGCGAAAGCCTCGCGCGCCTCCGCCACCACGGCCCCCAACCCCGCATAGGCGTCCAGGATGGCCAACTGGCTGTCCGGATCCATCAGCAGATGCTGATCGTGCTGTGAGGTGATGTCGATGAGCTGCCCCACCGTCGCGGAAAGGTCGGCCACGCTGGCCAGGCCGCCCCCGAGGTGAACGCGCCCGCGCCCGCTGCGGGCGATGGCGCGTCGGATGACCAGCCCGTCGTCCAGGGATCGTCCGTCGGCCGCCAGGCGCGCGCGCAGTTCTCCGTCGGCCGGCACGTCCAGGATGGCCTCGACCTTCGCCTCGTCACAGCCCGTCCGAATCAAGTCCGCCGAGGCCCGCCCGCCGCGCAGCAGGCCCAGAGCCCCCACGATGATGCTCTTGCCGGCCCCGGTCTCGCCCGTGATGACGGTCAGCCCCGGCCCCAGCGGCAACTCGATCTCATCGATGAGCGCAATTCCGGAAACACGCAGAAGAGTCAGCATGGACGAAGTCTCGGCGGCGCATGACCGCGGTTGCGGACCTTAGGCCTTCCGCTCGCCCCACGAAAGCTTCTGGCGCAAGATCCCGTAAAACGAGCTGCGCGGCCGGAACACGCGAAGCGGCCGCGCGGACTTGTGCACCTCGACCGCATCACCTGGGGCCATCTCACGACTCCAGGAACCGTCCACCGTCAGCGCCACGTCGTAGGGAGACACATTGGTCACCACCAATCCGCGCTCAGCCCCCACCACCAGCGGCCGGTTGGTCAACATGTGCGGACAAATGGGCGTGAGCACGATGGCCTCGATCTCGGGAGCCAGGATCGGTCCCCCGGCGGCCAGATTGTAGGCCGTCGATCCGGTGGGAGTGGACATAATGAGCCCGTCGGCCTTGTAGGTCGTAATCGAGCTACCGTCGATGGCCGCCGCCAGATCCAACAAGCGAACCGCCTGCCGCTGGTTGATGACGGCCTCGTTGAGCGCGCAGTGGCACTGGGTAGGGCCATTCTGCGGCTTCAGCGTGACGTCCAGGCGCATCCGCTGTTCGACGGCGAGGCGCCCTTCCACCGCATCGACCAACGCCGCCTCGGCCTCACTGACCGAAAACGGCGTCAGGAAGCCCAGGCTGCCCAGGTTGAGCCCGAGCAGTGGAACGTCGCGCTCGACAATCAGACTGGCGCCATGCAGAAATGTGCCGTCGCCACCCAAGGCCACCAGGACATCGACCGTCCGCCCGACCTCTTGGCCAGGAATGCAGGTGAACCCGGGCGGCGGCTCTTGGCCATAGTCCGACACGAACACCACGTCGAGGCCACGCGCGCGCAACCCACGCGCTAGTGTCGCGGCCAGCCCAGGTGCATCAGGCTTCCCGCGCCTGACCAGAAACCCGAAGCGCATCGGCGGAATATGGCACGACACGACGAAGTCAGGAACGCCAGAACGCCGAGTCGGCACGGCGGAGTTTCCTCCGACCCTGCCGACCTCAGGCGGTGCGTTCTGCGGAGCGGCCCCTAGGGCTGCATCTCATAGAAGATCGTGATGCTCAGGCAGTGAAACTCACGATCCGAGCTCTGCGTCACGACCTTGTCGATGATCCGAGCCTTGGGATTGTCATGAATCCAACGCGTGAGCACTTCGCCCAGCTCGTCCCGGTCCTTGGCCTTCGTTGCCGTAAATACCTTGGCCCCCATCATGGCGTGGTCTCCTTACTGACTTTCAGACGGCCCTCTTCCGAGTGGCACGAAGCTCTCTCACAACCAGCTTGGTTCCACTTGATACAGCCTCTCACCACGTCGTGTAAAGGTTTTTTTTCGTGAGGTGGCTCACATTTCCGGCAATGCGAGGGCGCCCCCTCGCCTCCCGCTTGACCTACGGCTTCCGGAATGGTTAATTCCTGCCCTTCCAAATCGGAACCGGAGGAATTGCTTGGAGACACTGCTCGGACGCCCCCTCGAAGTCGAAGTTCGGGATTCCATCGAAAAAGCGATGAAAATCCTGAAGCAGAAGATGTCAAAGGAGGGGATCCTCCAAGAAATCAAGCGCCGCCGGTACCATGAGAAGCCGTCGGTCAAGCGCAAGCGGAAGATGCGCGAGGCGCGTAAGCGTCGTCGTCGTGAGGCTAAGCGCCGCGTGATTCGCTAGCGTTGGCTCATTTCACTCGAAACGGGGCCGTGGACCTGAGGGGGACGGCCCCATGACCACTTGGATCGAGATCCAGATCGAGGCCCATGAGGATGTGGCCGATCTGGTAGCGGCCGCCGTGGCGCCGCTGACCGGTGGCGTGGAGGTGCGCGACTCGGGAACCCTGTTCTCGACCGCCCCCCACCGGACAGCCGTGATTGCCTTGTGCCCGCCCGATCAGGTCGACGAAGTCCTGGACGCCGTCGACCAGACGCTGACTCTGGCGCGAGCCGGAGAAACAGCCGTAGATCCCGTGGCCATTCGGCAACGAGAGGCGAGCGAGGAGGAGTGGCGAGACGTTTGGAAGCAGTTCTTCCGAGCCACCCGCATCGGGCGCCGCTTCACGGTTCGCCCGAGCTGGGATCAGGGCGAGGTGCCGCCGGGTGAACACATCATCGACCTCGATCCGGGCCGCGCCTTCGGAACCGGCGCACACCCGTCGACCCGGTTGGTTATCGCGTTCGCTGAACGCCTGCATGAAGACGGGACAGCGGTCTCTCGCTTCCTCGATCTGGGATGCGGTTCCGGCATTCTTTCCATCGCCGCCGCGCGCCTGTGGCCGAAGGCCGACGGCTTGGCCGTGGACAACGATTCAGAGGCCACGGATTGCTCAGGGGAGAACCTGGAGCGCAACCAAGTGACCACGGTCCGGCTGCAGACGGGCACGCTGGCCGAGGTACAGGCGTCCTTCGATTTGGTCATGGCCAACATCCAGGCAGATGTCCTGGAGTTGCTCGCACCGGACTTCCCTGCCCGTCTCGCGCCCGGCGCACACCTGATCCTGTCGGGGATCTTGACTGACCAGGTGGACGGCTTGCTCCCCGCCTACCAACGGGCGGGCTTTCGCCTCATCGCCCGGCTCGACGAGGGCGAGTGGTCCGGACTCCTGCTGCGGCAGCGCTAGCGCCGCGGGCAGACGCACATGGCGCGTCTCTTCATCCCCGCTGAGCAGCTGACCGGCAGCCGCGTTCACCTGGATCGAGCGGGTTCACGGCATTTGCTCAAGGTGCTGCGCCTTCAGGTCGGGGCGGACATCTGCGTGTTCGACGGACGCGGCAACGAGGTGGACGCGCGTATCGCGAGCATCGGCGCGGGCGGTGCCGAGTTGGAATTGGGCGCGCGCCGCTCGGTGGCGGTCCCGGCCGCGAGCATCACCTTGCTGCAGGCGCTGCCTCGGGGCGAGCGCATGGATTTGATCGTACAGAAGACGACCGAGTTGGGCGTGGCACGGGTGATCCCCGTGCTCAGTGCGCGCAGCATGGTCATTCCGCCGCCCGGAAAGCAGCGCCGCTGGCAGACCATCGCCCAAGAGGCGGCCCGCCAGTCAGGGCGCGCCGACGTTCCCGAGATCGGGGAGGCTGTCCCCCTCTCGTCTGCATTGGCCGAGGCGGCCCCGGCGTCGACGCGGCTGGTGCTCTGGGAGGCGGAGCGCACACTGCCCATGCGGCAAGCTCTCGCGCAGCACGCACTCGGGGACGTGACCCTGCTGGTCGGGCCCGAGGGCGGCCTGGCGCCCGATGAGGTCGCCCAGGCCAGGGCGCAGGGTTTCGTTTCGGTGGGTCTGGGCGCCCGCATCCTGCGCGCCGAGACGGCGGCCATCGTGGCCGTGGCCCTGACCCAAGCCAGCGCCGGCGGCCTGGACTGAGCCCTGGTCCCAACGCGCCAAGCGCACAGAAACTTGCTACTCCCGTCGCCCGTTCTCAAAATCAGCCACGTGAGTACCTACGCCGCCGTTTGCGAGATGGCGAACCTCGATGGCTCGGAATCCGCGCCCACCATGCCGAACGCGGTGGAGCGGCCTCTTTCCGCGGGCGGGAGCAGCGCGAATTCGACCCGCGTCCCGCGCGTCCTGCAGGTGCGCGCCGCCGGATTCGGCCGCCGCCTCGTCGCGGCGATCATCGACGGATTGCTGGTGACGGCTGCGGCTACGGGCGTAACGGCCGCCGCGGCCGTGGTCCTGGGAGTGCCGCTGCCGGGAATGAAGGAATTCGGTCCCGACTTCGTCCTGGCGGGCCTGCTCGATCGCAACCCGATGGCGGTGGGCGCGGTCGGCTTGCTGGTGGGAATCGGCGCCCTCTATCACGTCTATCTGGGCGGCATGCTCGGCCAGACGGCGGGTAAACGGCTCATGGGCTTGCGCGTGATTTCGGCGCGCGGGACCAACCCGGGGCCCCTCGTCGGCATCCTGCGTTTCGTAATGTTGGTCTTCAGCGTGCTGCCTGCGGGCCTGGGCTGGGTGTGGTGCCTCTTCGATCGCGAACGTCGCGCTCTGCACGATCACCTCTCCGGCACCTACGTCATCCTCGAGCCGCGATGAGCGTGCATCGGCTCGGAGCGCCCCGCGCCGAACGCGCGCTATCCTAGGTCGCCCATGGCGCTTCCCCCGCTCTTGTCCGCGCTGCTCCGCGGCTCCCTGCTTTCGCGTGAAGCGGTGGCCGAGGCGGAGCGCCGGCAGAGCCTCTACGGCGGGACCCTGGACACGGTGCTCCTGGAGATGGGCGCCGTCGACGAGGCGGTGCTGATCCAGCACCTGGCCGATCTGGTGGGAATACCGGCTTTGCCGACGGAACGCACGCTCGGCGCCGATCCGCGGGCAGGCGAGTGCTTGGACGTGGATACGGCCCTTCGCCTGGGTGCCGTGCCCATCGCTCGCCGTCCGGAGGCGCTGGAGATGGCCATCCGCCCGGATTCGGATCACGACGCCCTGTGGGCCTGGGCAAGCGAACGTTCCCTCCTGGTCGACCCCCACCTGGTCACCGAGGTGCGTTTTCGCGGCCTCTTGGGGCGCGTGTACGGCCTGCCGGTCGGCCCCCGCTTTGTCGCCCTGCTCGGCAAGCTGATGGGCGCGCGGGACGTGCGACGCTGGCTGGGCAAGGCGCCCTCCGCGGCGGCGGGCGCCACGGCCGAAGCACCAGCCGATACGGTCGATCGCGTGGAAACCCTGCTGCAAATCGCCAAGCTGGGCGACGAGACTGCACGCCGCGCGGCCCTGCAGGCCCTCAGCCCGTATCTCCGCGACCAGCGCGTGGCGTCTCATGCGCGCAACCTGCAGGCCCGAGCCGCGCTGAACGATCCCGCCTTTGCCGTCGGGGCCATGCACGGCTTAGCACAATTGCGCGATCCAACCGCAGTGCCCACCCTCATCAGCCGACTGGAAAGCGAGGACCGAGCCATCGCGGACGCCTCCTACGCGGCCCTGGTG
Organism: Pseudomonadota bacterium; assembly: GCA_023438785.1. Classification (GTDB taxonomy): domain Bacteria; phylum Myxococcota_A; class Polyangia; order Fen-1088; family Fen-1088; genus Fen-1137. The sequence continues at coordinate 8,640 of JAEXQJ010000024.1, forward strand.
ACCTTGACCCGCGACGACGTGGGCCGCAAACGCAAGCGCTGGGAGGACTGGTGGGAGCGCATGGGCTCCCGGCCGCGGCTGGAGTGGCTGCTGGAGGCCCTCGCCAGCCGCAACCCCGAGCTGCGCCTGGCGGCCTCCCAGGAGCTGCATGAGCTGACGGGCGAGTACTTCGGGTACCACTACGACCTGCCCGAGCGCGACCGCGAGGAGGCGCGCCGCCGCTGGCAGCAGTGGTGGGCCACCGTGGGCAAACGACGGATGACCGGGTAGCACTCCGCCCTGGCGGGGCGCCCTCCTGTGGTAGATTCCGCGCCCCATGTTCGAGACACTCACTCAGGGGTTCCGCGCGGCCAAGCAGAAGTTCCAGGGCCTGGCCGAGTTGGACGAAAAGACAGTCGACGAGGCCCTCGCCGATGTGCGCACGTCGCTGCTGGAGGCAGACGTAGGCTTCGATGTCGTCCAGGACTTCTGCAAGCGGGTGCGCGAAAAGGCGGTGGGCATCATCGTCAAGGTGCGCGCCACCTCGAAGGAGAAGATCCGTCGCGTCACCCCTGAGGATCACTTCGTCAAGCTGTGCCACGACGAGTTGGTCGAGCTGATGGGTCCGGTGGACACCAACTTCCGTTTCGCCAAGAAGGGCCCCACCGGCATCATGGTGGTGGGCCTGCAAGGCAGCGGCAAGACGACCACCGTCGGCAAGCTGGCCCGCATGCTCGAGAAGAAGGGCCGCCGTCCCCTGCTGGTGGCCGCCGATGTGTACCGCCCGGCCGCTATCGAGCAGCTCAAGGTGCTGGGCGGACAGCTCAACATGCCGGTCTTCTCCGAGCCCGGCGGAAGTCCGCCCCTCATCTGCGAAAAGGCGCAGCGCCTCGCCGCCGAGTCGGGCCGCGACACCATCATCTTCGACACGGCCGGGCGACTCGCCATCGACGAGCCGCTGATGAACGAGCTGAAGGAGATCAAGCGGCGCACCAACCCGGCCAACACCTTATTCGTGGTCGACGCCATGATCGGCCAGGACGCCGTCGCCACCGCCAAGACCTTCCACGACTGGCTCAACTACGACGGCGTCATTCTGACCAAGCTGGATGGTGACGCGCGCGGCGGCGCGGCCCTCTCGGTGCGGGCGGTTACCGGCAAGCCGGTGAAGTTCGTCGGTATGGGCGAGTCGCTCGACCGATTGGAGGAGTTCCGTCCCGACGGCATGGCCAGCCGGATCCTCGGTCGCGGCGACGTCATCGGCCTCATCACCCAATTCGAAGAGGTGGTGGACGAGGAGAAGGCCGAGCAGGACGCCCTGCGCATGCTCAAGGGGAAGTTCGATATGAACGACTTCCTCGAGCAGATCTCCATCCTCAAGAAGATGGGGCCGCTCGGTGACCTGGTGGAGAAGATCCCTGGTGTGGCCGATGCGGGCATTCAGGTCGACGACCGCGAGCTCATCAAGATCAGCTCGATGATCTCGTCCATGACCGACGACGAGCGCCGCTACCCGGAGCGCTTCATCGTCACGAGCTGGGAGGAAGTGGTCGACGCGGGCAAGCGCCGCAAGAAGCGCAGCGCCTTCTACGACATGAGCCGCCTGGCCCGCGTCGCCCGAGGCTGCGGCCGCAAGGACAGCGAGGTTGCCGATCTCCTCAACCGCTTCGGGATGATGCGGCAGATGATGGTGCAGCTCGGACAGTCCACCGGCCTCCTCGGCAAGATCCCGGGACTAAAGAACCTGGCCCGCGCCAAGCAGCTCCTGGGTGGCATGGACATGGAGAAGCTGGCCTCCATGATGAACACGCCCTCGCCCGAGCGCGGCCACTTTCAGGCCCCGCAGCGCAACCAGG
>JAEXQJ010000025.1 GCA_023438785.1 Pseudomonadota bacterium
GCCGCCATCGACGCGCAGGCGCCGCCACTCCGGTCCGGTCAACCGAGCCAGGGCGCGCTTCTCCGCGGCCAACAAACGTGCGAAGCGGGACGCGGCCTGCGCGGCGAGGGCCTGAGGGGCATCGTCCTCCACGATGCGTCCTCCCTCGACCACCAACACGCGCGGAAAGTCCAAGGCGTGGCTCACGTCGTGGGTGATGCACAGGAAGGTGGCCTGAGCCCACCGCCGTCGCGCCGCGTGCAGAAGCTCCTGGCGCCGCGGGCGCTCCAGGCCGGAGAAGGCTTCATCCAGAACCACCAGGTGCGCCGGCCCTCGGCACCAGGCCCGTCCCAGGCGCACCCGCTGGCCCTCGCCTCCCGAGAGCAAGCCGCCGCCCGCGCCCAGGGGCGTCTGCAGCCCCATGGGCAGACGGGCCAGCACCTCGTCGAGCTGCGCCGCCTCCACGGCCTGCCCCACCGGACCACGTTGGTCGCCGGCTCCGAAGCGCAGGTTCTCCAGGAGCGAGCGATTCCAGAGCTGCACCGTCGGGTCGACCCACACCGTGGCGGCACGCAAGTCGCACAACACGGCTCCCGTGAGGAGCTTGCCGTCCACGCGCACCGCCCCCCCATCCGGCTCGTACCAGCCGAGCAGCAGGCCCACCAGGCTGGACTTGCCGGCCCCCGAGTTGCCCACGATGGCCACGTGCTGACCTGCCGGAATGGCCAGCCGATCCACCGCCAGCACCGGATGTCCCGCGGCCACGACCCGCGCGCCCAGCATCTCGATAGCCGGCGCGGTCGTCCTCGCCGTGGGCGCGGCCTGCGTGGCCTCCACCTCCATGTGCGCGTCAGGCGCGCCCAGCGGCTCCAGCAGGCGCAGGGTCACGTTGCGGTGTTGCGGGTACTGCTGGATGAGGAAGGCCAGCTCCTGGCCCAAGGCCGGGATCATCAGCAGCCAGTACACGAGCAGGATGGCCCAGCCCGAGCCGGGGGCCGTGACCAGGTAATGAAAGACGAGCGCGGCGGCCAGTCCGAAACCGACCATGCTCAGGAACGTGTCGGCCAGCACGCTGGCGCGCGCCGCATCTCGCGCGGCACGGGCCCATTCACGCAGGCGCGAGCCGTGTTCAGCCTGCACGGCCGATTCAGCCGTGTGGGCGCGAATGGCCGACACCCCGAGGAGGGCATCCAGGTAAAAGCGCGCCAGCCCGCCCGAATGCCCGCGCATGCGCATGTCGCGTTCCACGAGCACGGGCTGAGAGAAGAACGGAATGGCGATCATCAGGCCCGCCAAGGCGAGGACCAGTGGCGCGCTGGGCGGATGCAGCCAGATCACGCCCACCGCGGTGGCGGCGAGCTCGCTTGCCGTGCGCACCAGCTGGCCCGCCTGCCCGGGGAGCAGCCGTAACCAATGGGCCATGTGGGCCCGTTCCGCCAAGTCGGAGACCGGTCGACTCTGGAAATAGCGATCACCCAGCCGAGGCAGCTTGCGCACAAAAGCGCGGCGGAGCTGCAGCTCCAGCTTGCGCCCCACGCCCCACAGCCCGCGCGAAAGGGGCCACTCCACGCAGGCCAGGCCCGTCACGATGGCCAGGAGAGCGGCCACCGCGCCCAGGCGCTGTTCGACCAGCGACAGCCGCTGCGCCACCTCCATGGCTCCGCGAAGCAAGAGCGCCTCCATCACACTGCCCAGACCCGCCAGGGCCAGGCCCGCGGCCAGAGGCAGGAAACGCAGGACGCCATCGCTGCGCAGGAGCTGCCAGAGCTGCCGCCCCGGGCTGGGCTGCGCCGAGGCGAGCACGGCCGCCAGGGGAGCGGGCAGCGCGGGCGGCGTTTCGGCGCGCCCCCACACCTTGAGCGCCACCGCGCCCCGCACGACGACCTGTCCCTCTTCGCTCGCCGCGCGCGCCGTCCACAGCGAATCCGGCACGTCGCCGGCTGCGGCCAACGCGCGCACGACCTGGCGGGCCCGCCCACGCCGAATGGCCCGGCCCTCCAGCAGACGCTCCGTGGCCCGAGCCGCGGCGTCCAGGCGAGCCAGCCGTTGCCAATCCGTCGCCGCGTCCATGCCCGCAACGTCCTCGGCTCGCAAGCCCTGCAGGCGCTTGCGCAGCGGATCGCGAAACCCCGCCTCCGCGAACCAAGCGCCCACGTCCTTGGCCGGCAACTCGGCCTCGTGGATGTACAGCTCGCGCACCAGCGCGCGGCGGTGCATCCAGCGCCGTCCCCGGCCCGGGTCCATCACCTGCACCCAGGGGCCCAACACGCGCCACAGGACCACGAAGTGGGTCAGGCCCGACGGCTGGCGCAACACCACCAGGGCAGGCAAGGCATCCGCCTCGGGCGACAGCAGGTGTTCGGCCGGCACCAACATCTGGGCGGCGTCCAGCCCTAGCTGCCCCGCCAGTTCCTCCAGCTTGTCGATGGACGAGCCATCCACGGACGTGTGACAGGCCTCGCGCAGGCGCCCGTAGTCGGCGCGCAGCCCGAAGCCATCGAGAAGGCACTTCAAGGCCGCGGGCCCGCAGTCTATGGCCGAGGTCTGGATCACCTCAGGGGCCAGAAGGCGCCGTCGCGGTCCACTCATGGCTGGCTCACGGAGCGCTGGGCGCGCGCTGCCCCTCGGCCGCCATCAGCATGCGACCCGCGGCATCCAGGACCAGCGACAGAGGCGAGGCCCGTTCCACCTCCACTTCGGCACTGCCGGGCAGGCCGTGTTCGAGGGGAATGGCGGAGCGGCCGGGCTGCAACGTCAGCTCCGCGCGCACCAGACCATCCTTGGGCTCGGTGCCCACGCGCTCCACCCGGGCGAGCAGAGAGCCGTACTTGGTCCACGGAAACCCCAGCAGACGCACCTGGGCCGGTTGCCCGGCGCGAATCCGCCCCGCCGCACTGGCAGCCTCGAAGAAGGCCACCGCGCGTACGCCGCCCGACGGCACGATGGTGCAAACCCGCGAGCCTGCCGCCAGCACCGAGCCCGGTCGCAGATCGGTGAGGTGGCCGACACGGCCCGAAACCGGCGCGCGGATCACGTGGAGGGCGATCTTCTGCTCCAAGATACGCACCTGGGACATGGCCTCCGCGCGCTCGCTTTCCAAACGCGCCACCTCGGCCTGCAGGCGCGCGATTTGGGCCTGCCGATCGCTGCGCTTGACGCCGCCCTCGCTCCCCATGCGATCGACCTGCACACGCGCCGCCTCGGTCTCTGCCGACTGACGCGTGGCCTCCACCTGAATGCGATCCCGCTCCACGCTGGCCACCACGTGGCGTGCATGGAGGGCCTCTAGCTGGCGGCGCTCCAGCTCCTTTTGGCGCGCGACCGCATCGCTGGCCCGCAGGCGCGCCCTGGCCTCGCTCACCTGCGCGGCGCTGGCCCTCTCCTCACTGCGCAGGGCCTGCTGCTGGGACGCCAGCTCGTTGGCCAGCGCCTCCAATTGGGAACCCAGGGTGGCCAGGCGCTGCGCCTGGGCCGTCTGCTCCAATCGATAGGCCTCCGCGTCCAACTCCACCAGCACGGTCCCCTCGCTGACCTGTCCATCCAGCACCAGGGCGGTGCGCACCACGCGGCCCGTGACCGGCACATCCACGTCGTAGGGCGCGCTTGCCACCTGCAAACGCGCGGACCGGCTCACCTCGTACAGGGGAACCCGCGCGCAGAGGAACCAGGTCGTCCAGGCCAGCAGCAACACGCCGCCCAGCAGCGCCGCCACGACGGGCCGACCGGACACATCCTGAGCGCGGGCGTAGCGGGCAAACATGGCGCCTGAGGCAGGGCGCATCATACACCGCAACGCCCCGCCCGCCGGAGAAGCTTGCCGATTGTCTTCGCTCGGCCTTCGAAGCTAGCGGGTGATCAGTGTGCCCACGCCCTTGTCGGTGAACAGCTCGACCACCACGCTGTGCAATTCACGACCGTCCACCACGTGCACCGCGTCCACACCGCCGTCCAGCGCGCGCAGGATGGCCTGCGCCTTGACCTGCATGCCGCCCTTGACGCTCTTGCCCTCACCCAACTGACCACGGAGCTCATCGGCCCGAATCTCGCTGATGAGCTGGCGGTTCTCGTCCAGGATGCCCGGCACGTCGGTGAGGAAGATGAGCTTCTTGGCCCGCGAGGCAACGGCCACTTCCGCGGCCACCATGTCGGCGTTGATGTTGAAGCTGGCGCCCTCCGCCCCGAGTCCCACCGGCGAGATGATCGGCATGTAGCTCTTGTCGAGCAACATGTCGAGCACCTCGGTGTTGATGCCCTCCACCTCGCCCACCAGTCCAAGGTCCGGCTGCCCGGGCTTGGGCTCCAGCTTGTGGGCGCGAATGAGGTGCGCATCCTTACCCGACAGCCCCATGGCCGTGCCGCCCAGGGTGTTGATGAGGCCCACGATCTCCGTGTTCACTCGCCCCGTGAGCACCATCTCGACGACACTCATCTCCGCATCACCGGTGACCCGCTGGCCGCCGATGAATTGGCTCTTCTGACCCAAGCGCTCCAGCGTGCGCGTGATCTCGGGGCCGCCACCGTGGACCACCACGGGTCGCAGACCCGCCGCCTGCAGCAGGACCAGATCGAGGGCGAAGCTGCGCTTCAGCTCCGCCTCCACCATGGCGGCGCCACCGTACTTGATGACGGCGCGCGTGCCAGAGAACTTGCGAATGTATTTGAGCGCCTCGACGACCAGGTCTCGTCGCTCGACCAAGGATTCTTTCTGGGGCATGGATCCGTTCGTATCGCTCATGGCATGTGTCCTGCGAATTGAGAAAGGCCTGTGGTCTCCGCAAATCCGAACATGAGGTTCGCGTTCTGCACGGCCTGGCCGGCCGCGCCCTTGACCAGGTTGTCGATGGCCGCCACCGCGACCACCACGTTTCGCCGCACGTCCGCCGCTCCGCCCACCACGACGCGGTTGGTTCCCACCACGGCCTGCAGACGGACCTCCTCGGGCGCGACCACCCTGACGAAGGGTCGCTCCGCCGCGAACTCCTCAAAGGCCTTGCGCACGGCCGCCGAGGGATCGCCAGCCCCGACTCCGTGCCGTAAACGACCGTAGGCGGTGGCCAGAATTCCACGACGCGCGGGCAAAAGATGGGGCGTGAACGTGACCTGCACGCCCGGCGTCCCGCCCAATGCCAAGGCCCGCTCGATCTCGGGCGTGTGCTGGTGCCGCAACACCCGGTAGGCCTTGAAGTCGTCCGACAGCTCCGAGAAGGAGAAGTCTTCGTTGGCCTTGCGCCCGGCCCCCGTGGTGCCGCTCTTGGCGTCGATGATCAGCGAATCGGATTCGATGAGCCCCGCGCGCAGCAGCGGCAGCACCGCCAGCGTGCATGCCGTCGGATAGCAGCCCGGGTTGGAGACCAGGCGCGCGTGACGTAGCCGCTCCGTAGCCCCGGTCACCTCGGGCATGGAGTACACGGCCTCGCTGAGCAACCCCGGCGCGCCGTGGGTGAAGCCGTACCAGGTGGGATAATCCTCGGCCGACAAGCGGAACGCGCCCGATAAGTCGACCACACGCGTGCCCGCCGCCAGTGCCTTGGGAGCCAGCTCGATGGAAACCTCTGCGGCCGTGCACAAGAAGAGCACGTCCAGTTCGCCGAAGCGCGCATGCGCCTCTTGATGCGACAGACAGGTCAGCTCCGCCGCATCGCCGGCGATGGGCAGCCGCTGCCCCAAGCGTTTGCCGGCCCATTTGTCCGACGTCACGAGGCACAGGGCGAACTCCGGGTGACTGGCC
>JAEXQJ010000029.1 GCA_023438785.1 Pseudomonadota bacterium
GGCTCGGACGGCACGGGCGCGACGGGTGGGGCAGGTAGCGGGGGCACAGGTGGCGGCACCGGCGGCTCGACCGGCGGCGGGGAGGCGGGCGCGGGCGGCGCCGCGACCTTCAACCCCTGTCCCACGACCGGCGCGGTCTGCAACATCATGCCGCTCGGCGATTCGATCACCGACGGCATCGGCTCGTCGGCCCCGGGCGGCGGATATCGGGTGGAGCTGTTTCACAAGGCCGTGCAAGCACGCAAGGCGATCACCTTCGTGGGCAGCGCCACCCCCAATGGGCCCACCACACTCGACGGAAAGCCCTTTCCGCGCCATCACGAGGGCCATGGGGGCTACACCATCGACAACAGCGCCACCACCTCGGGCATCTCGCCGCTCGTCGATCAGTCGATCGCCGCCAATCACCCGCACATCATCCTGCTGATGATCGGCACGAACGACACCAACAGGGGCATCGACGTGGCGAACGCTCCCACGCGGCTGGGTGCGCTGCTCGATCGCCTGGTCAACGACGCGCCCAACGCGCTGATAGTGGTCGCCAAGATCACGCCGACCCCGGATGCCGGGGCGAACGCCATCGTGCAGACCTACAACAACGCGATCGCCGGTGTCGTCCAGACCCGCGCCGCGAACGGCAAGCACGTCATCATGGTCGATATGTATGGCGCTTTCACTGCCCAAGCCAATTACGCGACCGCACTCATGAATGACTTTCTCCATCCGAACGACGCCGGGTACGTAGTCATGGACGACGTCTGGTACGCTGCCATTCAGAGCTATCTGCCGGCCGCGCCGTGACCGAACCGTCCCGCGGCGGCAACTGAGGAGAAGTGCCAACACCCGCTCTGAGAATGGCCCACTGGTGGGCCGCTGGTTGCGGACGCTCATCTGGCGGCGCTAGCCATCGAGCACGGCGTCACGCTGGTCACCAATGACCGAGACTTCGCCCGCTTGCCAGGTTTGCCTGTCCAAGTTCCCTCTGGTGCGCAAGCCAACCTAACCGCGCGATTTCCGTTACTAAGCGCCCTCGGGTCCGGTGTCTTATCTGGCCATGGAGGACAGGCGCCAGCGACACCCGATCGATCGAGCGACCCTCGATTCGATCTACCGGCGCTATAGCGCGCTGGTGTTCCGCCGCGCGCGTCAGATGTTAGCCGATGAGCAGGCGGCGCGCGACGTCTGCCAGGACGTCTTCGTCCAGCTGCTGCGCACCGGAGAGGCCTGGTCAGCTCCCTCACCCGTAGGGTGGCTGTATCGCACCACCACCAACTGCTGCCTGAACCGCATCCGGGGCACCAGACGTTGGCACCGTCTCCTGCGCGTGCTGCCGCAGGAAGCGGCCGTGGAACCGACTCTGCCAGTTCGACTCCTGCTGCGCGGCCTCCCCCAGCGCCTACAGGAGATCGCCATGTACTGCGGCATCGATGGCCTGAGCCAGCAAGAGATCGCCCAGGTCATCGGCCAGTCGCAGAAGACGGTGTCCAATCGCATTCAAGAGTTACGCCACAGGCTAGCCGAGCACGAGGCCGGCAGAAAGGTGAGACATGGAGGCTGATTCCCGTTGTCCCTCGGAGCTTGCCCTGGAGCGCTGGCGTTTTGGCGAGCTCGCCACATCGCCCGACGAAGCCGCCCTGATCGCTCACGTGCAGTCCTGCAGGGCGTGTCAGCGACGACAGGCAGAATTGGCGCAAGCACAAAGCCCGTCCATCGACCTAAATGCTGTCTGGTCGCAGGCCGGAATGGCTTCCGGGCAACCAAGGCCCAAGACGATCCGGCCAGTCCTGCGCTGGGGCATACCAGCCCTGGCCGGTGCGTCGCTCGCGGTCGCGCTGGTGCTGGTCCTGCATCGCCCCGCCCCTGACACCCTGACCAAGGGAAGCGAGTGGCGCCTGGGCGTCATCGCCAAGACCAAACAGGGCTCGGTCATGCGCCTGGATCCCGGAGCGCCGCTGGCGCCCGGGGACCGCTTGCGCTTCGAGGTCTTCACCATTTGGCCCAAGGCCGAGATAGCGCTGGTGCTGCTGGATAGCGCCGGACAGGTGACTCAGCTGGCCCCCTCAGGCGAGCGATCCCTGACCATCGCAGGCGGCCGGCGCGTGCTGTTGGATGGTGCCGTCGAGCTGGATGCGGGCCTCGGCCCCGAGCGCATCACCCTGGTGGCCTGTGGCCAGCCCATGCAGACGGCCGAAGTCGTCGCGAGTGCTCAGCGAGCGCTGGCCGCGGCACACGGCGATCCAAGGCAGGTGAGCGATCTCGGGACCGGGTGTCATGAGGAAACCTTCTGGATTTCAAAGGTGAGCCAATGAGCAAGAATCTCTGCTGGGGCGTGGTGGCTGGCCTGGCCCTCTGGGTTGCCTCCGGCCATGCCCACGCCGATCCGCGCCGCTTCGCGGTCTTCGTGGGTTCCAATGTGGGCGACAATCACGAGCCCATCCTTCGCCATGCCGAGGACGACGCTGTTCGCGTGGCGCAGACCCTGCGCGCCCTGGGCGACTTTCCGGGCGACCAAGTGCTGGTCCTCAACGGCGCCACGGCCAGCGAGCTGCGCGACGCTGTGGTTCGGCTCAACGTGCGCGTGCGCGAGCAGCGTGATGCAGTTCTGTTCCTCTTCTACTCCGGCCACGCTGACGCCGAATCGCTACACCTCGGGGGCACACACCTGCCCCTGGCCGAACTCAAGGCCCTGTTGGTGGGCTCACCCGCGACCTCACGAGTGCTGGTGGTGGATGCCTGTCAGTCAGGCTCGCTCATCGGGGTCAAGGGTGCGCGGCCCGTACCGTCGTTCGAGGTCTCCGCGCTGGACCAACCAGCCCCTGAGGGCTTCGCGGTGCTCACCTCGGCGACGGCCAGTGAGAACGCGCAAGAGTCGGCAGCCCTGCACGGCTCGTTCTTCACGTACTTCCTGAACTCCGGGCTGATGGGCGCGGCGGACCAGAATCACGACGGTGCAGTAACTCTTTCCGAACTCTATGCCTTTTCATCTTCGGAGACCCGGACCGCCACGGTCAGCAGCCCGGCCGGTCCCCAGACGCCCACGTTTCAATTCATGCTGGGTGGCCGTCACGACCTGGTGCTCACTCGCCCCGGCCGGCGCGACACCCGTATGGGCGAACTGGCCTTCGCTGAAGCGGGTCGTTTCGTGGTCCAGCAATGGGATGGCGCGCTTCTCGCCCCGCCACTCGCCGAGCTGGCTTCGCACGAGCCCGGCGCCCGGCTGACGCTGCCGCCTGGCCGCTACCATGTCACGCGGCGAGGTCAGCGCGAGATTGCTGAGCAGGATGTAAACGTGGCTGTGGGGGAGACGGCCATGGTTAATCACGACGGCATGAGCCGCGTGGACCCCGCACGCGTAGTGCGCAAAGGGGGCGAGCGCCGCTCAGCCACTGGATTTGCCGTGCTGGGTGGTTGGCGGACGGACGAATTGGGGAGCTCGTCCGAACCGCAATTGTCGGTGGGCTCCGGCCCCATGCTGCTGGTCATGCTCCGCCATGATCGCCGATGGCTCTCGCTGGAGGCACGCGCTGCCCTGGAAAGCGAGACCAGCGGCAACGCTGGTCTCCAAATACGTAACCGTGGGCTCTCGCTCGCGGCCGCCGCCCTACACGCCATCGATCTGAGCTGGGTCACCTTGTCATTAGGCGGCGAGCTTGGCTGGGTCTTGCTCCGGCAGGAATTCTCCCTGACCAGCGCAGCCCCCTCTGCTTTGCTCCCGGAAGAGTCGGCATCCCTCCCCTCCCACTGGTCGGACGGCATCGAGGTCGGACCGCTGGCCCAGCTCGACCTACCCTGGCGAGGAAGGGCCTACCTGCGCTTGGAAGTCGGCGGTCTGTTTCGCGGCTTCAGAGCCGCTCCTGCTGCCAATTCTTGGCAGCATGGCATTCACCTGCACGTCCTGGCAGGTGGCGGCGTTTCTTTCTGAGAGGTGATGAAGATGAGACACGACGTTTCTGTGGTTCTTCCGTTCCTTCTGGCGGCGTGCATGACCGGGCCTGAGGATGCCGCTAGCTATCGTGCTGAAGTCTTCACACTGAGCGCCCACTTCGTGACTCCGCCCACTGACGAAGCCTCCCTCTCCCTGGAGCGGCTGTCTTTCTCGGCGGAAGCACAGCCGTCGCCCACTTGCGGCGAAGCCGGCAGGGCATCAGCCCGACTGGTGGCTGGGACTGCAGAGTTCCATGTCGTGGCGGTCCCGCAGGGGTTGGGTGGGTACCAGTGCTTTTCGGGTGCACCAGAAGAGCTGCGCTTCTTTGAAGCTACGGCGCACATCAACCTGTCGGAGGGCCCGAGCAGCAGTGCGGGGCCCTGGACTGCGCCTGGCTACGATCTGGTTTACGCGCCGAGCCCCATCCGTTTCAGTCCGTTTGGGCCGGCGGAAGCCACGGTTGATTTTCCAGTCGGGTACTCCTGGTTGCGCCGACGTTGCAGTGCTGACGGTCAAATCGCCATGGACGTCGTCCCTACCAGCCAGATGGTTGAGTTTCAGCCAAGTGCGCCGGCAACCCCGCAATCCATAGGGTTTGACCAATCTGAGCGCCTGTTTGTAGATGGCTGCGGTATTGCGGCGCCGAAGGAGGACCTAGGAGTGCGCATATGCTTCGACCACGCGGAAGCCATGGCCTGGTCTGGCGACGGCAGTATCCTCTACTACCTTTCCGTTCCCGACGATCCTTCCGCGTCCTCCGGTCTGCGCCAGGTGCGGCTTGCGGATTCGGCGGTTTTTGAGCTCGTGGTCATCCCGGGCGCTCGCTCGTTGCAGACCGGCGCCAAGGATCAGATCTTCGTCGGCGGGTCGGGTCAATGGAAGGTGACACCAAGCCCGGATGGATCGGCCACCTTGGAGAGGCTCGCTCTACAATCCGACGCGGCTCTTTCACCCGATGGACGGTGGTTGGCCTACCAGGACTTCGGAGCCGGCCCGGCCAGCCCGGCGAATGTGCGCCTGTGGGACACGCAAGCGAACGCCGAAGTGGCCACCATTCCCAATGCAGCGACACCGTCGTGGTCCCCCGACTCGCAACTGGTCTTCTGGACAGCTGAACCCTCCCCCCGCACGCTCAATCGCGTGTCGCCCCAAGCCCTGGACTACCCCGTCGCCTACCCTGCAAGGGACCTGCCTGTCGCGTCGCCCATGGCCATCGTCTGGTCAGCCGACGGGCCGGCCGTGGCCGAAGTGCCCTTCGACTGGTCCATTGAGAGCAGCCGGGCATGGCCGGAATGCAAGTCCTGCTTTGGGCTATCAACGACCAATCTGGCAACCGGAGAAGGGAGGCTCATCCTCGATGCATCTGCGGGGAAGATCACCGTGGTACCGACCGCGGCCTCTGGGTTCATGCTGGCATGGGCTCGCACCTGCCTCGGCCGCTTCAACACGGTCTGCACCTATTCCCTGCTGCGCATCGGCCTGGACAACGGCACCGTGCAAACCGTAGCTGTGGCCGAAAACCAGGGGGCGGTGGCCTTGTCGCTGGACCAAACCCGAGTCGCGATTGCCACCCCCAAGGGGATCTACGTCAAGGAGCTGCCGCGATAGTCAGTCGTCTGAGTCTTGCAGTCTCGCAGGCCGGCTGGCGTGGGCGGCCACGCCCCCCCCGAACACGCCCTCGCCCACGCTAGCCGGCAGCCGCGAGATGGCCGTCAGGATCCCCCTGGCGGTGGGGTCGCTCTTGATGAGCGCGATGAGACGGGGCGGCGATTGGCGCTTGCTGCACACGATGTCCATGGCGAAGGTCCTGCGCAGCAACTCGGCCCACGGGATGTAGCGCGAGCGGGTGGCGGGCTTGTCATGGCCGGGTGCACTCAGCGGTGTGGCGGGCGCGGGCGCGACTTGGCTGCGAAGTGCCGGGTGTGAGGCCAGAACGCCGAAGTACCTGACGGTGTGGCGGCGTGGTGGGGCACATGGTCCGCTGAAGTGGACCCGGAGATGTGGACCCGCGGTTAAGGTAGGACGCCCTGCAAGAGTGAACCGCTCCGCGCGTGCAAACCTGCGCGCCCATTCCCGGAGCTTGCTCAAGGCCCTGACCCGAGACGCCGCCTGAGCCCATGCTGATGAGCGATTCGTGAGTCGGTAGCCGAGTCGCCGTATTTGTTGTTGGTCTCTGCTCGCTGTTCAGAGGTTAGAAGAAGGGCGTCGCGATCGTTTGGGGACCGGTAACCAGCACTCTGCCATCGGGAAGCAGGGTAGCGCGGCTTCCCTTATGCTCATAGTCCGTGAAGGGAGGCGAGCTGAGCTTGGACCAGCTGTTGGCATCAGGATCGAGCAGCATGGAGGTTGGAACAGCCATTCGGAATTCGACCCCATTCAGGAAGGCTCCGTTCAACAGCACCCTGCCGTCCTGCAAGAGGGTCGAGGTGTAGACCCCGGAATAGGGCTGCAGCAAGAACGGGTAGTAAGGACCCAGCTTGGAAACGAACTGCCCTACGATGGCGTTGCCCATAGCAAACGCCGAGTCGTAGGTGTCGGACGACGAAAGGCCCGATATGTACAGGACGCCCGACTGGAAGTTGTCCCTGGAATCAGCCCAGTTGACGCCTCGGAATTGGAGATCAGGCGGTACAGACGCGTAGCGACCCGCTATGAGAAGTTCTCCGTGAACTTCCTCGGTTTCGTTCTCTTCGCTGCGCTTGGCGTATGGCTGGCCTGATTCTGAAGACAGACTCTAGAAACGCGACGAGTCATTGGTGCGCAAGCGGTTCGAACTGTGCTTTGAATCGGAGGACCCACTCCTGCCCCGGGTTGGCGGCCGCCGGTGTGCAGGAGCGCGGGCGCGCGCGGATTCCGGCACCTGGTCTGGCGTCGTCAGCTGAGGGTCCAGCCACGCGGGACAGGCTTCCCCAGCACGGTCGGCTGAAAGCCCCGTCAGTTGAGCCAATCGTCGTTGGTGTCATGAGCCTCGTCTCCCCACGCCGGTGCTCCGGGCGGCGGGCGCGCGGGGTGGAGTTCGGGGATCTCGGTGGGCAGGTGCATGGCCGTCAGGGTCTTCCTGGCGGTGGGTTTGCTCTTGATGAACGCCCGCGGTCGGGCTGGACCTTCGACAAGGACGTCGGGGTACCTGGCCGTTTGTTTATGCGGGCTCTGCACATCGTGGAATGCAGCGACGATCCAGACGGGCATCGAGGGTGGGGCGAAGACGCCAGCTAATGGTATTGCGGCATTGTTTGCCTGTTAGGTATTGGTCGCCAAGATGGATGGAATTGACCTCCATGATCCAAAGGGTGCATCCTGACGCTCGGCCGCCGGGGATGGGGCTTTGGACGCAGGGGCGGGGGGATGGGGCTTTGGACGCAGGGGCGGGCAATGTTTGCGTGCCAGCGACGAAGAGGTGACTCATGTGCACACGTTCGGCGAAATTGCAGGGATTCTCGGGGCTGTTAATGACCATGGTCTTGGCCTCGGCCTGCGGCGGCTCGAGCGGCGGGAGCCGGGAGGTCACCAGCGGTGGCAGTCTTGCCGGAAGTGGCGGTGCCATTCGTAGTGGCGGCACCACGACCAGTTCCACCGGCGGCCGTGGCGCTTCGAGTTCCGGTGGTTCGGCCCAGACGGGCGGCGCACCGAGTGGAGGCGTCCCTTCCAGCGGCGGCGGCAGTGTCGGCACCGGGGGCGTGACGAAAACCGGCGGGACGAGCTTGCGTACGGGGGGGCAATCCGCCGCCACCGGCGGTGGCGCGACCGGCGGAACCGGTGGCGTTTCCGGCGGCGCGGGCGCCACAGGGAGCGGCGGCACCTCTGGCAGCGGTGGAAGCGTCGACGCGGCCGTGGACGGGATCAGCGGCGGCACAACAACCTCCTCCGGCGGCGCCCGCACGGGCGGTACCGTCGCCCGGGACGCCGGCGCGGGCGGCACCACCGTCGACCCCGCGGCCCCCACCACCTTCGACAACCCCATCATCAAGTACGACGCGCCCGATCCCACCGCCGGCCCCGGCAGCAACATCTTCACCGCCGACGGCGCGGTCATGGTGTGGAACGACAAGGCGTATCTCTACGTGGACAAGGACGCGGCCTCGACCAGCGCCACCGGGTACAACATCCCCGACTGGCTGCTGTACGAAAGCAGCGACATGATTCACTGGGAAAGCAAAGGCTCGGTCGCCACCTGCAAGTCCATTAGCTGGTGCAACGCCGGCAGCAACGGGGGCCTGGCCGCGTTCCAGGTGATCGAACGCGACGACAAGGACGGCAACCCCAAGTTCTATTTGTACGGCCCGGTCAACAACGGTAGCGCCATCGCTGTGCTGGTTGCCGACAAGCCCGAAGGTCCGTTCAAGGATGCGCGCGGGATTGCGCTCATCACCCTCGACGACACCGCCAACAAGGGCGCCACCCACGGATGGCGGAACCTGGATCCCACGGTCTTCATCGACGACGACGGCCAGGCCTACCTGGCCTGGGGCAACAGGATCTTCTTCACGGTCAAACTGGAAGACGACATGATCCACCTGAAGGGCGAGACCTTCACGACGGACTCGACCGGCAAGATGCAGAACCGCAGCATCAGCAACGTAAAGATCATCGCCCACCCCCAATCCGAGAACGCGGACTGGAAGACCTACGAGGAGGCGCCCTGGCTGACCAAGCACGGCGGCCTCTACTATCTGCTTTTCGCGTCGGGCTTCCCCGAGACCATCAACTACGCCACCGCCACCTCCCCCGAGGGGCCATGGCAGTTCCGGGGCGTGGTCATCTCGCGCGAGGCCAAGGACGCTAGCACCATCCACTCGTGCCTCTTCGATTTCCGCGGCGCCAGTTATATCGGCTACCACACTGCCGAGTTGCCCACGGGCAGCGACTACCGCCGGGCCCAGTGCATGGACCGCGCCTACTACAACGCCGACGGCACGCTGAAGAAGATGGTCCGAACCCATAAGTAGATAGGGGCTCCGGGTCCACTTCAAGTTAGTTGGGAACCTTGCGGTTGCGGTTCTCGTCGATCTGGGCTGACGAGATGATGAATTTGAGCACCAAGCGATGGGCGTCGTCGTCGTACTCACCCGAGGCAATGAGGCTGGTCATCAACGCCTCGAGAAAGACGTAGTCCGCGGCGCGCATGCGACCGAGGACCTGAGGGTGGGCATCCCTGTCCGCCTCAGGTCCGCCCTCCGACCCAGGTAGCGGGCAGCGCTTGACCAGGGCGTCCGCCCTGGCGAGGGGATCGGCAACTGCGCGGGTGGCGCACTCATCCTTCAGGACAGCCGCAGCGCCATTCACCAGCACCTCCGCCTTCATCTTTTCGGACGACAACTTGCCATGGCTGGCGGCCGCCGCTTGCAGGGCTTCCGTCACACCGACGCAAGCGCGCGCGGTGGCCAGCACGGCGGCGTCGCGCCAACGTAGCATGGGTGACGATTCGACGGCAGCGAGCGTGCGGGTCAGCCAGCGGCTGCAGGAGCGAACACCGGCGTCCTTTCTCTGGGGGCGGGCCCTCCGGACACAAGAACGCTCAGCACGAGCTCCTGGCCCGTTCGGGCCGCTCCCTGGCCAGCGTAATGGCGGCGCGGCAACCTGGGCCCGCGCCTCCCCGGGCACCAGACGGTGCGTGCAGCGAATACGCAGTTGGTGCCGGTGCTGGCTTCGAGACCGCCCAAGGCTCGACGGCCATGGCTGGATGGCGACTCTGGCGTCGAGCTACGGGCCCCAACGCATCAGCGACCTGATTGAGGCCTCCTGCGCGCTCGACGGCGGAAGAAAGCGAGGCTCGCGAGCAGCGCGAGTCCGGAGGTCCAGGATGGCCTGCCGGTTGCTCTGCCCGGAAGTACGCAGCCACAGCCGGTCTCCGACGATGAAGAGGAGTCACCAGCGGCCCCGCCCGTGGCTCCGCCCGCGGCTTGACGGGTGCCGCCCGTCGGGTGATTTGACGTTCCGCCGCTCGGTTGTCCTCCGCTGCCGCCCTGCGCATCGGTCCCGCCGGCAGCGTTTCCTCCGGTGCTCGCTATCCCACCGGAATTGGCGCTCCCGCCAGAGTCAGCGCTCCCGCCGGTGGTGGCGCTCCCGCCGGTGTCTTGCGCACCTCCCTGGTTGGATCCTCCGGCGCCGCCGCTTGCCGGAGACGTTCCGCCGCGCCCCCCGCTTCCGCCGGAGCTTCCACCGACTCCGCCGCTGGCGCCGCCCTGGGCGATGCCGCCTCCAACACCTCCCGATCCGCCGGTTCCGCCGGGGGGCGTCCCCGCCCTGACGAACTTCCACCAGTTGAAATTGAGGAGGCTGCCCGAGCCCCCAGTGAAGACGAAGAAGAGGTCGTGCACGGCGCTGGCGCCGCTAATGGCGCACGATTGAGTGGCCCAGGTCTGTGCGCCGCCTGTGCTCGTGATCGCACACGTTCCAACGAGTTTGCCGGTTTGACTGTCGAGGCGGACTTCGATTTTGCTGTTGCTCGCGGTCGAGGCGACCCTGACCTCCAGGGAGGCAGCGCCGTCGCCAAAGTCGACCCCCTTTACCTTGATGTAGTCGCCATTCTCGATGGAGGTCACATCGATCCCGCCCTCGCTGCAGGTCTCGGTCCTCACATCCCACGCCCAGGCGATGGTTTCAGCCTCGGTCTTCGTGTACGGATCGAGCGTTCCGACCTGTTCCGGGCCCGTCTCGCTCCAAAAGGGAAGTTTGGGGATCGTGCCGTCTGCCTTATAGGTGAGCTTCTCCACCGAGACCGAACGCATCTCTTTGTTTCGCGCACCCGTGCGCTTTTCCTGCAATCTCCAGTTGAACCCGAAGACGTAAGAGTTCCCCTTGAACTCGATGATACCTGGATGGTTTCCGTTCGCCTGCGAGCTCGGGTCCATGATCGAGCCCTTGTACTGCCACGGACCCGTGGGAGATGTGCTCATCGCATAGCCGATGCCCTCAGGACAACAGGTGGAGGCGAAGGCGAGGTAGTAATTGTTGTCTCGCCGGTAGAACCATGGGCCCTCTTGGTAAGTCTGGATCTTGGCGATCTTCGTGGGGGTGCCGGAGGTGGAGATCATGTCCGCGTTCAGCCTGACGTAGTAGCAATTGGGGTTTCCCCAATAGAGATAGGCTTGCCCGTCATTGTCGATGAACACGGTCGGATCGATGTCGTCGCTGGTGCCCGTGCTGACCAGTCCCTTGTTGAGCGCATCCTTGAAGGGGCCGAAGGGGCTGTCGGCGACGGCGACCGCGATGGTCCTCGCGCCGCTGGTGCTTACGATCGGCGCGTACAGGTAGAACCTGCCGTTCCTCTCGATCACTTGCGGCGCCCAGGCACCGTTATCCTGAGCCCACGAGAACGTCTTGTTGGGGGCTTTCGTCCCCGCGACGATCCCGTGGTCGGTCCAGTTGGCCATGTCCGTCGACGTGTACAACAGCCAGTTGTACATGTTGAAGTTGCCGAGTGCATTGGAGGTGTCCTCGTCGTGACTGGTGTACAAGTACACGGTGTCCTTGTAGACCATCGGCGCCGGATCGGCGGTGTACTTGGTCTGAACGACTGGGTTGTCTGCGAAGCTCACTTTGCTCCAGCAAAGCCCGAGCGACGTCCACAGCAGGCATATTAAGTAGCTCCGCCCGATCTTCATTTCCATTCTCCTAATCATCAAACATGGTCACGAGGATTATTGCATTTCACCGCGCCACCGGTGACCTTCGGAGTCGTGGTGTTGGCATGCTTGGCCATTCATCGTGTCGTTGCCCGAGGCCGTGGTGGTGAACAGGTTGGTCTCGTCGAAGATGTCGCATCCGCACTTCGCTCGCGACGTCGACCAGGCCGGCGAGGATCTTGTGCATCGAGCTTGGTCTTGATCTGCCCGAGGCTGCTTGGGGGCGTGCTCGTCGACATCGCCTTGAAGCCATTGAGGAGCCGGTCGGCGTCGATGGTCGAGTCGATGTGGGCGACGTCCTTGGCGAACAAGTCCTTCTGGTACGTGTCCGTGACCTGCACTTGGTCCAGCGGAGATTCCTGCAGCTTCTCTACCGGGCTCGCCGCCAACGCCGACCTGGGCGCGAGCAACGAACCTGAGAGTGGGATGACGAAGATGGGGATGAGTCTGCGAACGCGTCGAGTCATAACCTTGCCTGTCCACGGCTTGTGACAGCGCCTTCGCAAACGTCGCCGCTGGGTAGACGCCGCCGGCCGCTATCCCTTCATTGTCTGGGCCCCGGTCAGATTGCTTCCCGAATCGGAAAATATCCGGACGGGTCTCGGCGCGTCGCATTGAAAGCCCAGAAGCCCAAACGCCAGCGGCTGCTGGAAAATTCACGCCCCGAGGTAATGGCCAAACGAGGCGCGCACCGCCGTCGGCTCGTACCGTCAGGCCGCCGGCTTCATGCTCGCTGCGGCATACAGGGGAGATCTTCGATGCCTGCGGGCGCACCCGGAAGCTTCTTCCCCGTTGCAGCGCAGATCACTGCTCGCCCGCAGGCTCGTCGTCACGGCACCGGTGTCACCGTCCGGCAGGCCGCGGTCAGTCTCGCGCTCCCCTTCGGGGCTAGGGACGGACCGCCACCCTGCCCACCCGTCGCGCTTCGCGCTCGCCCGTCGCCAGCGCGCCACCGTATCCGTGAAGAGGGGCAGCGCCTCTGCTGACCCAAGCGCGAGTTGCCAAGGCGGGGCCAGCGGGAGGGGTGCGGGGCGTGTCACGATGAGCGTGCGGATGAGAGCGCCAGAACCGACTGGCTCGACTGAGGGTGCCCCGATCGGCGCCGTGCGGGCGAAAACTGCCCTGCGTGCTCGGAAGTGGCTGTTCAGATACCTGGTCGCCCGCGGCAACACGCCGAGTGGCCGTCCAGCTGTCAGCAAGGATAGCGGGAATGGTCGCCGCAAGACGCGCCTCGGTTGCTCGTCCCCATCGAATCGCCCATGCGCCGCCGGAGCGAGGTAACGCGGCCTGCGACAGGCGCTTCTTCAGTTCGAGGCGGAGACCCAGGCCTAGAATTCGACGTTGTCTATGAACATCGTTCCGGACATGGACTCAGGGACGGAGTCCGTATCGAAGTAGATGCCGACGTGGGTCGCGGCGCCTTCGAGCTCAAAGGAGAAGTGCTGGAAGTTTCCATCGCCCATGATGACACTCGCACCTGGGTTGGCAACCACTCCTGATGGTCCCCACGCCCTGACGTAGAGCCAGAACGTCACGCTCGACGCCAGGTCGAACGATATGGTCCGGCTTGCCAGGGACACTGTGCCCGAGGTGCAGAGCTTGGCCGCAACGCCACCCACGTGCGAGCCGTACATGGTTCCCAAGGTCCACTGCAGTTTGAGGGCCCTGGAGCCCGATGCCGCCGTGTCTTTTTCGGAGCTGATGTAGGTCACGGCGTTGGTCCCGGAGGCTTCTGGGTATAGGGTCGCCGTCCACGGGGACGTCGAGTCCGATTCGAAGCCCCATGTGGCCGCGGAGATGCAGCCAGCGCAGTTCCCGCTGCTGTCGCAGCTCTGTCCCGTCGGACAGGATCCGCCGCACGGCCAAGTTCCCCCGCAGCCGTCGGAGACGGTGCCACAGACCCGCGAGCCGCAAGCCGTCGCCTGGGCGGTCGGCGTGCAACAGGTTCCGTTGTTGCAGGTTTGTCCCGATCCGCAGGACCCGGTACAGAAGCCGGCACAGCCGTCAGTGACACCACCACACTTGTTGGTGCAGTTCGGCGTGCAGGTGCACTGGCCCGTGCTCGTGTTGCATTGGTACGCGGTCTGACAACCACCAGCGTAGATCCCGCACGTGATGGTGGTGCCGCAGTTGTTGACGGCGGTTCCGCACGCACGACCGTTGCAGGCGCTGGTATTGGGCGTGCAGCCGCACATGTTGGCCTGGCCCCCGCCCCCGCACGTGTTGTAGCCCGTGCAGGTTCCGCAGGACACCGTCTTGCCGCAGTTGTCGAGCTTTGTGCCGCAGTTCGAGGTTCCGCAGGTTTGGGCCGACGTTGCGGAGGTGCAGCCGCAGAAGCCAGCCTTGCCACCGCCTCCGCAGGTCTCGCCGGTACCTGAGCAGGATGGGGGGCACTGCACGGTGTGTCCGCAGTTGTTGACGGTGGGGCCACAGCGGCCGCCTGCGCACGTGGTGGCCGAAGTCTCATCGGTGCAGGTCACGCAGTCGGTGCCGTCGGCGGCGCACTGCTTGGGGTCGCAGGTGGTCTTCACCTGCGTGGGGCAATTGCCCTTCCCGTCGCAGATCGATTTTTCCGATCGTTCCCCTGCCACGCAGCTTTGGGCTGCGCAGACGGTGGTCTTGTCGAAGGTGCATTCCTTCTGGTTGCCCTTGTCGCATACGCCCGCGCACTTACCGGAACCCGCACAGGCCTTCCGCGGAGTCGTGGTGAAGAGGCAGCTTCCGGTGGCGCAGGTTTCGCAGTTGCCGTCGCACTTGAGGTCGCAACAGACACCGTCCCAGCATTCCCCGGACTTGCAGTCGGTCCCCGCCGAGCACTTGGTGCCGTTGTCGGCCGAGCCGGCGCCCGCAGCGCCGCCGGTGCCCGAGATGCCCGCAACCCCACCCGTTCCCGCGCCTCCATCGTCGCCAGTTGCGCCGGCTGTCCCGCCGCCGTCGGGCGACGAAACCGGGGCGTCCGTGCTGGCATCCGTACCCGACGAGCCAGCCGCACTGCCGCCGGTTGCGCCGGCGCCCTCCGTGCACTTGCCCTCGGCCGAGCAGTAGTAGCCCGTCGGACACGAATTCGTGCTCCCGGAGGTGCAGGTCAGCTTCTTCGGATCGAGGCTGCGGAAACAAGCCACGGCCGGCAAGCAGGCCAACACGGAGATCCACAACAGGTGTCGGGCCGCCCGGGCCTGTGAACGAGAGAGTGGCGTCTTCATTAGAACGCTCCAACGATTGCGGCGCCGGCCTGACCGACGCTGATGGTGGGAAGGACAGCCAGCTTGCGAGGGGGCGCCGCCTTGGCGACACCGATTCCGTAAAGGATCGCGCCCGCGACGACACAGGCTCCCCCGACGCCGTAGGCGATCCAGCCGCCGGTCTTGAGGCTTTGCTGGGTCGACGACTTGCTGGGGCTGTAGCCGTCGGGCTTCGATTCCATGTCGCTGACGGCTGCGTTGGCGCTGAGGTTGAGCACCAGTCCGGCCACCAGTCCGGCGGCCCCGACCGAAGCGGTTATGATGCCCGCTGCGCGCCAACCTTTACCGCTGTTCGTCACCGGTTGCGCGTTGGTCGCGAGACCGTCCGAGGGGACGGGGTGCGGCGTAGGAGGCGGCGGAAGGGTCTCCAGCGGGGGAGGGGGCGTGAACGTCTCGGGCGCGGCACCTGTTGCGACAGTCTGCGCAGGCAGCATGGCCTTGCAGTCGGTGATGTGCTGCTCAGCCGAGGCCCTATCGGATTCCGCGATTCTCCCCTGGCCGACGCGTAGGTACTCTTGGAAACGAGCCATCGCGTCTTCGTAGCGACGGTTCTGTTCGAAGCAGCGACCCTGGTTGAACAGGTAGGTCGGGTCCTTGGTGTCCACGAAGAGCTCTGAAAGAATGTCCACGCCTTTGGCGTAGTCCCCGCTCAGGCAGGCCTTGCGGGCCGCCTTCTCCTGGGTTGTCCGGCTCGCCCCCTCGGCTGGCGCGCCGTCATGGCCCCGCTTGCGTCCGGCCAGCGCTGGGGCGCTGATCGAGAGCAGGCTTGCGAGCCCAACCACCGAAACGAAGAGCATCCGAACAACTTGGTGTCCACTGCAGTGGCCCATGGGGGGGACACTTGATCGGGACGACGCTTCGATTCAAGGTCAAAGCACCCATTGCTGTGCATGGCTGGGCCGCTGGCGCGTCATCGACCTAGTCGCGCTGGTCGTCTGCGGAGAAGGCGAGGACTCGATCATTGGCATAGACGCAGAAGGGTTCGAGGATCGTCTCTCGGCGGCGACCGGGGAGCTGAGCGCGGACAACTTCGGGACAGACACGCCGCCCGGACAGCCGGCCGGCTCCCAAGCCCGCCGCCGGCGCGGTCCCCCTCATATGACCTGACGCGCTGCCGTTGGCCGACGGCGAGTTGGGTCGCGCCATGACCGAAGCGGGACGCGGTGCGTGTCCATGTGACGCGCGTCAGAAGGGCGGCGAAGCGGGCAAAACGTGTCCCCGGAGGCTTGAGATCGGGTTCTGCGCCAGTAGAACCTGTCCCCGAAGGCTTGGGATCAGCTTCTGCACTGGCAAAACCTGTCCCCCCAAGGCTTGGGATCACCTTCTGCACCGGCAAAACCTGTCCCCCCAAGGCTTGGGATCACGTTTCGCGCGCGAAGACCTATCCCCCCAAGGCTTGGGATCGGGTTCTGCGCCGGCAAAACCCGTCCCCCCAAGGCTTGAAATCGGGTTCTGAGCGTCGAGGACCTGTCCCCCAACGCTTGGGATCAGGCTCTGCGGGCGTCCAGGGCCATTTCTCTGACTACAGGCGAGGTTGTGCAGGTCATGGGGCAGGATTTCCAGTGAGGTCCGTCGGGCCCAGGTGCACCGGCCGCGGGTCCATCGTCCGCGCGGCGGCCACGGGTTGCCGAGGGTGGCGTCAGGAATCGAGGAGGGCCTCAATGCCTGGCTGCACCAGACTCGGCTCATCGCCAGAGGGACCGAGGGCTCGCACGGAGCGGACCGTCGGCTCGCCAAACAGGGGATCCTCGATGCGCACGCAAGCGTAGAGGGGGTGCAGCTTCTGCTTTCCCACCACGTGGACGAGCTTCCCCCGCGTGGAGGTGACGGCCAGGGATACCTTCGGGTCGGCCAGCGACACGGAGGGGATAGCCGCCACATTGGCAGCCAGGCTCAGATTGGCGGAGCTATCTTCGGAGACGATGATGGTTGCCCGCTCAGCCACGTGGAGCGTCTCGACCAGCAGCCAGCTCTCTTCCCACACCTTCGAGCGGTAGGCCTCCAGCAGCTTGCGGGCAACCTCCATGCGGTTCGCGATCCTGTGGGATCGCAGGCCCGACGCGTGAAACACGAAAGC
>JAEXQJ010000060.1 GCA_023438785.1 Pseudomonadota bacterium
GATGCGGAATACGCCAGCGGGCAGCAGCCACGAGATGGCGATGATCTCGATGATGCAGGCCAGTGCCCGGTAAACGATGGTCGACTGCGCGACGGCCAGGTTGCCGCGCGGATCATAGGCCGCCATCGCGCACAGCAAGGCGGCGAAGGACATGTACGAGCCGGACTCGCGGATGAAGATGGGCTCGCCCCCGGGCGGGAGCTGCATCACGGCCGCGAAGTGGGCGGGCGAAGTGGGCGGGGAAGAAGAGCAGGCACGCGCGACAGTCTACCCCAGCACGGTCGGCCGAGAGCACCGTCAGTTGAGCCAGTCGTCGCTGGCGTCGTGATCCCCGCTCTCCCACCCCGGTGCTCCGGGCGGTGGACGCGCGGGGTGGAGTTCGGGAATCTCGGTGGGCAGGTGCATGGCCGTCAGGACCTTCCTGGCGATGGGTTCGGTCTTGATGAGCGCTATGAGGCGGAGCGGTGACCGGCACTTGCTGCACACGATGTCGATGGCGAATGCCCTGCGCAGCAACGGTAGCGAAGGCGCGTGCCGCGCTGACGGGCGCATCGGCGTCGCGTACGCCGTGCATGACCAACGTGGGCAGCCCGCCGGTGCCGCCTTCGCCTGGTGCGCCGGAGATCAGGATCAGGCCGTGCAGCGACGACGCGAAACGCGGAGCCAGCAGACTGGCTCCTGCAGCGCCGTTCGACAGACCGGCGAGGAAGATGCGCCTGATGCCCCGCGATCTCAGGGCTTCGAGCGTGACGCGCAGGATCTCCGCGCCCGTTTCACCCCGCCAATGCCCAGTCAAATCAGTGGCCGGACAGACCGTGAGGGCGCACCACCAATCCTAGGCCAGACGAACGGTTGTGTGTTGTCTCACGCGATGGCTGAGATGGCGATCCAGGCCGGTAACGCTGTCGGGCAGCCCGTGTAACCTCGGCGCTACTCGCCGCGGCCGGCAGCGGCACGATTGCTTGGTCGGCGCGCCCCCTGGGGTTGGCCGACTGATTGCTCCCCTGCACCACCAAACCCAGCTCTGCTTGGATTCCAGATCAGCGTTCGGGATTCAGGGGCCCACGGCCTGCGCGCGGGCGCCAGGCCAAACGCTGCGCGAGTCCGTGAGACGGTTTTGGCGCTTGTGCCACGGAAGGGGAGGAAGCAAATGGTACGGAGGATAGGACTGGCGTTGGGACTGGCGGCGCTGCTCGCTGCATGCGAAGGCCAAGAAGGCGAGACGGTGAGCAGTTCGCAATTGTGCGCGATGGACACCAAGACGCACACCGCAACGGCAACGGAGACCACGACACCCACGCAAACGGCGACCCAAACAAACACGCAAACCAGCACACAAACACCGATCGATGTCACCACAATCCAGAAGTTCGCCGAGCCGCTGCCGCGCCTCAGTTTGGGCGGCGGAACAATCAGTACGGTGCCGGGCAATAAGCCGCTCACTATCTCCATGTGCGAGTTCAAGTCGCGCGCCTTGAGCATCGCGGGCACGCAGCCCGAGACTTGGGTGTGGGGCTACATCATCGGCAAGACGTGCCCAACCACCACGCAAGACACGTTTACCGGCCCGGTAATCGTCAGTCAGCGCCACGCCCCGACACGCATCAAGTACATCAATCAGCTCGGCTTCACGAGCACGAGCCACGTGCTCGCCTACGTGAACTCCACCGACCAGACGTTGCACTGGGCTGATCCACTCCACCACGGGGCGAATAAGTGCAACATGATGTCCTTGGCCATGCTGCCGGACCGCACGCTGCCCGAGGGTGATTGCGCCAACAATTACGCCGGCCCCATTCCCGCCGTTACTCACCTGCACGGCGGTGAGGTTCCCTCGTGGGTCGATGGCGGCCCGACGGCTTGGTTCACCAGCGACGGCAGATACCACGGCAATACGTACTACTCAGCGCCGGGCGCGGCGGGCAACCAGGCCATCTACACCTATCCCAATACGCAGGAGGCCGCCCCGCTATGGTTCCATGATCACACCCTGGGTGCTACGCGCCTCAACGTGTATGCCGGGCTGGCGGGTGCCTACGTGCTGACCGATCCTTCGCTGAAGCTGCCGCCCAATCTTCTCGGACCCGAAACAATCATTCCCATGGTCATTCAGGACCGTATGTTCGACACCAACGGGCAGCTCTATTTCCCGGCCGGCCCCGGCGCCGCCACCAACCCCGAGCACCCCTATTGGTCGCCGGAATTCTTCGGCGACGTCATTCTCGTCAATGGCAAGGCTTGGCCATACGCCTCGTTGGAGGCCAAGCGGCAACGCTTTCTGTTCCTGGGTGGCTCCAATGCGCGCGTCTACGAATTGTCGCTGTTCAATCAGACGGCCAACGCGGTCGGACCGCCCATGTGGGTCATTGCCACCGACGGCGGCTATCTGGACAAGCCGGTGAAGATCGATTCTGCGGCGGGTGGCAAGCTGATCCTCATGCCCGGCGAGCGCTACGAAGTGATCATTGACTTCGGCGGACTGCCCGCGGACACCAGTCTGCTTCTGCTCAACTCGGCCAACGCGCCTTACCCCGACGGCGATGCCGTCGATGCGAACACGAGCCAGATTATGCAATTCCGCACGACCGCCTTCAGCGGCACGGACACAAGCTGGGATCCCGCTGCTCCCAACGCCACCCTGCGCGGCCACCACGACAAGATCCAGCGACTGGCTGACCCGAGCACCGGCACACTGCTGGTCAAGCCGGACAAGACGCGCGAACTCACGCTGAACGAGGTAGCCATCAACGAGCCGGTCACCCTGGGTGGCGTCACCTATCCCGGCGGGCCGCTGGAGATCTTGGTCAACAACACCCTGTGGTCGGGCGAATCGACCCGGCCCTACAAAGACTTCGTGCCCATAAATCAGGGCGGCATCGTGACGGCGTTCTCCGAGTTGCCCAAGGAGGGCGACACCGAGGTGTGGGAGCTGGTCAACCTGACTATGGATGCCCACCCGATTCACCTGCACCTTGTGCAGTTCCAAATCATCAATCGTCAGGATTTCAACGCCGCTCAATACGCCCTGGACTACAGCGCGGCTTTCCCGGGCGGCGTCTACAAGCCGGGCTTCGGTCCGCCGCTCGACTACCGCGCCCGGCGCAACCCGCTCTCGGGCGGCAAAGATGGTGGCAACATCAACGTCGACCCCTATCTGATCGGACAGGTGCAAGTGCCTCCCGCGGACGAGGCCGGGTGGAAGGACACCATCCGGGCCATGCCCGGGCAGGTCACGCGCATCGCCGTGCGCTGGGCACCAACTGACCTGCCTGCGCGGTTGCCGGCCCAACTGTCCTTCTATCCCTTCAACCCGGGGTCAGGACCGGGGTACGTCTGGCACTGCCACATCCTCGACCACGAGGACAACGAGATGATGCGGCCCACGATGGTGCAGCCCAATCATCGGTTCGACGCATGGCGCCCCATCCGCAAGGGCGATGACTACTGAGTGAAGAGCGGGTGGCGCAGTTCGCGCTGTGGCTCCCCAAATTGGAATCAATGGCGACTCCGCGTTGACCAACAACGACGCGGAGTCGGTACTTCCCCAATGAGAATGCGACGCCTCGTCGGCTGGACGCTCGCAGTTCTATTGGCCGGTGCTTGCAGCAGCTCGGACACGGGCCCAGCGGGCGGCGGAGGGGCGGCGGGGTGGGCGGGCGGCGCGCTGGCG
>JAEXQJ010000132.1 GCA_023438785.1 Pseudomonadota bacterium
CCGTTGCCGCTGGCGCGCCGCCGGCTGCCGCACCATTGCCTTCGCCGCAGGCCCCCGTCGTGGCGGCCGCACCTGCTGTGGCTGCGCTGCCTGCGGCGGTTCCCGCGTCCGCGCCTGCTGCCAAGGAGCCGGTGCCTGCCGCAGCCGCGGCAAAGGAGCCCGAGGCCGCGTCGCCGGATGCGGGCCCGTCCTTGGCCGAGCGTTGCAGAAAGGCCTATCGGCAGGGGCGCAGCAGGGATGTGTTGAGACTGTGCAAAGAGGCGCTGGAGGCCTCGCCCCAATCCGCGTCTTTTGCAGTCATGCTGGCCAAGACGGAGTTTGATGGCGGCCACACCAGCGAAGCCCTGGAATGGGCGCAGAAGGCCGTGGCCGTTGACCCCGAGGCCGCGGACGCGTACGTCTTCATCGGCGGCGCCGAACAGGAAGCCGGCCGCCTGGCCGCAGCCCGGGCCGCCTACAAGCGCTACCTGCAGCTCGCACCCCGGGGCAAGTACGCCTCCGACATCCGCGCCGTCCTCTCCAACATGTGAGGATCGTGGCCGACCGAGCTCGTGTCGAACCCCAGTCCACAAAGCTTCGTGGTCAACAGCTTCGCGGTTTCGGCTTCGCAGTCACCGCAGCGCGCGCGCATGACCTCGGCCGCTCGGTGAGCTACGGCTGCGCGGGCTCGATCGGGATGAACCACTCGCCGCTGACGTCGCAGTAGTCGTGCGCTCCCATGACCGCGACGCGGCCGTCCTTCGTCCTGGCCTCGAACACGATGTCGTTGGTGGCCATCAGGCGCGGAAAACCGCAGCCCTGTCGTTCGTAGCTGTAGGTGCAGGGCGTTCGCGCGCAGATGCGTTCGCCGGAGTGCCAAATCTCCGCGGGCTCCGAGGTCGTGAGGCGGATGGTCTGCATGCCCGAACAGCCCGCTTCCAGCAGCAGGGCGCAGGCCAGATACGCGGTTCCGTGACGAATCACGCCGGAAGACTAACAGAGCGGGCCAGCGCGCGCAGAGGAGCGTGGAGGCGTTCCTCGTCGAGCAGGCGCTGCATCTCCTGGCGGGCGGCCGCGTGGATCACCTCCTGCCGCGCAGCCCGGAACGCGGCGTTGCTCTGCGCGGCGAGCGGGGCGAACAGCTCGGCTTCGGCGTCGGGGATCTGCCGGGCCAGAGCCGTGGCGGCGCTCTCAGCCCGGCCCGTCGCTCGCGGCAGTGACTCACGCAGGAAACGCTCCACCACGCCACCGGCCAGCAGTCCGCGCGCAAAGGCGCGAAAGCGAGCCACCAGGGCCGTGACGGGCAAGGGCGGTCCCTTCGCCGCCGCCAGCAGGTTCTCCGTGGCCGCCTCGGTGGCGCGCGTGATGACCTCGTCGAGCAGATCGAGCAAGAACTCTTGGTGCGCCGCCGCCTGGCCCTCGTCCAGCGGCCAGCGCCGCGGCTGGGCCAAAAGCACCAGCTCGGCAGCCGCGTGACGGAAGCCCTCGTCCAGGTTGGCGGGCAAGGCCAGGCGCTCGCTGGCCAGCGCGGCCTTGAAGGTGTCCTCAGCCTTGTCCAACTCGGCCAGGCGGGCGGCCCCGTCTTCGTGGGCGGGTTGCGGGATGCGTGCCTTCGCCTCCTCGACGAAGCGGCGCAGGGCAGCCCGTGCCGTGGTCTGCTTGAGGCCGCGCGTGTTCTGCATGAAGCGCTCCTCCAGCGCGCGTAGGACGACGGGCAAACCGCTGGCCTGCTGTCGCGCCTCGTCGCTGGCCCGCTGGGCGGCCAGGGCCTCGCGCGCGCACAGGGGCGTGAGCGCCTCCAACTGCTCGCCCAGGCTGTCGAGCACGTGGCGCTGCAGAGCCGGCAGCTCACTGGCGTCCACCTGATCGGCCTTGTTGAGCACGCCCAGCACGCGCTTTCCCGCGGCGCGCGCCAGAGCGAGAGCGCCGCGCTCACTCGCCTTGGCCGCCTGAGCCGCCGAGAAGACCCACACCACCGCGTCCGCCTCCTCCAGAAATTCGCGCGCTACCTTCTCGTGCTCGGGCAGCAGCGAATTGGTGCCCGGGGTGTCGACGATCTCCATTCGCCGCAAGATGGGCATTGGGTGAAAGATCTCCACCAGCCGCACCCCGGCCGCCGTGGTCGCGTCCAAAGCGGCCAGGAACCCGGGGAGATCAGAGGCGGGCAATTCTTCGGCGCGTCCGTCCTGGTACAGCACACGGCCGCCCGCCGGTCCGTGGCGCAGGACATTGATGGTCGCCGTGGTTGGGGTGACCCCGACCCGCGCGATCTCGGCGCCGCACAGGGCATTCACGAATGACGACTTGCCCGCGTTGAACTCGCCCATGACCGCCACGAGCAGCGGCCGATCCACCGCCTCGCCGGCGTGCACGGCCGCCCCCAGGAGCGGCTGCCATTCGGGCGTGCGTGCCGCCAGCTCGCGGGCGTAACCCAGCAGGGCGAACACGCTGCCCTCGGGCGGCGTGCCCGGCGAGAGGGCGTGGGCCAACCAGCGGCGAGCGGCTGGCGTGGGCGCGAAGGGCGCCAAGTCCAGCACCTCGGCGGGCGTGGCCGCTCCGTCGAGAAAGCGGCGCAGGGCCTCGGTCACGGCGTGGGGCTCGCTGTGCAAGGCATCGTAGGCGTGCTCCAGGGCCTGCTTGTCCTGTGCCCCCAGGGCCAGGCGCAACCACACGGCCGGGGCAGGGGGCGCGCCCAACTCCGTTTCGCGCGCGGCCGCTTGCAGGGCCTGCGCAAAATCGCCGCGCCCCTCGGCCACGGCTCGCCAGGCGCCCAGGGCGGCGGGTTGCGAAGGACCCTGGGACAAGGCTTGGCTGGCCTGCGCGCCCGCCTCAGCCAGATCGCCTGTCTCGGCCAGGCGTTCGGCAAAGGCGGCCCGCAGGCCCACGCCCGCCTCTTCCGCCCACGCGCCAGACAGGGCCTGCCGCAAAAGGTCCGCGGCCACCTGCGCCTCGGGGCAGGCCCGCGCGGCTTGCACAATCAGATCGGCCTGCGTCAGACCGCCCGCCTGACCCGTTTCGAGCCACGCCTGCGCCGCGTGCATGAGCCAGCGCCAACCCTCGGGCTCCCCCGCCGCGAGCATGGCCCGCCCCAACCGACCCGCGATCTCCGCATCGGCGGGCGCTGCCTCGGCGGCTTTGCGCAACTCACGCAGGGCCGCGTTGAAGCGGCCCACTTGGCTGGCCAAGTGGGCCCGGCCCACATGCGCGCGGGCGCGCGGCGTCGCCTCACGTGTCGCGCTCAGGACGCGCCGGAAGGCATCGCGCGCGGGCTCTGTCCGCCCCAGCCGTGCCAGGGCCTCGCCCAGACCCAGCCACCCCTCCACGCTGCCCTTGTTCAGATCCACCGCCCGGCCATAGGCCTGCACGGCGCCTTCATCGTCGTGGCGGCGCGTGCGCACCTGGCCCAAGGCCACGAACACCGCTGCCTCGTCGGGGTGATCGCTGGACAGAAGCTGCAGGCGCGCCTCGGCGATCACCAACTCGTCCTGGTCGGCGCAGGTCAGGGCTTCCGCGATCTCTTTGCGCACGGGCTCGGGCACCGACTCGCCGGTCAGCGTGGCCACGATGTGATCGAAGAGGCCCACCTAGCCGGCCTGCCACACGGCCTGTTTGAGATCGGCGATGCGCTCGTCCACCGCTTTGAGCGCGGCCAGGGTCTCGTCGAGGGCGCGGACCTCGTCGCTGCCGGCCGCCTTCTCCGCGTGCAGACGCCGCTCGGCCAGGGCGCGCTCCAGCACCTCGGCGATGCCACGGGCCAGGGCCGCACCCGCCTCGGCGATGAACTCGCGCAGGCGGTCGGAGAAATCATCCACGATGCGATCCAGCCTGGGTCCCAGCAGGGCGGCGGCCTTGCGCACGGCCTCGGGCGCGGCCTGGCGGGCCTCGGCCTTGATCTCCCGATCCACCTTGCCCTTGAAGAGCACGGCCAGCACGGGCGTGGCCAGCGCCATCAGCCCACCCGCCAAGGCATTGACGAAAAAGAACACCGTGGTGCCCAGGGCGCCCAACGCAAACACCGAGGCGTCGTACTTGAACGTGTCCACGCTGATGTGCAGGCGCGTCTCGGGCGAGGACAACTCGTCGGCTACCTCGCCGGTGATGCCCTGCACGCGTTGGTTGGCCACCTCGATCGCTCTTTCGGCCAGGCGATCCAACTCGCCGGCCAGCCATTCACCCTCGGTCTCCAGCCAACCCTTCCACGTGTCCTGCAGGAAGGGGCCCAGGTAGCGTTGCACGTCCGCCGCGTTGGCGCTCTCGATGTCGGGCGGCAGGGCCGCCGCGAAACCGGTGGCGAAGGCCTCCAGATCCTGGCGCAGGCGCGCCTTGCACGCGGCCGCCTCGGCGCTGATGGTGGCGGCCGCCTCTTCCAGGGCGCGGCGCCCGTCGCACAGGCGTTCCTGGGCCCGTGCCACGCGTGCCGCCAGATCCTCGGGCGGCAATTCCAGCGAGCGTCGCCGCATGCCCAGACTGTCGCGCACGAAGGCCGACAGGCGGACCGCATCGGCCAGGGTGTTGTTGTCGAGCACGCGCGCCCGCTCCGCGCCCAGGGTCAGGTGCAGGTGGGCCAGCAGCGGTTCCATGCGCGAGCCCTGCCAATCCCCGGCCAGGGCGCGACGCGCGGACACGGGGAAGAGGGCCGGCGCGGGCACCAGCGCGGACAGGTGGCCGCGGGCGAAGCTGCACGCTTGCTCCAACTCGGCGGCGTCGAGCAGATCGGCCTTGGTGACCACGAACACCAGACGGTCGCGGCACGAGCGCAGGATGCGTTCTTCCAGAAAACGGCGCTCGGAATGGCTGAGGATCTGCGTGGCATCAAGCAGAAACAGAGCCGCATCGGCGCGCGGCACGTAGCCGTAGGTGATGTCCGCGCGTTGCTCATTGATGTCGTTGACCCCGGGCGTGTCCACGATGGTCACCCGCTCGCGCAGCAGGGCCGCCGGGTGGCGCAGCTCCACGTGGTCCAGCCTTTCGCGCGCCGCCGTTCCCTCGACGGTGAGCCAGGACGCGAGCTGGGCTGGCTCGACGGGCATACGCCCGCCGTCCTCCATCACCGCCTCCGCCGTGCGTGTGTCCCCGTGACGAATCTCGGTGAGCACCGCCGTGGTCGGCGTGATGCCCACGGGCAACACCGCCTCGCCCAGCAGCGCATTGATGAGCGTGGACTTGCCGTGGTTGAACTCGCCCAGCACGACGAGCGAGAAGCGGCCCTCGTCGAGCTTGGGGAGGCGCACGCGCTCGATGTCGTCCGCGGCCGAGGTCAGCCCCGCGGCCCGCGCCACCTCGGCCAGGCGCACGAACAATTCCCGAATCGCGGCCTTGCGCTCGGATGCGACCAGATGCTCGCTCATGCCATCACCGTCAAGAGGTCGGCCACCTTCACGTCGCACTCCTCACGCGTGAGCGCGCCAGGCGGTAAGGTGGTCCCGGCGCCGCCCAGGTAGTAGGCCGTGTCGGCGAAGAGGCGAAGCGCGGCGATGCGCACCGCCAGATCGCGTTCCATGGCGAGGATTTGATTGAGGCGAACCGCATCATCTTGGGCCTCGGCGAGGGCGTGCAAATAGGCCTCCGTGCGCGTCGGATCACCGTCGGGACCCATGGCCAGCTTGACCAGGGCCGCGCTGGCCACGTTCACATCGCGGCCGCACAGCAGGCCCGCTCGATCCGCCGTGACCTGCGCCCGCCGGGCCCACGCGGCCAGGG
>JAEXQJ010000188.1 GCA_023438785.1 Pseudomonadota bacterium
CCATTCGCCTCTACTTCCAGGTGGGCGCTGCCGACGAGCCCGCGGGCAAGGCCGGGCTGGCCTCGCTGACCGCCGCCATGCTGGGCGAGGCAGGCACGCGCAAACGGAGTTGGTCCGAGGTCCTGAATGCCCTGTATCCCATGGCGGCCGGCATTCACACCTACGGCGACAAGGACGGCTTCGTGTTCGAAGGCACCGTCCACCGCGACAACCTGGAGGCCTTCTCCGAGCTGCTGGCGGAGCAGATCCTGACGCCGCGCTTCGCCCAGGAGGATTTCGTTCGCCAGCGGGACGACGCCCTGGACTATGTGGGCAAGACCCTGCGCGGCAACGACGACGAAGACCTGGGCAAGGAGGCCTTCGCCTCGCTCCTGTACCGCGGTCACCCATATGGCCGTCCCACGGCCGGCACCATCAAGGGCCTGCAAGCCGTCACTCTCGCCGACGTGAAGGCCTTCTACGGCCGGTACTTCACCGTCGATCGACTGCTGGTGGGCGTGGCCGGCGGGTATCCCGAAAAATTCCCTGCCCGCTTCGCCGCCCGCTTCGCCGCCCTGCCCGCCAAGGCGCCGCGTCGGGCCAAGCTGCCCGCCCCACCCACGCGACGGGGCGCCGAGGTCCTCATCGTCGAAAAGGACGCCCGCGCCAACGCCATCTCTTTTGGCCACGCCATCGACGTCACGCGCTCGGATCCCGACTTCTATCCCCTCTTCGTGGCCGCCTCGTACCTGGGCGAACACCGCACCTTCAACGGCGTTTTGATGATCAACATGCGCCAGAAGCGCGGCCTCAACTACGGTGACTACGCCTACGTCGAGAACTTCATCCAGGACGGCGGGTCCACATTCCCCCTGCCCAACATCGTCCGCCGGCAGCAGCACTTCGAAGTGTGGATCCGCCCGGTGGCGCCGCAGAACACCGTCTTTGCCTTGCGCCAGGCGCTGTTCGAAATGGACCGCCTGGTGCGGGAGGGCATTCCCGAGGAGGGCTTCGAGGCCACTCGACGATTCCTCGCCCACTACATCGACCTGTGGGCCCAGGACCCGACCCGTCGCTTGGGCTATGCCATCGACGCGGCGATCTGCGGCCAGGACATCATCGCCGAGCTGAAGGCACGCCTGCCCAAGATGACCAAGGCAGACGTGGACCACGCCATCCGCAAATACCTGGATCCCAAGGAGGTCGCGGTGGCCATCGTCAGCGACCGGGCCCAGGCGCTGCGGACCAAGCTGCTCGCCGGCAAGCCCACGCCCATCACCTATGACACCAAGGACACGCCCGCGGAGGTGCTGGCGGAGGACAAGCTCATCGCCCGCTTCCCCCTGCCGGTAGCCGCCAGTCGCGTGAAGATCGTCGCCGCGGAAAAGCTATTCGAGAAGTAGAATGGCGGGCCGTGCGCCCGGCTGGCCGTTACCGAATCACGCGCAAGATCGCCGACGGAGGTATGGCCGAGATTTTTCTCGGCTCGCAGCACGGCGTCGAGGGGTTCGAGCGGCCCGTGGTGCTCAAACGCATCCTCGCCGCCCTGGTGGCGGACCCGCAGTTCCGCAACCTGATGATCGACGAGGCTCACGTCGCCATGAGCCTCAACCACAGCAACGTCGTGCAGGTGCTGGACCTGGGCCATGCCCGGGGCCGCTACTTCCTGGTCATGGAGTTGGTGGATGGCTGGGATCTGAATCAAATCACCTTCCGGGCCAGCGCGGCCTCGTTCCCACTGCCGGCGGAGTTGGCGCTCTACATCGCGGCCGAGGTATGCCGCGCCTTGGGCTACGCGCACGCGAAGGTGCGCGATGGCCAGCCGCTCGGCATCGTCCACCGCGACGTGAGCCCGCACAACGTGCTCATCAGCGAGCAGGGTGAGGTCAAACTCACCGACTTCGGCATCGCCAAAGCCATGGGCCGCCGCGAGCAGACCGGCCACGGGATCATCAAGGGCAAGCTGGCCTTCATGTCGCCCGAGCAAGCCTCGGGCACGGCGGTGGATGCCCGCTCGGATCTCTTCTCGCTGGGCACCGTGCTCTATGTCTTGGCGACAGGAAAGAAGCCCTTCGAGGCGCCCACCGATCTGGAGGGCATTCTGCGCGTTCGCCAGTGCAAGTTCACGCCGCCGGCCGAGGCCGCACCAGGCCTGGCCCCGGAATTCGCGCGCATCATCGAGCACGCCATGCGCGCCGCGCCCGCCGACCGCTACCAGAGCGCGGAGGACATGCTGGTCGACATCGAGGCCGTGCAGCGCTCCGCCTTTCGGCCCGCGGGCCAAACCGAGCTCAAGCGCTGGCTGGCCGACCTGCAGCAGATGGACAAGATGCTGCCCATCTCGCGGCAACAGACGCAGGTGAGCCCGCCCGCCCAGTCGGAACCGGTGGATCTCCTGGACGGGGCCGACCTGATCTTCGACCAATCCGAAGAGTTGGTCGCCCCCGCCGAGGGCCCTGTGCGACCGACCCAGCCCACCCTGGCCGCCACGCCCGCGTACATGGCGACCCTGCACGCCTCCTCCCCTGCCGCGCCCAACCCGCCCCAGACCGCGCCCCGCTCGCGCCGTGGCGGCCTGTACCTCCTGCTGGGCGTGGGCGCGCTGGCATCGGCGGGGTTGGCCTTCTGGACGCTCAGCGACCGCGAGGCCCCGCCCCTGGCCCCCAGCGCGATCTCGACGGCTCGCGTGTCCAAGGTCACCAAGCCCCTGGCGCCGGTCGCGCCGCCGGCCCCCGCGCCAGATCCTACCCCGCCTGAGCCCGCGGCCTCCCCGGTTCTCGACGCGGGCTCGGCCGACACGGCCCCGGACGACCGGAGCGCGCTGGCCGCCCAAGAGAAAGC
>JAEXQJ010000219.1 GCA_023438785.1 Pseudomonadota bacterium
CCTGCCGCCTGTACCCGCACATAACCACAAATCCGCTTCACGGAAGGACAAAGGCGGCCT
This sequence comes from Pseudomonadota bacterium, assembly GCA_023438785.1. Taxonomy (GTDB): domain Bacteria; phylum Myxococcota_A; class Polyangia; order Fen-1088; family Fen-1088; genus Fen-1137. The sequence goes on from JAEXQJ010000219.1 coordinate 61, forward strand.
ACCTTGTCAGGTCCATGCGGATCGGTATTTTCAGCGACATCCATGCGAACCTGGAGGCCTTGTCCGCGGTCCTCGAGGCGTATCGGAAGGAAAATATCGATGTTTACTACTGCCTGGGGGACACCGTCGGGTACGGCGCCATTCCCAACGAAGCGTGCACCATGATGCGCGCCAAGGTGGCGCAGGCCGTGCTGGGCAACCACGATGCCGCGGTGGCAGGCCGCATGGACTACTCGTACTACTACTACGCTGCCCGCCACGCCCTGGACAAACACGCCCAAGCCCTGGCGCCCGAGAACATGGAGTGGCTCAAGAGCCTCCCCTACGAGTATCGCGAGAACGACATCCTCTTCTGCCACGGCTCGCCCATCAGCATTCAGGAGTTCGACTACATCTTCGCGCGCGACCAAGCGGCCCAGTGCCTGAGCATCTGGGACCAATTGCCGCAGCTCACGGTCATCGGCCATTCGCACCTTTGCAAGGCCTTCGCCGTCAACCCCGCCTACTCGGGCGCGCAAGAGGTCGTGACGCTGAAGTTCCAACTGCGGCCCGGCTGGAAGTACATCGTCAGCGTGGGCTCGGTGGGGCAGCCGCGCGACTTCGATCCGCGCGCCAGCTACACCGTCTTCGACACCGAGACCAAGACCTTCGAGTTCAAGCGCGTGGAGTACGACACCAAAGCCGCGGCGGGCAAGATCCTCGCCTCCGACCTGGAGCCCAACTTCGGCACGCGCCTGTTCCTGGGAATCTAGTCCGCGTGGGGGCTGGCCCGCGGGCGAGAAAAGCGCGTCCATTGGCCGCCGCGCCTGCTACGTTACGCAGCTCCGATGGACGAGCAGCTCAATCGTTTGCGCGCTGAAGTATCGTCGCGCCGCACCTTCGCCATCATCTCGCACCCCGACGCGGGCAAGACCACCTTGACCGAGAAGCTCCTCCTGTACGGCGGAGCCGTGCACGTGGCGGGATCGGTGCGTGCGCGCGGCGATGGCCGCCACACCACCAGCGACTGGATGGAGATCGAGCGCCAGCGCGGCATCTCCGTATCGAGCAGCGTCCTGCAATTCGACTACGCGGGCTGCCGCATGAACCTGCTCGACACGCCCGGCCACAACGATTTCTCCGAGGATACCTACCGCACGCTGGCGGCCGCCGACACGGCCATCATGCTCATCGATTGCGTCAAGGGCGTGGAGCCGCAGACCATCAAGCTGTTCCAGGTGTGCCGTATGCGCGGCATCCCCATCGTGACCTTCGTCAATAAGCTCGACCGCGACGGCAAGGATCCTTTCGAGCTGCTCGACGAGATCGAGCGTGTGTTGGGCATTCCCTGCACGCCCGCCAACTGGCCCGTGGGCTCGGGGCGTTCCTTGTCGGGCGTCTACGACCGCTGGAAGCGCGCGTTGCTCTTGTTCGAAGGCGGCGCCCGCAGCCAACGCATCGGCATGCGGCAGGCCGGGTGGGACGATCCCGAGCTGCGCGAGACCGTGAGTCCCGGCCAACTGGAGCGCCTGCGCGAGGAGTTGGAGCTGCTGGAGACCGCGGGCAACCCCTTCGATCGCGAGAGCTTCCTGGCCGGTCAGGTCACCCCCGTGTTCTTCGGCAGTGCCATGACGAACTGCGGATTGGAGCCGCTGCTCGACCATTTTGCCGAGTTGGCCCCGCCGCCGCGCGTGCGTCACACCTCGGCGGGCTCGCTGGCCCCGGACGCGCCGAGCTTTTCAGGCTTCGTCTTCAAGATCCAGGCGAACATGGATCCGCAGCACCGCGACCGCATCGCGTTCATCCGCATCTGCAGCGGCCGCTTCACGCGTGGCATGGAGGTCAAGCACGTGCGCACGGGCAAGCCTCTCACGCTCTCGCGTTCGGTGCAGTTCATGGCCCAGACGCGCACCGTGGTCGACGAGGCCTACTCGGGCGACATCCTGGGCCTGTGGGATCCCGGCATCCTGCGCATCGGCGACAGCCTATGTGAGGCCCAGCCCATGGAATTTGAAGGTATTCCGCGCTTCTCGCCGGAACACTTCGTGCGCGTGCGCCTGGATGACCCTCTGAAGCGCAAGCAGCTCAAGAAGGGACTGGAGCAGCTCTCGGAGGAGGGCGCGGTCCAGCTCTTCTTCGATCGCCAACGCATGGAACGCGATCCCATCTTGGGCGCGGTCGGCGTTTTGCAGTTCGAGGTCATCGAGCACCGCCTGCGCGGCGAATACGGCGTGCGCGTGGGCTTCGAGCGTCTGCCCTACCGCTACGCGCGCTGGATCGAGGGCGACGGCCTGGACTTCGACAAGCTGGAGCTGCCGGGTCGGCAAAGCTGTGTCACCGACGTGGAGGGCCGGCCGCTGGTGCTCTTCGAGACCGAGTGGCTGCTTCGTCGCGCCGAGGAAGACCACCGCTCCGTGAAGTTCATCTCCGCCGTGCAACCCGGCCGCTCCCAGCGCTCCGCGGCTTAAGATTCAGTCATCCAAGAAGGGGTCCGGCGCTGGCGCGGTGGCTTTGGGCTCGGGCGGAGGCTCGGTGGCCTTCACGGCCTTGCCCCGCGCCGGCCGCTTGGCCTCAGGCTTGGCTGGCTCGGATTCTGCCGGGTCATCGGTGAACTCATCCCGAACCACCGGCTCGGCCGGGGCGGCAGCGGGCTCCTCCTGACCCTCCTCCGCGGCCGGGGCTATCTTGGCGCTGGCGGCTTTCTTGGCCGCCGGTTGCGGCGAGAGCGTGACCACCAACGAGTGATCTCCGTCGGGAACGATTTGCAGACCGACGGCCGTGAAGCCGGCCTTGCTGATCTGCAACTCCACCGGGTGTTGGCCCCGCGGCTCCGAAAAGACCAGTGGCGTCTGGCCGAGGATCCGCTTGGTCGAAAGCCGCACCACGTCCGCGCCGGAGGGCAGCGACGTGACGGTGAGCTGGACCAAATCGGCCGGGCGAGCGGCGGCGGGATCGGCCGCGGGGGCGCTTGGCGAGGGCAGGGGAATCGCCTCGGGGCGCGGCCGTACGGGCGGGGCGGCGGATGGTTCGGAGGGGGCGAGCGGCGTGGGGCGGGTAGCCGGAGCGTGGCCCGAGCGCCCGGGCCGCCAAACCATGACCAGGGCCATGACACCCAGGCCCAGCAGGATGGCCCACAGGACCAATCCCGCCACGCGAAGCGGCTTCATGCGCTGGGGCACCGGAGCGGCCACGGCCATCATGCCGGCGCTGGTACGCGCCACCATGGCGGCCTCCTCCGGCGACATGGGAATGGGCCCCGACATGGGCCCGGTGGGCATGGGCGCCATCGGCACGGGCGGCGGCGCGGCCTCGGCACGTTCGCGGGCGGCGCTGTCGAGCACAGCCTGAATTTCGGCGTCCGAAGGCTGGGGCGGCTCGGCCGTCTCCCCCTCGAACAGCTCGGCCATGAAGTGTTGCAGGGCCTGGCTGGAGAAGCGCCGGTCGGCCAGGAAGGCGTCCAGCGCGCGTGCCATCTGGGTGGCGTTCTGGTAGCGCAGCTTCACGTCGCGCTCCAGGGCACGCATCACGATGGCGTCCAAAGCCGGCGGCACGACCTTGTTCAGGGTCGACGGCTTGGGGATCTCCATGTTGAGGATGAGCGATGCCGTCTCGCTGGGGCTATCCGTGCGGAAGAGGCGTTTGCCGGTCAGCGCCTCGTGCAACACGATTCCCAGGGCGAAGATGTCAGCCCGGGCGTCGAACTCGTCGCCTCGGCACTGCTCGGGCGCGAGATAGGCCGCCTTGCCCTTGAACTGATGGGTCCCCGTCGTCTCGGTGAGGCGAAGGTTGGCCACCATCTTCGCGATTCCGAAGTCGAGCACCTTCACCGCCCCGGCGAACGACACCATGAGGTTTGACGGCGAGATGTCCCGGTGGACGATGTTGAGTGGCGTTCCGTCCGCGTCGGCCAAGATGTGGGCGTGGGCCAGACCCAGGCAGGCTTGCCGCCCGATTTCCGCCACCACGTTGGCCGGCATCAGGCGGTTATCGCGTTGCAGGCGGCCCAGGATGTTCACCAGCACCGCGCCATGGACGTACTCCATGACCAGGAAGAAGGCGCTGTCTTCCTCACCGAAGTCGTGGACCTGGACGATGTTGGGGTGCTGCAGGCGGCCCGAGATGGTCGCCTCGTCCATGAACATGCGGATGAAGCGGGGCTCGTGCGAGAACTGGGGCAGGATGCGTTTGATGACCACCTGCCGGCGGAACAGGCCGGGTCCGGTGGCCAGGGCGCGGAAGACCTCGGCCATGCCGCCCGCGCCGAGGCGCTCGATCAGAATGTAGCGGCCATAGCAGCGGAGGGGAAAGTGGTTGGGGCGTGACGTCGACGCGGTTCTCCTCGTGCCCGTAATACGCCCCGCCGGCGCCTTCTGACCGGCATCGTCGGGCCGTGGCTTGTTCGGGTGCTCCATGCGAGCCGAGATCCGCTCTGGCCCCTGCGGGCGCTCCGGTCAGCCGGGGGCGGCGACCGCGGAATTCAGCATATCACGGCCGGCTGCTCACTCGTGAGTCACGGGGCGCTGACGTCGGTGCCCGTTGCGCGGCTCAGGTCAGCCACCGCCACGTTGAAGTCATAGATGCTTTGCAGGTAGCGAACCCGGGCCTGGAAGAAGGCCAGCAGGGCATCCGAGAAGTCCTTGGCCTCCGCGACACCCACGGCCATGTTCTGCATGATGGCGGCGATCCACTGCCGGCTGGCCTTTTCACCCTTCTGCACCGTCTTGATGCGCCGGGCCGATTCCTGCAGCTCGCTGTAGGTCTTCTCGACCTCGAAGGCGATGCCGTCCAGGGCCTCCTGACGCTTCAGGTCCGCCTCCGAGGCCTCAGCCGCGAAACGGTGGGCGCGGGCATTCTTGGGGCCCAGGTCCAGGGGCATGCGCAGGAGAGCCGCGATGCCGGCTCCCGCCGAGTTGTAGGGGTTGTCGAAGAAGGCGTTGTTGGGGTGATCGACGGAATTGGCGTAGGCGTACCGGGCCGTAAAGACCATGGCCAGATCCGGATACTGGCGCCGCCACTCCAAATCCGCCAAGGCGCGCTTGGTCGCGGCCAGGTGCTCCAGTGCCTGGACCTCGGGGCGGTAGCTCACGGCGGCCTGTGTGTAGTGGGCCAGGGGGCGACTGGGGATGGAGAGCGCCTCCAATTCGCCATCGTCCACGTCCAGATCCGCGGGGGCGTTCGCCCCGATGAGCGTGCGCAATCCGGCCCTGGCCAGATCGGCCCCACGCTGGGCCTCCAGCATGCGCGCCTCCACCTCGGCGCGCACGGCGCGCAGGCGTAGGCGATCGGTGACCGAGGCGTCGCCCGAACCCTCGGCTAACTCCTCCTCGATCTTCTTCTGGGCCTCATCCAGGTAGTCCAGGCCCTCCTTCAGGGTGCTCTGGAGCTCGCGCGCCAGCTTGGCGCCCCAGTAGGCCTTGCGCACCTTCTGTTCCACGTCCGCCACGGCCCCGGCTTCCCGCCCGCGCGACGCCTCCACCCCCTGGGTGGCCGCGGCCTCTCCCGCTGCCAGTTTGCCGAAGGTGTAGATGGGCTGGACCAACTTGAATTCCGTGCGCGTGAAGACGCCCTTGATGTTCGTGATGGCCTTGAACATCTGGTCGCTCTCGAAGGAGAAGTTGGTGTTCCAGCAGTGGTCGAGCCGGTAGTCCTTGCCCAGGCTGTCCAGGGCCTCATCCCCGGTGCTGCACTTGACCTCCGTCATGGGCGCCAGCACCGACGTGAGCTCGCCGGAGGGCCACTTCATGCGTTCCGCTTCTTCGAGTTGCGCCTCCACGCCCGCGGTGGCCTGCGCCGCCGCTGCCACACCCGGGTTGCCCTGGCGGGCCATGTCCAGCAGCTCGCTTAGTCGGTACGGTTTGGCCCAGCTCGCAGCACTTGGCATGTGCACGGCGCCCAGCGTGGCGAAGGCGCTGAACAGGAGTCCCCAGCGACGAGAGTGGCTCATGACGCCCCGAAGTGTACACGTTTGACCGAGGAGATGCCGCGTGCTACCGCACTCAAAATGCAGACCATGGAGCCCGAGGGACAACTGCGCGCTCTGCGCGAAGCCGCGGTGATGGTCGATGTGGGCCATTGGGAGGCGATGAGCGCCACCGGGGCTGACCGGGTGTCATTTCTGCACCGAATGACCACGGGCAGCGTGCAGGGCATCGGGGTCGGGCAGGGGGGACACTCGCTCTTTCTCGATAGCAAAGGGCACGTGCTCAGCGAGTTGCGCCTCTTCGCGCGGCCGCAGGATTTCCTCGTGCTGGTCCCGGTGGGCCTGGCCCAGTCCACCGCGGCGGGCCTCAACCGCTATGCCGTGATGGACGACTTCGCGGCCGCGGCCCAGCCCGAATTCGCCTTGCTCGGCGTGCACGGGCCGCAGGCGGAGGCGGCGTTGGCCTCGGTGGGCGTGCAGGTGCCGGCCGGCTTTGCCCAAGCCGCCCCCTGGTCGCACGCGGAGGTGACCGGACCCGCGGGCGCGCTGTGGCTGGTGCGCGGCCGTACCGGTGGTGACGACGGGCTGTGGCTGGGGGGATCGCGCGCCATGGTGGGGGCGGTGGCTGCTGCTCTCGAACCGCGGATCGCCCGCCTCGACCCCGAGTTGGCGCAGGGTCTGCGCATCCAGGCCGGCGAACCGCGCTTCGGCGCCGAGGTGGTGCCGGGGGCCTTCCCGGTGGAGGTGGGCCTGGGCGCGGCCATCGATCACGGCAAGGGCTGCTACCTGGGGCAGGAGACCATCGTGCGCATGCGCGACCGAGGTTTGGTGCGCCGCCGGCTGACTGGCTTGCGCCTGTTGGGCGAGGGGGTGCCCGCGCCCGGCGACGACGTGGGCGGCGCCGCCGGTGCAGGCAAGGTGACCAGCGTGGGCCGCCTGCCGGGGCAGCCCGCCCTCGCCCTGGCCCTGTTGTCCTCGGCCGTGCCGGTAGGGCGCGAGGTCCTGATTCGCGGTGGCGGGTCCGGGCTGCCGGCGCGGGTGGTTTTCGAGTCGCCGCCCTGGAAATGAGCGCGACTCGGGCGCGGCGAAGGGCTCACGTGCGCTCTCGCCCTTGACATAGACCGCCTCAACCCGAATAGTGCACACCCGCATGGGCAAGCACGACAATCGCCGTTCGATGAAGATGCGCCGTAAGGTCAGCCAGAAGAAGCTCAAGGCTCGGGTTAAGCGACAAAAGGCCGAGACCAAGGCCGCTCGCACTCCGGCCAAGGCGCCGAAGAAGACGCGCGCCGCTTCTGCTCCGGCCGCCAAGGAATAGCCCGCTCTTCGGCCTTCCGCGCAGGTCATCTGTGACGTGAGCGGCGAACCGAATAGCGGCAGCTCTGCCCCTCGACGAACAGGGGACCAGGCCTCCACCGGACTGATGCGTCAGTACCTCGATGTGAAGTCGAGGTACCCGGACGCCATCTTGTTTTTTCGCCTCGGGGACTTCTACGAGATGTTCTTCGAGGACGCGGTCTACGTCTCGCGAGCCTTGTCGCTCACGCTGACGACCCGGGACAAGGGCAAGGAGGATCCCGTCCCTATGTGCGGCGTGCCCCATCACGCCGCGCGCGCCTACGTGGCCCGGCTGACCGAGTTGGGCCATCGGGTCGCCATCTGCGAGCAGCTTGAGGATCCCAAGGTCACCAAGGGGATCGTCAAGCGTGGCGTGGTCCGCATCGTCACGCCGGGGGTGATTCTCGACGAGGAATCGCTGGAGCCGCGGGCGCCCAACTACGTGGCCGCCGTGGCGGGGGCAGCGCGGGACGGCTTCGGATTGGCGTTCATCGACGTGACCACGGGCGACTTCCGCGCCACCTTGGCCGCGACGACAGAGGGGCTGCTCGACGAGCTGGCACGGGTCGAGCCGCGCGAGCTCTTGCTGGCCCGCGAAGACGCGGAGCTGGCCGGTTTGGTCCGACGCGCCTATCCCCGCCTAGCCCAGACGCCCATCTCGGTGGACGATGAGCCCGCCGCTCTGGCGTCGTTGAGTGAGGCGCTGGGCGAGGGCGTGGATCGAGAGGCCCTGGAACGCGCTGCCGAGGCGGCTTGCGCGGCCGCCCGGGTCCTGCGCTATGTGCGCGCGACTCAGATCGCCGCGCCCTTGCCGGTTTCGCGTCTGGAGCTCTTCCAGCGCAATGAATTCCTGGTCATCGACGAGCAGGCCCGCTCGCACCTGGAATTGACGGAGACCATGCAAGAGCGCAAGCGCGCGGGCTCGCTGCTCGAGGCGCTGGATGCCACCGCCACGGCCATGGGCGGGCGCCTCCTGCGACGCTGGCTGCTCTTCCCGCTCATGGACATCGCTCCCATCCGGCGGCGCCAGGACGCGGTGGAGCGACTGGTGGATCGCCAATCGGCGCGCGAAGCGGCCCGCAAGGTCCTGGCCGAGCTGGGCGACATGGAACGCCTGACCAGTCGCGCTCGTTTGGGGGTGGCCTCGCCACGCGATTTGGTGGTCCTGGGACGCTCGCTGTCTCGGCTTCCCGAGCTGCAGGAGGCCCTGCGCGGCGCATCCGATCCCTTGGCCGACGCCTCGGCCGCGGACATGTTGGAGCTGGGCACGGACCTGGCCCAGGACCTGGCGGCCCGGATCGGCGCCACCCTGGAAGACAACGCTCCCGCGATGACCAAGGATGGCGGCTTCGTCCGGGCCGGCGTGTCCAGCGAGTTGGACGAGCTTCGCGAGATCGCCTCGGGCGGGCGCGGCCGCATTCTGGAGATCGAGGCCCGCGAGCGTGAGCGCACGGGGATCCCGTCGCTGAAGGTCAAGTACAACAACGTCTTCGGCTACTACATCGAGATCACGCGTGCCCATTTGGCCAACGTGCCCGCCGAGTACCAGCGCAAGCAGACGGTGGCCAACGCTGAGCGCTTCGTCACCCCCGAGTTGGCGGACTACGAGGCCAAGATCCTCTCCGCCGACGAGCGGCGGATCGCCCTCGAAGTGTTCATCTTCACGGCCTTGCGCGAGGAGGTGGGCGCGGCGACCGCGCGCCTGCTGACCCTGGCCGGAAGGGTGGCGGCGGTGGATGTGCTGGCCGGCCTGGCCGAGCAGGCCCATCGCCACGGTTACTGCCGGCCCGACGTGGATGACTCCGAGGTCCTGGAACTGGTCGACAGTCGCCACCCGGTGGTCGAGCGCCTGGCCGCCACGGGTGGGTTCGTGCCCAACGACGTGCGTCTGGACAACAACGGTGATCAGATCCTGCTGGTGACGGGGCCCAACATGGCCGGCAAGTCCACACTCATCCGCCAGGTGGCCTTGGCCGTCATCCTGGCCCAAATGGGCAGCTTCGTTCCGGCGCGGCAGGCGCGGGTCGGGATCTGTGATCGCGTCTTCACGCGCGTCGGGGCGGGCGACAACCTGGCCCGAGGCGAATCGACTTTTCTCCTCGAGATGCGCGAGACGGCCCACATCTTGCGCCACGCCACCCGACGCAGCTTGGTCATCCTCGACGAGATCGGCCGCGGCACCTCGACCTACGACGGCGTGTCCATTGCCTGGGCCGTGGCCGAGCACCTGCATGACAAGCTCAAGGCGCGCACCTTGTTCGCCACGCACTATCACGAGCTGTGCGCCCTTCCCGAGTCGCACCCGCGCGTGCGCAACGTGAGCGTGGCGGCGCGCGAGTGGAAGGGTGAAGTGGTGTTCCTGCGCAAGCTCACGGCAGGTGGGACCAGTCGGTCGTTCGGCATTGAAGTGGCCAAGCTGGCCGGTTTGCCCGCCTCGGTGGTGGCCCGTGCGCGCGCCATTTTGCAGCGGCTGGAGGTCGATGCCGCCAGCCCCGCGGCCCGTGCCAGCGAGCCACATCCTGCGCTGCCGGGGCAAGGCGAGGCACCCCAACTCGGCTTGTTCGAGGCGCCGGCGCACAAGGCCGCCACCCCCGCGCGCGACGTGGAGGTGCTGGATGCCCTGCGCGGCGCCGACCTGGATGGCCTCTCGCCGCGGCAGGCTTGGGATCTGTTGTCCCAACTCCAAAAGAAGTTGACGGGCGGCGGGCCAGAACGACCATCATAGGCCACCGTGGTTGCACTGCTCGGACGCGCGGCTCTCCTGCTGCTGTTGTGCTGGCCGTCCGTCGGCCAGGCTGCGACGCGAGACGGCGGGCCCGCGATGCCCTCGGCGCGAGCGGCCAAGGCCGTGACGCCCGCACGGAGGGGCGGTCCCAGGGGCGTGGTGCGCAGGCCGCCGCGAAACCCGCCCGTTCAGCTCTTCCACGTCAACACGCGCGAGACCCTCAAGCTGCGTTTCGCCGACGAGCGTGGGCGGCCCATCCGCGGCTGGCAGAAGCGCTTCCAGCGCTTCATGCGCTGCCACCACACCAACACCCTGCACCGCATGGACCCCCGCCTGCCGCGGCTCCTGTACCAGGTGGGGCGCCATTACGAGGGGCGCCGTCTGGAGGTGGTCGCCGGGTACCGCAACCCCAAGGTCGCGCGCAATCCCAAAAGTCCGCACAAGAAGGGGTTGGCCTGCGATTTCCACGTGTCGGGCGTGTCCAACGCGGTACTGCGCGATTACCTGCGCCAGACGTTCAAGCACGTGGGCGTGGGCTACTATCCCAACTCGTCGTTCGTTCACCTGGATGTGAGGACCGGCAAGTCGGCCTTCTGGATCGACTACTCGGGCCCGGGTCAGGAATCCGAGTACTCCCGCAGCGTCCAGGACGACCTGAAGACCGGGCAGGCCGATCTGCGCCTGCCCAGATCGCGCAGCTCTGGTACTGACGAGGGCCTGGACGACCTCATGGAGACGGCGGTGGGGGCCCCGGCCCGTCCGCAAGGTGGCGAGGTGACCGAGAGCAAGTGAACCTCCAAGCCATTGACCGGTTGTGAAGGCCATCGGACCGGTGCTAGAAAATCGCCGGAATCTCGGGAGACGAGGGGGCCGCGTGCGCGGGTCCCGCATCTCCGGCCTGGGCACGAACTCACAGGAGATCTCAGATGAAGAAGCTCGGCGTTTTCTTGATGGCAACGCTGTTCCTGGCCGCATCAGCGCCCTCGGCCATGGCGGCCAAGGGTAAGAAGGGCAAGAAAGGCAAGACCGCCGTCGAGAAGGTGGGCCCGGCGCCCGCGGCGTCCACTGAGCAGATCGCCGAGCTGAAGGGTGACTACAAGTGGGGCATGGCCTCCAAGCAGGTCATCGACAAGATTCATGAACGGATCACGGCCACCTACACCGAGAGGCTGGAGAAGTCGGCCGCGGATCCGTCGCGCAACGACGCCTTGCGGAAGCAACTGCGCGGCGAGATCGCCAAGGCCGACAAGAACTTCGTCAAGTTCGACGGCCAGCGAACCGGTTGGGACGTGTCGATCATCGATCAGGAGATCACGCAGAACGCGGGCCAGTCGATGGTGTTCGCGAAGGAGAAGACCTCGACGCGCTACTTCTTCTTCGTCGACGACAAGCTGTACAAGATGTTCATCGCCTTCGACAAGGAGATGCTGGCGGGCAAGAGCTTCGAGGACTTCGGGGCCGGCATGCAGGCCAAGTTCGGCCGCGCCCAGCCGGTGTACGTCATGCGCAACACTCACGGCGTCCAGGAGAAGAAACTGGACCACTTCCTTTGGGGCTCCACGACGGGCGACGGTCTGCGCTTGGTCGATCGCTCCGAGTTCTACGATGTGTTCTGCCTGGTGGTGTACGACGGCGCCGTGGAAAGGCGTACCGCCGAGGCCAGGAGGGCCGCCGCGAGCCAGGTTTCGGGCTCGGTGGTGGACACCCTGATTTCCGATAAGCCCAGCGATCGCGACGAGAACGACAATGTCATCGATCGCATCACCGGCCAGGAGGTCCACAAGCCGGGCGAGCGCCGCGGTGGCGGCAACATCACCGTTCCTTCTCCCGCACCGTCCAAGTCGCGATCCGGGGGCGGTCTGGGCAGCGATATCGAGTAGTCGATCTCAACCCAGAGATGGAGAGCCCAGAGCTCCATCTCTCTTGACACCAGCTGGTTGGACCAGCAAAATCCGACCCCTTCAAAATGGCCAACATCAAGTCAGCGGAGAAGAAGAATCGGCAGCGCGCGAAGCACCAGACGCGCAACACGGCCCAGAAGGCCGCCATGCGCACGGCGACCAAGAAGCTGCGTGCTGCCGTGGCGGCCAAGGATCCGGAGAAGGCCAAGGCGCTGCTCAAGCCGGCCGTCACCCTCATCAGCCGCCTGGGACAGAAGGGCGTCATCAAGAAGCAGGCTGCTTCGCGCTCGGTTTCGCGTCTGACTGTCGCGGTCAACAAGGTCGCGAAGTAGCGTCCCTTAGCGCTTACGCTCCGGCCTCGTGTGTCGGAGCGTTCGTCGCGCCGTTGCTCGCTCGAATCCGGTATTCCGCGCTTCGCGCTCGGTCATCCTAGCGCCGGGCGTCCTCTGCCAACTGGCGCACCAGCCGTGTGATCTGTGCGTCGTGCAGATCGGCGCGCGTGGACTTGAACCGCCTGTCCGCCACGTACAGGCGGTCGAAGCTGCGCTTGAGCGCGAGCGTCGACATGCGCCGGGCCGGCGCCAGGACGTCGTCCAGGAAGTAGGGCGGCAACCCGATGGCGCTGGCGATCTCGTTCCGGTTCACCCCGGCGGCGCCCAACTCCTTGGCGCGCCAGATCTGGCGCAACTGGCGCAGGAGCATGGCCTGGATGGCCAAGGGCGACTGGCGGTTGCGGAGCATGTTGGTGAGCAAGCCGAGGGCCCGCGCGACCTCGCCGGCGCCGATGGCCTTGGTCAGCTCGAAGACGCTGCGTTCTCGGGTTTCCGGGATCAGCTCCTCCACCTGGGCGCGCGTGATGCGTGCTCCCTTGCCGGCGTAGAGCTCCAGTTGCTCGATGGCTTGCGACAGCCGACCCAAATCCGGACCTGCCGCGTCGGCCAGGGCATCCGCCGCGTCCGCGTCCATGGATGCGCCCCGCCGCTTGGCCTCGCGAGCGACCCACGACGCCAACTCGCGGTCCTTGAGGCGGGCGAACTCGTGCAGAAAGCCCTTCTTCTTGAGCGCCTGGAAGGCGCGCAGCCGGCCGTCCACCTTCTCGCCCGCCAGCAGGATCAGACAGGAGCGGGGATTCGGGTCGGCCAGGTAGGCGACCAGGGGCCCCATATCGTCGGCCTTCACCGTGTCCAGCCCGCGGCAGATGACGAGTCGCCGTTTGGCAAACATGGGCAAGGTGCGCGCGGTGGCCACGGCCTGGGCCAGGGGCGCTTCCTTGAGGTCATAGAGATCGCAGTCGAAGGCTGCGGCCGCCTCGGCCTTCGTGCCCAGGACCTGCGACCGCAGGGCCGCCAGGCAGCGGTCCACCAGGTAGCGCTCGGGTCCGTACAGCACGTAAACGGGGGCAATTTCGCCGTTCTCGATTTCGTGCAGCAGATCAGCGTCGTTCCGGGCGGCCATGGTCGAACGCTATCAGCCCGTAGTGAAAGTCTCCACGTCGCCGTTCGGGCCGGCGATCAGCGCAGGGGGCGGATGCTGTCGCCTTCCACCACGTAGACCGTGGGGGAATCGGTGCGCGCGTGATCGGGTCCGAAGCGAACATCGCCGGTCACGCCTTGGAACGTCTCCTGGGACAGCAATCGCAGGACGTCGGCCTTGGTTCGGGCGCCGCGCTCCACGGCCGAGCGCAGGATGGCCATGCCGTCATAGCCATAGGCATCGGCCGCGCTGGGGGCCGCGCCGTAGAGTTCGCGGAAGCGGCTTGCGAAGCTGCCCCCGCGCACGTCTTCCGCCGGATAGTAGCCGGGGCAGAGCATGGCGCCCTGGACATAGCGTTCGGCGTTTTGCAGCAGGCGCTGCGAGAGGCTGAGCGCGGTGGACGCCAAGAGGACCTCGCGGCGGCCGGTGCTCACCTTCGCGGCCAGGCTCGATGCGCCGAAGACCCGCGGCTGGCGCGGCCAGATGTCCGCCACCGCCAATGCCGGCGCGATCAGCTCCAGGCGCGCGGCGTCGTCCGGAATGAAGAGCACATCGAAAGGCGTGCTTCGGAGCTGCTTGACCTGCGAGGAGAAGGCGGTGGATTTGGGCGGGTAGAGGACCGACGCCGCCTGGGTCGCGCCCCCTTGGAGCATCCTGTCGCGGAAGGCCGCGGCGAGTCGCTTCCCACTGCCCGTGTCGGGGCCCAGGATGGCGAAACGTCGGGCGCCCAGTTGCAAGGCCTGGCTGGCCAAGGCGGCGGCGCGCGCCTCGGGAGAGTGAATGAGTTGGAAGGCGGTGGTGTGCGCACCCGGGGCGCGTTCGTCCAGCACGAGAAAAGGGAGGCCCTCGCGCGTGGCCAGCTCGACGGCGCGGGCGTCGGGCATGCCCACGATGCCGACGGCCCCCTCGTCGTGCGAAAGGCCCCACACGGCGGAGGAAGGCCCGGCCGGGGCCCGGTCTGCCGGCGCAGCGCTGTCACGCACGAGGAGGTGGTACGGCGAGGGCTGACCGCTGGCCGCGGGGCTGCCGACCACCAGAGCAGCGCTGCGCAGGACCACCTCTCCCAACCTCGCCTGGGGTCCCGAAAGGGGGACAGCCAAGCCGAAGCGTTGTGGATCGCCGGGGCTGGCGGGCGACGAGCCGGGATCGACGGTCAGAGCCGGTCGCACCGCGCCCGTGTCTCGTTCGAGTTTGGTGGCGCCCGCCTCATCACCGCGGGCGCGCAAAAAGGCCGCCGCCTTGGCACCCAACACGCCGCGGGTGAGGGGGCTGTGCTTGCCGTTCATGGCCTTGAGGGCCGCCTCGGGGGACACGGTGCTCGCCAACTCCTCGGCGCGACGGCGCGCAAAGGCTCGTTCGTGGGCGCGGAGGCGATCGTCCTGCAGGTAGTAATCCCACGCGTCGATGGCACCGGCCGCGTCGCCGGCCTGGGCCAGGGCGTCGGCGGTCGCCGCGCGTAGCAGCGCATCTCCGTCGGGATCTTTCACGCCGCCGATGGCCGGGGCTCCGGCAGCCGAGAAGCTGCGCAGGACCGCCAGGGCCGCCTGCCACTTGCCGAGGCGGACCTGCGCCATAGCGGTCAGGAACTGCACGTCGGCGGTCTGTGCCCCGGGCGCGTATTTCTGCAGGGTGGCCAGGGCGCCCTTGGCATCGCCGGCCCCCAAATCGACGCGCGCCAACAGCGCCGCCGCGGCCGTGCGACTGGAGTGATCCGGGTGGTCATCGAGGAAGGCCTGCAGGGCGGCGCGGGCTGAGGCTGGGTCGGTCCCCAGAGCCTGGTTGGCGGCCGCGCGGAAGTCCGCGTCGCCCCCGTCCTGTGACGCATCGGGATCCAAGCCCGCGTCCAGCGAAGCCGGATCGACCGGTCGACGTTCCTGTTCGGCTCGGACCAATCCGCTCGCACAGCCGGCGAGCATGATGGCCGTGAACGCCCAAGCGCGCATGCGGCCGGTTCTACGACACTCCGTCTCGGCCGTCGACTGGGCGTTCCCGGCCCCCGGCTCAGTTCCCGCTGCTCTCGGCCTCGTGCGCCTGGCGGTCGCGGCCGCGCGGAGTCGCACCTTCTCTCGGGGCGCGCTGCCCGAGGAACTGCTCGGTGCCGAACTGGTCCTCCTGCTCGTCCTGGTCGGTGATGGCGTCGTTCCACTCCACGGAACCCGGGCGGATGTGCCGTAGCTGCATCGTTCCCTCCTGCCTCGTGGGCCGCTTGCCGGCCGTCCCTCGTTCGGAGCTCGCTAAGCCAAGCCAACGCCAACCGCAACGGCCCAAGTTTCGCAAATCCCGGCGCCAGAGCAAGGCGACAAATCGAGCTTGGGAAAGGGGCGGCTCACCTTCGCCCAGCCGCCTATGTTATGAACCCTCCGCCATGCGACTGACCAAGAGTCTGATCCCGACGCTGAAAGAGGCCCCTGCCGAGGCCGAGGTTCCCTCCCACATCCTGATGGTGCGGGGCGGCTATCTGCGCAAGGTGGCCGCGGGCGTGTACTCGTTTTTGCCCTTGGGATGGCGCGTGGTTCAGAAGATCCAGCGCATCATCCGCGAGGAGATGAACCGCTCCGGGGCCCAGGAGGTCTTCCTGCCGGCCGTCATCCCCGCCGAGCTGTGGCAAGAGTCGGGGCGCTGGGATTACTACGGCGATCAGCTCCTGCGCTTCAAGGACCGCAAGGGCGCGGACTTCGTCATCGGACCCACGCACGAGGAGGTCATCGTCGATCTGGTCCGCCACGACGTGCGCAGCTACCGCCAGTTGCCGCTCAACCTGTACCAGATTCAGACCAAGTTCCGGGACGAGCTGCGCGCCCGGGCCGGCCTCATGCGTGGCCGCGAGTTCATCATGAAAGACGCGTACTCGTTCCACGTGTCCGCCGAGGACGCCATGCGCGAGTACAAGGTCATGTACGACACGTACACCCGCATCTTCAACAGGTGCGGTTTGGCTTTTCGCGCGGTGGAGGCGGACACGGGGGCCATCGGTGGTTCCCAGTCGCACGAATTCCAGGTGCTCACCGAGACCGGCGAAGATGCCATCTTGGCCTGCGACAAATGCGATTACGCGGCCAACGTGGAGGAGGCGCACGCTCGTCCCATCGCCGCGCCCGCGGGCACGCCGGGTGCCGTGCCCGCCGTCGAGAAGGTGACCACGCCGGGCAAGCGAACCATCGAGGAGGTCACGGCCTTCCTCGGAGTGCAGCCGCGGGATGTGGTCAAGACGCTCATCTACTTGGCGGACGGGAAGCCGGTGGCGGTGCTGGTGCGCGGGGATCGGGCAGCCAACGACATCAAGGTCAAGCGGGCGCTCGGCTGCCGCGACCTGGTTCTGGCGGCGGACAAGGCCGTGGAGGAAGCCACGGGCGCGCCGGTTGGGTTCGCGGGTCCGGTGGGGCTCAAGATCCCGGTCTATTGCGACAACGAGGTCTGCGCGCTGCCCTCCTTCGTGTGTGGCGGCAACGCGGCCGACCTGCACCTGCGCAACGTGGTCTCCGCGCGTGACTTCGCCCCCACCCAGTGTGGCGACTTCCGCCAGGCCGCGGTGGGCGATGCGTGCCCGCGCTGCGAGGGCGGCCATTTCACCGGCTATCGCGGCGTCGAGGTGGGGCAGGTCTTCTTCCTGGGCACCAAGTACTCCGCGCCCATGAAGTGCAGTTTTCTCGACGCTGACGGCAAGGAGAAGCCCATGGTCATGGGGTGCTACGGCATCGGCGTGACCCGCATCGCCGCCTCGGCCATCGAGCAGAACCACGATGCGGACGGCATCATGTGGCCGGTTCCCATCGCGCCCTTCGAGGTGAACCTGGTCTCCCTGCAGGCGGGCGATGCCCAGGTCGCCGCGGTGGCCGATCGCCTCTACGACGAGCTGCAGAAGGCGGGCATCGAGGTGCTGTTCGACGACCGCGACGAGCGGCCGGGCGTGAAGTTCAAGGACGCGGACCTCATCGGCATGCCCTACCGGGTGGCGGTCGGGAAGAAGGGCGTGGCCGAGGGCGTGGTCGAGGTCAAGGCGCGACGCTCGCCCGAGGTGCAGAAGGTGAAGATCGAAGAGGTCGTCCGCGTGCTCGCCGAGAAGGTGCAGGCCGAGCGTAGGGGCGCGCAGTGACCCGAGCCTCCATTCCGGCCCGCGAACGCGTGATCGTGGCCCTCGACGTGCCCGATCTCGTGGCGCTCGAGCACTTCTTGGATGCCCTGGAAGGCCGGCCGCTTTTCTACAAAGTGGGCCTGGAGCTCTTCGTGGCCGAGGGCGTGCGTGCGCTGGAGGCGGTGCGGGCCCGTGGGGGCAAGATCTTCCTCGATCTCAAGCTGCACGACATTCCCGAGACGGTGGCGCGTGCCGTGTCCTCGGCGCTGGGGCTCGGCGCCGAGTTGATGACCATCCACACGGCGGGCGGCGCGGCCATGATGAAGCGGGCGGTGGAGGCGGCGGCGAGCCGGGCCAAGCTGCTGGGCGTGACCGTGCTGACCAGTCTGGCCGAGGATGATCTGCGCGCCGACGGCATCGACGGGACCATGCGCGAGGCGGTGGTGCGCCGGGCCGAGTTGGCCCAGCGCTCGGGCGTGAACGGCGTGGTGTGTTCGCCTCAGGAAGTGGCAGACGTGCGCCGGGCCTGTCCATCGTTGCTGTTGGTGGTGCCCGGCGTGCGGCCGGCCGGGGCGGCCTTGGGCGATCAGAAGCGAGTGGCCACACCCGCCTCGGCCATCGCGGCAGGCGCGGATTATCTGGGCGTGGGCCGGCCCATTCGCGACGCGGCCCGCCCGGCCGAGGCGTTTTCGGCCGTGGTGGCGGAAGTGGAAGCGGCCCTGGCCGTCGGGAACTAGCGTGGAAGAACGTCCCGGCTCACGCGTGGTGTTCGGGGTTCGCCCCGTCGAGGAACTGTGCCGGGCTCGCGCCCGTGAGGTGGCCGTGGTCTATGTGGCCGACGGCTACCGCTCCAAGGAGATCGAAGCCGCCGTTGCCGCGGCCAAGGATCGGGGCATCACGGTGGAGTTTCGGCCGCGCGCCCTGGTCGCCGGTCTGGCGGGCGCCTCCGCCCACCAAGGCATCGTGGCCATCGCGGGCGAGTACCGCTATGCCCACATGGACGAGATGGTTGCCGCCGCCCAGTCCTCGGGCCAACCGCCGCTCTTCCTCATCCTCGACAGCATCACCGATCCGCAGAATCTGGGCGCCCTGGTGCGCAGCGCGGAGGTGCTGGGCGCCCATGGCGTGATCATCCCCGACAAGCACGCGGCCCCCGTGACGGGGGCGGTGGTCAAGGCGTCGGCCGGTGCCTGCGAGCGCATGCGGATCTGTCGCGTGCACAACCTGCTGGGCACCATTGATTGGCTCGGCGAGCAGGGCATTCGCGTGTGGGGAGCGGCCGCCGAGCGCGGCGTACCCCTGGCCCAGGCCGATCTGCGCGGGCCCTCCGCCCTGGTGGTGGGCGCCGAGGGGCGCGGTCTACGCGAGGCGGTGGCGCGGCGGTGTGGCGGCATCGTCCAGATCCCGCAGCGTGGGCAGATCTCATCGCTCAATGCCTCGGTGGCGGGCGCCATCCTGCTCTACGAGTCCGCGCGCCAGCGATCCGCGTAGGCCACACCGCGCTGGGCCCGGTCGGGCGTTTCGTGACGGCGAACGCGGTTAGGGGCAAGATCGACCGTCTCGGACGAAAGCTGAGGAGGCCGGAACTTGGCTCATCAACTCACGGCGGCAGGTCGGGTGCGCCGGCAGGACGGCGGCTCGTGCAGGGACTCGGCCCGGGTGGCCGGGCAGCTAGCGATTAAGCTGAAGGCCGGCCTGGCCGTCGGGCCGGCGCTGTACGCGCTTGCCGTCGAATGCAAGAGCCGCCCCATGGCCGAGGCGCTCAAGGCCGTGAGGGCGGGCCTGGACAAGGGACGGTCGCTCACCGCGTGCATGCGCGAGCAGCCCGCCTTCGACGAGATCTTTGTCCACATCCTGGGTGGCGGCGAGGCCCGGGGCCGTCTCCTGCCCGAGGCCCAGCGGGCGGCCGGTTACCTGACTACCTCGGCCCGCATGGATGAGCTGTTCCGGGCGGCGGGGCCGCGACCCTTGCGGCTGGGCGGCGTGGCCTTGCTCGTCTACCTGGTTGCGGTGGGGCTGGCGGCGCCCTGGGTCGAGACGACCTTGCGCGCGGCGGGGCACACCCAGTGGTCGGCTCTGACCCACGCGAGCCTTCGTGCCGCCGAGGTCATCCGCGCCGTGCTCCCCTTCGTGCTGGCTGGGCTGGTCGTCGCCTGGGCAGCACAGCGGCAGCTCGGCCGTCGCCTCAAGGGCATCTTGTGGCGCGATAGGCTGCTGCTGCGGCTGCCGGTCCTGGGCGTGCTCAACCGGGCGCGGGCCGTGGCCGACTTCAACCGAGCCGCGGGCGCCCTGCTGACGGCCGGTGTGCCGCTGTTCGATGCCATGCAGGCGGCGGCGCGCGCCTCACGCAACCTGGTGGTTCGCGGGGCCGTGCTTCACGAGGCGGGCAGATTGGCGCAGGCGCGCGATGCGGCCAGCGTGCTGGTCGAGGGCGGCCTCGTGCCGCGCGGCGAGCTTAACGCCGTGCAGGCCGCGGAACGTCGAGGGGAGCTGGGCCCGGCGTTGTCCAAGCTGGCCGCCCAGCTCGATGCCGAGTTGGAACGTCGGGCGCGCAAGCTCAAGAGCCTGGTTCAGTCGGCCACGGTTTTGTTCTTGGGCCTGCTCATCGCGGCGGCCATGCTGGCCCTATACGTGCCCGTCTTCGTCGAGCACTGACCTACCAGGCCAGGCGGTAGCCCACGTCGCCGATCAGTCCGCCCGCATCCCCGACGATCTCGTCGCCACCTGACATGCGGCTCAGCCCCAGGGCCAGATAGTGCACGCCGGCCACGAGCTGCGCGGAACGCATGAGCACACCCAACTCGGCGGACGCCTCGGCCGCCACTCCCAGGCCGTGCCCGTGAACGTCGGTCTGGAAGGAACGCAGGCGCGCGAAGTTGACCACCAGGCCCAGGCCGCCGCCCACGCCCATGATGAGGCGCCCTCGGCGTTGCCCGTAACGTGCCAGCGCGAGCAGCGGGACCTGCTCCAGGCTGACCTGGGAGGCGCCGAGCTCGTTGCTGGCCAGGATCTCCTGGTGCACGAGCCCGAGCGCCGCGCCGAAGGCCAGACCCTTGGGCCAGGGGCCGTGGTGGGCCAGGCCCTCGACGAGGAGGGCCGCACCGGGGAGCTGGTGCGGGTTCCAGAACACACCCATGCGCGGGGTGAGCGTGTAGCGCGGGGCAGGGACCTGGGTCCACCAGGGGGGAATCTTGCGCGGCGGATACTGCAGCGGGATCTGCACGACGGTGTGGCCATGGTCCATCACGGCCTCGACCTCGACGGCCTGCTGACCTTGCAGGACGATGGGCGGGCGAACCAGGACCATGGCGCGCCCGTCCTCAGTCGATTGGATCTGGGCTGGCGCCCCATCGACCAACACGGCCGCCGGGCCGGGATCCAGGCGATTGCCGAAGGCGTCTTGGGCCTCCAAAAACACGCGCACGCTCGCGTCGGGACTCGTGCTGAGGCGGGGTGCATCCGGCTCCAGGCTGATCTCCGCAGCGGGCGTGGGATGCAGGCCCGCGTCGGCGCCGGTGAGCGTCCCGGGCTCGCTCTCGACCTGCGCATCCAGATGAACGCTGCTGCGATCGAGGATCGCGGGCGCGCGAACGAGGAACGTCGCCTCGCCCGGCCCCCAGGCCAGAACCTGAGCCGGCTCAGACGAAGCGCTCAGCACGATTCGTCGGCCATCCACCAGGCGTCCCGTCGGCTCGACCGCGTAGACGTGCACCTCGGCCGCGTGTCCCGCGAGCATTCGGGTGGGCGCATCGATGAGCACGCGCGGCCCGGGCGGGATCTTGAGATCGAGGAGCTGCTCGCTGGCGCGGCCGTGCCGGTTGACCGAGCGAACCTGCCCGAACTGGATGCCGGGCGGAACCACGACCGGGATGCGCACCATTCCGTCGGGGCCAGCCAACTCGGGGCCGAACTCCTTGTCGCCCACGATGATGGTGACCTGCGATCCCGGGTCGGTGCGGAAGGCAGGGCTGGCCGCTGCCCGCAGACGCACGCCCATCACGGCCCGCGCGACCCGCGGCTGGATGGCGAATTCGACCACCAGAATGGCCACCCGCGGGAACCGGTTGGTCGACAGCACGTAGCGGCCGGAGAAGCGCGCCGGTCCCTCGCGCACCAGGTCCTCGACGTGGCCCTCGCTGCACAGGATGCGCGGCATGGGCATCTCGCCTGATGGCGCATTGACCACGCGGATGCGCAGCTCGGTTTCGTCGTGGACTCCCAGGACAGGAGAGACCTCGGCCAGGGACACCAGGACCGCCGGCTCGGGCTCGGACGGCGCAGAGCGAGCCGCCGCGGGAAGCAGCAGCGCAAGCAACAGGCTGCAGAAGCGCGCGGCTCGGGCCATCATCGGTTCCAGAGATCCCTCTCCACGGCCTGGAGACTGGGGGCGGGCGCTGCGCGGCGAACGATCTTGTCGAGCGACTTTTTGCGGCCGGTGATGTCCTCCACGTCCACCTTGATGCGGTTGGGGCCGATGTGCAGGGGAATGGGCGCCGCGAAGCTGCCGTCCTGGGCCACGGGGGTGTCCGCACCGTTAATGCGAACGCGCGATGAACCTCGCGCCTTGCCGCGCAGCTTGCTCTGCGGTTCCACCCGGTCATCCTCGGGCCAGATCACCGAGAGCAGAAGCTCCTCCGGGATGGCCTCGGGATCGCTGGGCGCCTGACCCGGCAGGGCCGTGCTCTCCTGGCCCGGGCCGACGGTCACGCGCTTGCCTTGCGCTTCGAAGCGCGCCTCGCCCTTGGTGGCGGCCACGCTGACCTGGCCCGAGGCGTTCATGGACACCACGAAGCGGGCGGCGCCCACGTTGGTCGTGCGCGTCTGGTGCGCCGTGATCTCCACGTGCTCGCCCGCCCGGCCCACGTTGGCGGCCACGCGTCCACCGCGCAGAAGGCCCAGGCTCGCGGTCTCCTTCTCCAGGGCGTCCAGGCGCAGGTCCATGTTCTCCGGAAGCTCAATCTCGATGCTGCCTCGGCGCAAGAAGGCTCGCGAACCGCCGTGGGTGCGGATGACGTCCTTGGATGACAGCAAGTGGCCGGCACGCACCACGTACCATTGCCCGTTCTGCAAGGCCTCGACCTGGCCTTCCAGGGCGCTCACGCGGAACTGGCCCAGCGCGGGCGCGGGGCCAGGG
>JAEXQJ010000289.1 GCA_023438785.1 Pseudomonadota bacterium
ACGCTGTCTTGGGTGATTTCCGCAGCGCCACGGCTCAAGGCGTCCAGGTCGTTGGCTTCGGCCGCCAGCCGAAGCCCCCCGAAGCGCTCGGCGTTTCCCTTCTCCGCCGCGACCACCTGTCGCAGCCTGGCAGCCTCGGCTGATTCCGGGTTGGCGGCGACCGCCTTGACCACGTTGGCCAGGGCTTCGTCCCAACGCTCGGCCGCCTGGCCGGCCCGCGCCAGCGCCATCGACTCGTCGAAGGAGGGCTGCGGGACGGGGGGCTCCGGGACGGCGGCGGGCTGCACCGGCGGACTAGCCGGGACGGCCGCCACCTCCACGGGTGCCGGCTTCGATCCACCGGCGACCGCCAAGTAGACCACCACCGCCGCCAGAACGGCTGCACCTGCCAGCCCGATGATGAGACGCCGGGCGCCCATTCCGGCGGGCGCCTCGTCCTCGATCACCGCGCCGCCGGCCAGAAAACGCAGCCGCATCTGGCCAAGCTCGATGGTGTCGCCCGAGCGCAGAATCGCCCGATCCCGGTCCATTCCATCCACGCGTACCCCGTTGGCGCTCTCCAAATCGACCAGCACGTGTTGGCTGCCCTCGCGGATCAGCTTGGCGTGGTGACGGGAGATGGACTTGTGGTCGAGAACAATGTCGTTTTCGGGGGTTCGGCCGATCACCAGCGACGGGCGATCGAGGACGAACTCCGCACCCGCCATGTGCCGACTGATGACCACCAGCCGGGCGGGCGATTCGCCGGGCATCAGCAGGTCGGGCATGCTGCGCACCGGAATGGTGGGCTGCCCCTCCATGGGGTCGGCAACCGGGGGCGCGGCGGCCACGGGGGACTCGGCGGCATGCGGCGAGGCGGCGGCCACGGGAGCGGCGGATTTGGCCGCTCGGTCCTCGTTGATGCGCATCCGGTAGTCACCGATGATGATGAGGTCACCATCCTTGAGGGGACTCAAGGTGGCCAGCGACGCGCCGTTGAGCTTGGTTCCGTTGTAGCTACTCAGATCCTCGACGGTCAGCACGCCATCCCGGTGCACCAGCCGGGCGTGCCGACGTGAGACGTTCTGGTCGCTCAGCCGGATGGTGTTGCCCTCTTTGCGGCCAATCGTGATCTCGTCCCGAATGAGGGGGACGACCACGGTCTTGCCTTCGTCATCCTCGATGAGCAGTTTGAACATGGGACTGAAGGCCCTCGACCCGTCGACTGTATCCGTAGCCCTCGCGGGGATCAAGGAGGCCGCCGGATCGGGCTGCCCTCGACGTGGGGCACCTCAGCCGCGAAAGACCTACAAGCTGCGCAAGTCGGGGTAGGTGGTCATGAGGTCGGTCTCGGTCAAAGAGTCGCCCGGGTCGGCGGGCGTCCACACCACGTCGAGGCCGAGCAGAACGCGTGCGGACACGGCTCCTAGCTGCGCCAGCAGGCGATCCAGATCCTCGCGGCTGGTGGGCTGCTTGATCCCGTCCTGAGCGGTGCGCGTGGCGATAACCACGGTGACCACCAGGTACTCCAGGACCTCGGCCGATTCAACCGCCTGGGCCTCCGAACGACGCACGTTGCCCTCGGCCCCACGCACACGCTCCACCTGGAAGCGCGACCGCTCCGCCATGGCAGCCGCGTTCAGCTTGGTCTCGCCATTGGTCAGGCTCATGGGACCGCTGCCCTCGGCCAGGACGTAGCGGATGGAATCCTTCTCGCGCGTCAGCTCCAGCGCGGTCTGTTGCAGCAACTCGGCCAGGCCCTGCTCGCTGGACGTGTCGCCGTGCTCGGCGAAATCGGTCAGGCGTTGCTGGATCCCACGGCCCGAGCGGCCAAGCCCGAGCTGCACTTTGTAGACGTAGGACTGACCGGCCAGCTCCTCGGCCTCGCCGCTCCAGGCGGCGTCGGGGCCGCGGCGGGACGCGCGACGAGCCGCGCGCA
Organism: Pseudomonadota bacterium; assembly: GCA_023438785.1. Taxonomy (GTDB): domain Bacteria; phylum Myxococcota_A; class Polyangia; order Fen-1088; family Fen-1088; genus Fen-1137. The sequence continues at coordinate 1,919 of JAEXQJ010000289.1, forward strand.
CCACGAGGGCCGCGCCCACGCCCACGACGCCAACGAGCATGAGCGTGCCCAGAAAGCCACCGCCACCCAAGCCGTAGCCGCCCCATCCCCAACCGAAGCTGGGCAAGAAGATGAAGCCGCTTCCCCCGCCCGAGCGCCCGGGCGAGGAGTAGCCGCGCGAAGGCACGGGTGCCGAGCGAAAGCCTCCCCTGCCGCTAAAACTGCTGCCGGACCGCGGCCCCGCCCATGACAACATGGGCACCACGAGGGTGATCAGGACAGCCGCTAGCCACAGGAGCCTCCGTGCCTTGCTCATGTCCCAAAGAGTAGGCAGCAGTTGGCGCAAATGCAAAGGCCGAGGAGAGACTCACATTCGGGATGTATCCCTGATGAGGAGAGACGCAACGAGCCCTGCCCACCCGGCTGATGGCAGCACCGATACGCTCCTGATTCATCCCCGATGGGCGTGGCTGATGCGGCCCCGATGGACCGGCGAGCTAGCTCCGATGCGAAAACTTGATGGCCCACGGCGGCGGTGTACGGTCGGGCGGTGAACTGCACGCGCTCGCGAAGCCGGCGGCCCATCCGGCCACCGGAAGGGTACGAGGGGTATCTGTCCCGTCGTGAGGCGGCCACCCGGCTGGGGCTGGCCAGCGAGTTCAAGATTCGTCAGTTCGAACGCGAGGGCCACTTGCACGCCGTACGCGGCCGCATGGGCACCGCCTTCTACCCGGAGGCAGAGGTGCTCAACCTGCGTGCCACCCTGGCGCGGGCGGCAGGCCCCAACAGCCATGGCCGCTGGTCGGACGCGGATCTCATCGCGCTGCTGCAGCAGCGCAAGGCGGACGGTCGCAGGCGCGGTGCCGTGGACCTGGTCACCGAGGCCCAGGTGAGCATCGCCCGCGCCGAGCGCGTCTACCGCTTCTGGTTGAACCAAGGCGCGACGGCCGTACCCACCGCACCCACGCCGCCCACAACTCCGGATGGGCCCGCGGTTGCGGTCGAGCGACGCAAGCCGGCGATTGCAGGCCCCCGCGAGCGCCGAAGCCCCGCGCGGCTGAGTCGCGAGGCCCTCCTGCGCCAGATGCGCCACCCCGACCCGCGGGTGCGCGCGGCCGCCTTCGCCAAGCTCAAGGACAGCGCCGCACCCTGATCCAGCGGAGGGGAAGACATGCCGTCGAAACGCATCCACATCGAACCGGATCTGCTGCGCGAGATCGAAAAGATCGGCGAGGAACAGGGCGTGTCGTTGAGCCAGATCGTGAACGAAGCGCTCTCCGTGGCCCTGGCGCAGCGACGACGTCGCGCCATCGGCCCCGTGCTCACCGTGGTGCCCCGCCCGCGACTGGCCGAGCGCGACGAGATCCTGTCGATCTTGGACTTTTAGAAAGCAGCCAGCACCTGGCGCTTGAGCTCGTCGAGGGGAATGTCCTCGAGCACGCACTGACCGGCGCGTGGAACCAGCACGAAACGAACCGAGTCGGCCGAGCGCTTCTTGTCGACCTCCATGCGCGCCAGGGCCGCGGGGCCAAGCCAGCTCTTCACGTCGGTGGGCAGGCCCAGGCGGGTCAGCAGGGCCGATGCGCGACGGAGCAAGGCCGGCTCAGTCACCCCGCGCGCCACGCCCAGGGCCAACGCCGCGATCATGCCCAGCGACACCGCCTCGCCGTGCAGCAGCTCGAAATTCGAATGGGCCTCAATGGCGTGACCCACGGTGTGCCCGAAATTGAGGATGGCGCGCCGGCCGTTCTCGCGCTCATCCTCGGCGACCACCGCGACCTTGATGCGGATGGCCGCCTCGATGACCTGGGCCAGCACGGGTGCGGGCAGAATCGCCTGGGCCTGCGCTTCAAGTACGTCGAGTAGAGGCGCGTCTGCGATGAGCCCGGCCTTGACCACCTCGGCCAATCCGGCCGCGATCTCCCGTCCGGGCAGGGTGTCCAGGAAGCCCAAATCGGCGACCACGGCCCGCGGCTGGTGAAAGGCGCCCACCAGGTTCTTGCCCGCCGCGATGTCCACGCCCGTCTTGCCGCCCACGGAGGCGTCGACCATGGCCAGCAAGGTCGTGGGACAGGTGGCGTAGGCGATGCCGCGCAGGTAAATGGCCGCGACGAACCCCGCGTGATCGCTCGTGGCGCCGCCGCCGATGCCCACCACGGCCGCGCCGCGATCGTAGCCGTTCTGGGCCAGCCACTCGCAGGTGCGCTCCACGGCGGCCAGATTCTTGGCCGCCTCGCCCGGCGGCAGGTCGAAGCGCTTCACGCGCGGCAGGCGCGCCGCCAAGGCATCGACCAGCGGCTGCACGCGCGGCGAAACCTGGCCCAGCCGCCCGTCCACCAAGATCGCCACGCCCGTGGGCTTGCCCAGACCGCGCGCCACCGCCTCCGCGACTTGGGCGGCTTCCAGCCGGGCGACCAGGACGTCGTAGCTTCGTTGCGCCAGAGGAACCGAGATGACCGTCACCGCTTGGGACTAGCACCGCGGAACGGACCGGGGCAAGGCCTCAGGGCGCGGGCAGGCCAGACGAGCCGCGGTTGGCGGTGACCCAAGCGTGGGCGGGCTCGCCGCGGCGGTGGAGCGGCTTTCCGGGCGCCGCGGGGCGAGCGGCCGGCTTGTCCGGGACCGGCGCGGGAGCGGCCACCACGGGGCCGCTGGGGCGAAGGACCTTCTGTGCGGTGGTCGGTCCAGTCACCGCCAGGTGCAAGCGCAGGCGTCGCACCGTCCTGCGGCCGATGCCCTTGATGCGCGCCAACTCCTCCACGGTCCGGAAGGGGTGCTTCTGCCGGTAAGCGAGGATGTTGCGGATGCGCGAGGGGCCGATCCCGGTGAGCAACCGCAATTGCTCCGGCGAGGCGGTGTTGAGGTTGACCACGCCCTCGAGCAGCGGCTTGTCCGCCGCCCGCACCGACGGCGCCAGCCCCAGCATGAGCATAATGGTGAGGACACATCCACGCGGCATGTCCTGGTGTCGGCCCGCCCGCGCGATTGTTGCGCGTCAGAAGAAGCTGGTGTGCAGGGCTTCTGAGAGGAGATTGCACAAGGCGTGGAATGTCGCGGCCGGGGCCAGCGAGCCCGTCCGGGCGCGCATCCAGCCGAACACCAGGGCCGGGAAGAACACGGCCAGGCGGCCAGGCTGGAAATCCACCAGGAAGTGCCCGAGACCGAAGAGCAGGCTGGACACCAGCAAGGGCCAGCCCACGGCGGCGCCAGCCACACGGCGGCGCGAAGGCCAGCGCTCCTCCAGCCGCAGCATGAGATAGCCGCGGAAGAAGAACTCCTCGGGCACGGCCACCACGAGGATTTGAGCTAGCGCCAGGGTGAGCAAGCCCTCGGGCAGCCGTACATGAGCGTCCAGACCGCGCCACTGCGAACAGATGGGCGCCAGGCGCGCGGCGAGCTCGCGCAGGAAGCCGGGCGCATCCGGCGCACAGAGCACGCCGTAATAGACGAAGAAGCCCGCCAAAAAGAGCGGCCAGGTGACGAGCAAGGCCAAGCCGAGCACGCGCAGGTTGAGGCCGAGTGGCTGGATGCCCAGGCCCGTCTGCTGCTGATCGAAGGGTCGGCCCGAGAGGCGAGAGGCCAGCGCGGGCGCCAGCAGAAAGAACGCGGCGATGGCCCCGTGGAGCACCTGCTGCACGAAGGCCACGCTACGCGAGGTCCAGAACAACGCGCTGGCCAGCCCGGTCACCACCAGGAACGCGGCGAGCGGCTCGAACAGCCCGGCCCGGGGCCGACTATGGGCGGCGGACACCAGAATCTTTTAGCCCGAAACGGTTGCCGCGACCATCAAGGCAGGAGCTTGCGCAGCTCATCCAGGGCCGCGAGCGCCAGACCCGCCCGCGCCGTCGCACCGGCCAGTCGGTCCGGCGCATTCGCGTCAATACGCGAGCCGTTCAGGTCGAGCAAGAGCGCGCCCAACTGGCCCTCCACGTCGACCAAGGCGTCCCGGCTACGCCGTAAGGCGGCCACGGCGCGCGGGACCGCCAGCCGCGAGTGGGCCGGCAGCACACGCCGGCGCCGGGTGATGACTCGTCGGGCAGTCCGCATGATGCGAGTGTGCAAAGCGGACCACCGGAGGTCAATTTTCTCGGACCACCGCTGGTCAGTTTTCTCGACGATGGCTGAGCAGCCCGCGGTGAAGGTCTCTCGTCGCCGCTCAGGTCCTGGCCCGGCTGTGTCGTCGTCGCTCGCTCGAAGACTCCACCACGAGAGCTAGCTATTGCCGCGGACCTGTTCGTCCTCGTCGCTCAGATAGGCGAAGGTGCGCACGAGGTGCATGACTTGATCGCGCTGGGCCGGCGTCAGGTCGACGAACTGCACGCCCATCCCCGGGTTGATGCTCTCGGCGCCGTGGGGTTGGTTGACCCAGATGACCCGCCCCTCCACGTCGATCTGCGGGCCACCCGGTGGGCGGAAGCGCAGGTTCAGGAAGGTTCCGGGCGGATGCGGCGTGTGAGTCTGGATGAAGATGCCCATGGCCGACAGGTCGGTGACGTAGGCAAAGAGAAACGTATCATCGCAGCGATAGTCGACTTCCATGCACACCAGCACACGCTCGTGCTGACGTCGATCGCGCCCCGCTCGGCGATTCTCACCCACGGCCTCCATGCGCGAGCGTCGTTCTTTGCGGGGCATCGTCATCACTTGACTTCGATGGTGCCGAGTCGAGCCCTGTCGCCGCCGTCGTTGGGCCCGGCGGTGATCTTCAGGCGCTTGCCCTCTCCGCCCGGCCAGAAACCAACCAACACGGTGTACGTACCGGCGGGGGTGGTCATGAGCGGCACGTCCACGTCGAAGGAGTCGCGGACGTACTCGCCCGGCAACCAGTGCTCCGTTGGGAACGCGCCGTTGAGCGGGGCGTGGTCGCCAATGAGGCGCGGCTCGCCCGGCGTGTCGAAGTGCACGAAGACCTTGAAGCCCGCGGGCGGCCGCTTGTGCACCCGGAAGTACAGCGAGGCCCGGATGGTGCCGGGGCGGCGTACGCTCTCGGGGAAGTCTGCGCCCACCAACTCGATCCCGTCGCCGAACATCACGCTGGTGGGGATGCGCCAGCTCCAATCCGGGCGCTGCCCGAACCAGTCGTATTTCTTGACGCCGCCTTCGGGGGCCGCGGGATCGCTGACCGGCACCGGCGCGCGAGGCGCCATCCACACGTTCTTGCGCAGCGGGCTCTCGTCCTGCTCGTTGCCCTGAAGGCGGTTCGAGATGAGCAGGAAACGCGACGAGCTGGCGTCGACGACGAAGTAGGGAATGCGCGTCGTCTGCAGCGAGGAATCCAACGCGGCCAGCTCGGCGGCGGGAACCAGCGCGAACACGCGCTCACTCTTCTGCAGGAAGCTGGCCAGGGCCGCCTGAGTGGGCAGATCGGACATGGTCTGCTTGCTGTAAAAGCCCGCGCTCTCACCCTCGACCTTGAAGCGTCCAATGGGCTCGCCGTGCTGGGCGAAACGCGTGTACGACTGGATGACCGGCTTGAACGAGAGGTCATCCGACAGGCGCTTGATTAGCCAGTGCCCGGAGATGGCCGTGAAGAGGACCGCAGCCGCCACCGCCGCTTGGATTCCCCACCGGCCCGCCTCCACGACGATCTTCTCCAGCCGCCGGCGCCACGGCTTGGCGTCACCCAGCTCGCGCATGGGCACGCGGCCCAGGGCCCGGCCGCGGGTGGCCATGCCGGTGTACAGGCCGGCGCTGACCAGCAGACCGGCGCCCATGAAGAGGGCGCTGACCTTGAGGTTCGGGGGCCATTTCACCTTGGCCAAGGTGTGCACCGAGAGCAGCTCCTCGGGCGTGAGGACGAGGTCGCGCGCCACCACCATCGTGCCGGTGGCCACCAGCAGCCCCAGGACAGGCTCGGGACGCTCACCCTCCAGCGCCTCGTCCAGCAACGCGCCGATGGCCAGGGCCACGGGCGCCAGGGCAGGGAAACGCGCCTCGCCGGTCATCAACAGGAACACGGTGCCCAGGGCGAAACCGAAGGCGGCGAAGATGAGGAGGTAGAGCTGGCCGAAGGCGAAGCGGTCGCCATCGCGCTCGTCGCCGCCGCCCAAACGAATGAGCGGACGCCCGAGGGCGAAGATCGCCAAAGCGCTCCACGGGAACAGGCCGAAACCGATCTGCTTGACCAGGTACTCGAAGCTGGTGCCCGGGGTTCCCCCGCGCGGGGTTCCGCCGAGGAGCAGGGAGTACTGCCCTGCCACGTTGGCCGAGGTCAGGGTGACGACCAGCAGGAGCAGCCCACCCAGACCGAGCAGCAGCAGGACCAGCTTGTCGCGCCCGCAGCCGCCCAGCAGGCTCAGGCCCAGGCTCTTGTCGGCCGGCACGTCGCGGCCCACACCCGGCGCGCAGTACGGTGAGGCCTCGGCATCGTCGCGGCCGCGTGGCCGCAGACCGAACCCCACCATCACGGCAGCGCACAGGGTGAGCAGCGGCAAGACCACGCCCATGAGCGCGCCCCCCGCCAGAAGACCGATGAGCAAGCCCGCGCCCGCGATGCCGAGGTCGCGCAGGCGACGCTCGCCATCGCCCGGCCACAGCCACCGCCCCAGGCCGCCCATGGCCAGGGCCAAGCCCGCGACCAGCGCCATGTCGGAAGTAAGCTGCCGGGCCTGGAAGAGGAAGATGGGCATGGACCCCAAAGCGAGGGCGCCGAGCAGCGCGGCCCGCCGCCGGAAGAGGCCCAAGCCCGCCCAGTACACGGCCAGGATGGCCAGCACACCGCACAGGGCCCCGCCCAGCCGGGCGCCGAATTCGTGCGATCCGAAGACCTTCATGCCCAGCGCGGTCAGCGCCAGCTCAAGAGGCGGCTCGGCGCCGAAGCGCTTGCCCACGGTCACGTCGAACAAGGAGCCCGACGTGGCCATGTCGCGCGCGCGCTCGGCCAGCTTGAGTTCCCAGGGCTCCCAGAATCCAAACGACAGGTTGGGCAGGATGATGGCGATGGCGAAGATCGCCACCCACCAGCCCGGCGAAACCCGGCGCACTCTGTCCGCAAAGCTCATGATTGCAGGGGGTTCCTTAACAGGTCGCGCACTCTAGCAGTGAGCCGCTGCAAAGGCTACCAGGCCCCCCGCGCCGCGAAGGGCGGTGATCACAGATGCGACGCCGCGGAGCGCACCAGGCACGTCTCGCCGTGACCGAGCACCGCGAGTTGCTCGGCCAGGCCGCGCTCCGCACAGATCTCGCGCAGCCAACGCAACGGCTCGTGCAGCGGCTCGTAGCCCAACGGGAAGGATCCGTAGCCCACGGGGACCAAGAGCTTGGCGCCCAGATCGGTGAACGCCTGCACGGCGTCCAGCGGCGACATGTTGCTCTCGCGCAGCGCCAGGGGCTGGTACCCGGCGATGGGCAGCAACGCCACGTCGGGATGCAGGCGGCGGCCTATCTCCTCAAAGCCCGAGAAATAGGCCGTGCTGCCCGCGAAGTAGACGTTGGCGCTCGCGGAACGCACCAGGTAGCCGCCCGCCGCGCGCCATGACCAGTCACCCAGACCGCGCGCGCCGTCGTGGCGTGCCGCCACCGCCGTCACCTCGACGTCCGAGTATTCGAAGCGCTGCCCAGGCGCCAATTCGATGACCCGGGCGAAGCCCAGCCCGTCCACCAAGGGAACACAGCGAGGCGGGACGACGATCGCGGCGCGACGGGGCAGGCGGCGCAGGCTGGTCGGATCCAGGTGATCGCGGTGGGCATTGGAGATCAGGATCAGATTCACCTGGTCCAGGTCGGCCTGGGCCACGCACGCCGACTGGGCTCGCCGCAGGCCCAGGAAGAAATCGGCGAAGTAGGGATCGGTCATCACGCGCACCAGCGGCGTGGTGAGCAACACGGTGGAGTGGCCCACGAATGTCACGGCGACGTGACCGGGCGGTGGGTGCGGCACAGGCCGCGACGGGGCCTGGCGCGGCGGCGTGAGCAGACGCCGCAGGGCCGTGCGCAGAAAACGCAGCGACACGGCCAGTCCGGCCCCCGTTTGCCAGGCGCTGCGCACGCGACGGCGGTGCTCGTGGTCCAGCTCCTTAACCCGCTCGAGCACGCGGCGTTGCCAGTCGTCGTCGGGAAGCCCCATCGCGGCCTAGGGTAGCCCAGGCGCGCGCCGGGCGCCCTGCTCAGCCCCGAAAACCCGTGATATACGGTCACGCCATGAAGAAGGGACTGCTGGCCTGTCTGTCTATGCTTGCGCTGACCTCTCTGGCCGTCGGGTGCCGCAAGAACACCAGCCCCGCGCCGCAAGTCAGTCAGTCCGCCGCGCCGGCGCCCGCGGGCAAGGTCAACCGCACCGCTCTGCTCAATCCAGCCTCGCTGACCGGGCAGGCACCAGCCACCTATCGCGCCCATTTCAAGACCACGCGCGGCGATTTCGTCATCGAGGTCCACCGCGACTGGGCGCCGCTGGGTGCGGATCGGTTCTACAACCTGGTCAAGGCGGGCTACTACAACGACACCCGCTTTTTCCGGGTCATCAAGGGATTCATGGCCCAGTGGGGTATCCACGCGGACCCGGAGATCAGCAAGGCCTGGCGCGACGTGCGCATCTCGGACGATCCGGTCACGCAGTCCAACAAGCCGGGCTACATCAGCTTCGCCACGGGCGGCCCCAACACGCGCACCACGCAGGTCTTCATCAACTACGCCGACAACGCCAACCTGGACCAGATGGGATTCTCGCCCTTTGGCCGCGTAGCCAGCGGCATGGAGGTGGTGGAGAACCTGTTCGGGGGCTACGGCGAAGGCGCCCCGCGCGGCATGGGTCCGCTCCAGGGCCGCCTGCAGGCCGAGGGCGAGGCCTATCTGGCCAAGGAATTCCCCAACTTGGACCGCGTGATCGAGGCCACTTTGGAGTAACCGACTGGACCTCGCCTTGCGGGCTCCCGAGCACCTTGGTAGCGTCGCCTGCATGTCCCCCGGCGCTCGACGCACTCTTGCCGCCGTCACCATCGGCCTGATGCCCGCGGTGGCCTGGTCCTGTTCGAGCAGCTCGCAGCGCGATCAGTACTACGGTACGGACGCGGGACAGGGCTACACCATTCCGGACGCTGCCGCGTCGACCTCGACGGGCGATGTACGGCTCGACGCGGCCCCCGCCAAGGACGCGGGTGATGCCCTTGCCAAGGGCGATGCCCTCGCTGAGGCCGGGACGGCGGATGGGGGCGACGCCCTCGCTGACGCCGGGACGAGTGACTGAGGCGACACGGGAATGCCGCCCGCTGAAAGAGCAGTGCAGTGGACGGGGGGCTCGCTCGGCGAGTTGATCTCCGTTCTTTCGGCGGCCGCCCTGCCGGTGCGCATCGAGGTGAAGGACCCCTCGGGAGCGCCGGTGGGCGAATTGCATTTGCTGGCCGGGAGTGTGGACCAGGCCATGACGGGCGGACTGCGCGGCGACGAGGCCGTGGCCGCTCTGCACCGGGTGTCGCGGCCGAGCTTCCTGGTCGAGACCCGGCTGCCCCATCCCGAAACCGGCTCGCTGGCCCAGCCGGCGCCCGACGAAGGTAGCCTCTCCGAGCGGTCGCTCATCAAGCTGATGCGCTACTGCGAGGAGTACGTGCTGACCTGTCGCCTGGAGGTGCGGCGGGGCTCGGAACGGGCCAGCCTGACCTACCGCCGGGGCGAGTTGGTGAGCACCAGCGTAGACGGCAGTGAGGCGCCCGAGCGCCTGCCCGAGGTGCTGGCCTGGGAGCAGGGCGCCTATCGCATCGCCTTGCCGCCGCCTGTGCTGCCGCCCAGCCCGGAGACCACGCCGCCGCCAGTGGCCGTGGGGCCCAGCAGGCCCACCGGGCGCCGCTCGCAGGCCACGCTGCCCCTCGTTCCCACGAGGCTGCCATCGCCCAACGCCACGTTGATGGGCGTTCCGGCCGTACAGCCGCCGGGCGCGGCGCCCGCGGCCATCCCGGCACCTCCGCCTTCCCCGATCCGGCCCGCGCCAGAGCCCGCTGCGGGCCTGACCTCGCCTCCGCCCGGCGCCGCGCCTTCCCCGACACGGCCCCCGCCAGAGTCGGCCGCGAGCCCGACCGCACCTTCCTCGGCC
>JAEXQJ010000318.1 GCA_023438785.1 Pseudomonadota bacterium
GCGGGATCTCGAAGGCCTCGCGCACCAGACCGAAGACCTCGGCCTGCTTGACCGTGTCGATGCCCAGGTCGGCCTCCAGATCGAGGTCGAGATCGAGCATGTCGCGCGGATAGCCCGTCTTGTCGGCCACCAGCTGCAACACCTTCTCGGCTACCGAGTTGCCGGCAGGCGCGGGGCCAGCAGCAGCGGGCGCAGCCGTCGAAGCGGCAGGAGCGGCAGGCGCAGCCGTCGTCGCGCCGGCGAGCTCCGGCTTGTTCTGCTTCACGAAGCCGACCACCGCACGCAGGGTCGGGTAGTCGCGCAGCTTGAGCGTGTCCTGGCGCGGGATCTCGAAGGCCTCGCGCACCAGACCGAAGACCTCGGCCTGCTTGACCGTGTCGATGCCCAGATCGGCCTCCAAATCCAGATCCGGATCGAGCATGTCGCGCGGGTAGCCGGTCTTGCCGCTCACGAGCTGCAGCACCTTCTCCATCACCACATCGCCACCCGCGGCCACCGAGGCCGCTGGTGCCGGCGCCGCCACCGGGGCCGGAGCCGCCGGGGCAACTGGGGCCGCGGCAACCGGAGTCACCTTGGCAACCGGGGCCGACAGCGACGCCGTCGGCGCCGCACCATCGGCCACCACGCGCGGTCCCGCGCCCCGCGTCCAGCTCGACTTGCCTGGCTCGCGAGTCGGCTGACCCGCGTCCTTGATGCGCAGGGTGCGCTTCTCGATTTCGAGCACCGGAGTGGGGTAGCCCGAGATGTCGGCCAGCCAGCGCTCGTAGGCCGCGCGGTCGACCACCCGCTGCTCCACGCCCGGGATGCGGCGGAGCAAGGACATGGCGATCTGCGACCCGAAGCCCGCGGCCAGACGCAGGGCGTACTTGACCGGGTAGCGACCGCCCTTCGACAGGTTCAGCGTGCCCAGCTCGGGATCGGGCTCGCGGTAGTTGGGCACCGGCGGCACGACCTGCTTCTCCAGGATCTTGACCGCGATGGCGTCCTCCACGCCCACGCCCATGGGATGGCCGGTGAAGCCCTTGGTGTTGCAGACCACCAGGTCATTGGCCGTGGGGCCGAAGGTCTTGCGCAGGGCAAACACCTCGGCCGCCGCGCTGCCGCCGCGGGCCGGGGTGTAGGTCTCGTGCGAGATGAAGACCAATTCGCGCGCCATCTGATGGCGATCGAGACCGTGGCGGGCCTCCACGGCCGAGACCAGGCGCTCCATCACGCCCTCGATGTGCTCCACGTCGAGGCGCGTGGCGTGGAAGGCGCTGTTGGCGAATTCCGTGCCCAGCACCTCGGCGATCCCGCGCATGCCGCGCTCGCGAACCGCGTCCTCGGCCTCGACCACGAGACCGCACGCGCCCATGCCCAGCAGCATGCCGTTGCGCCGGCGGTCGAAGGGCAACGCCGCCTTTTCGATGTCCACCTCGGTGGTGGCGGCGCCGGTGGCCAGGAAGCCCGCGCCCATCCACTCGAGCAAGTTGTCCGAGGTCACATCGTCGGCGCCGATGACCAGCACGCGCCGGCAGCGGCCTGAACGGATCCAGTCTTCCGCGATGCCCACCGCCGTGGTCGTCGAGGCGCAGGCCGAGTTGACCTGGGTGTTGGGGCCGCGAATGCCGAGCAGCTCGGCGAACTGGGCGTGGCCCATGGCCAGCACGCGGAACAGGAAGCGCCGGTTGAATTCGTAGCGGCCGCGGGGCTGCGAATAGAACTGCGAGATCTCGTTGGTCAGGTTGTCGAAGCCGGGGAACGCGGAGGCGAAGATCACGCCCGTCTCGTCGGCCATGGCGGCCGGCACGCGCCAACGATCAGGCAGGAAGCTGCCCGTGGTGGTGCGGCGGTAGTGGCGCACCAGCGGCAGGCCGGCGTCGCGCAGCGCCTCGATGCCCGCCGCGATGGCCAGGGCCGTCGTGATGTCGTAGGCCTCCACGCGCTCGCGCGGAAGGCCGAATTCCTCGACGATGTCGAAGGCGCCGCGCCGACCGGCCAGGCGAATCACCTCGTCCACCGACTTGATGGCCTCCAGGCTGGGCTCGCCCACCTCACGCTTGTGCAGGCGGACCACGTTCTTCTCCACCATGCGCGAGCGGAAGACGTGCGGCACTTCCTCGATGAACGACTCACCGCCCAGGATTCGCTCCACGTTGCGGTCGTCGAAGACGTGCTTCTTCTGCCCGGGCAGGCCGAGCGCCGCACCCGAGATAACAATCGATCCGGAACGCGTCTCTGAAGCGGGCGGCGGGGCCGCGGGACGGCGGCCGCCATACAGGTTCATGCCCTCGTCGAGGAAGCGCGCAAACAGCTTGCCCAGACCCTCGTAGTCGGGTTGGCCGGAAGAGGTGCGGGACGGGCTATCGCTCATGGTGTGCTGTGCTCCGGGGGAAGTGGCCTGGGATACGGGCTGGGCGATGGGGGCAGACTTGAGCTCCACGCTCTGCACCGCCGCGAGCAGGGTGTGGGGTTGGGGAACGCCGGCGGCGTACAGCCCGCACATGGCGTCGTGGAACGAACGCACGCCGCCCCGCTTGGGGTGGTTGGTGGACAGGCAGATGACGTCGTCCTTGTCCTCGAGGATGTTCTCGGCCAGGGCCTGCAGGGCGCGCTTGGGACCGACCTCCACGAAGATGCGCGCGCCCTCGCGGTAGCAGGTCTCCACGCCCTTCACGAACTGCACCGACGAGGCCATCTGATCCGCCAGGCGGCGCTTGATGGTCTCCATGCCGTTCGTGGGATACAGCTCGCCGTCGATGTTCCCCACCAAGGGAATTTTGGGGAAAGCGATCTGCATCTCACAGATGGTGCGGTAGAGCGCATCCGAGGCCGGCGCCACCACCTTGCTGTGGAAGGCGTGCGACACCGGGATGATCTGGGCCGTCATGCCCAGCTTGTTGAAGTAGTCGACCGCGCGATCGACGGCGTCACTGGCGCCCGCGATGACGGTCTGCTTGCGGCTGTTGATGTTGGCCGGGGTCAGATAGCCGCCAATCTCGGGCAGGCGACGCACGATCTCGTCCGTGGGGCCGAGCACCGAGGCCATCTTGCCCTTGTCGCCGATCGACACCGAGGCCATGGCCCGCGCCCGCGCGCTCACCGCCACCAGGGCCTCCGCGAAGGTGATCATGCCCGCGCCCACCGCGGCCGCCCATTCACCCAGGCTGTGGCCCATCACCAGGTCCGGCTTCACGCCGTGCTTGCCGAGCAGGCGCATGAGCGAGATGTCGGTCGCCACCATGGCCGGCTGGCAGATGGTGGTGTCCTTGAGCGCTTCCTCGGCCGCGGCCATGGCCGCCGCGTCCGCCTCGTTCTTGTACACGTAGCTGGTGAGCGGCTGCCCCAGGATGGGCGCCATGACCCGGTCTGCCTCGGCGAAGGTCTCGCGCACGATGGGATCGGGCACATCGGCCAGCATGTTCACGTACTGCGAACCCTGACCCGGGAAGAGGAACGCGATCTTGCCCGCCGGACCACGACGGAAGTGGAGGCCCTTGGTCTGCAGCACGCGCCACTTTTTGGCATCGTCCTTGTCCAGGGCCTGCAGGGCCATCTCGCCCTTCTTGACCAGGTCCGCGGCGTCGTCGCAGGCGATCACCAGGCGCACGTGCGAACCGAGGAAATCGGCCTTGGGCGGCTCACGGCTCGGCATGTGGCCCGCCGCGGCCGCTTCCAGCCCCTGCCGCAAGCGCGCCTTCACCTCGCCCACGTCACGGCCGCCCACGGCCAACATGTTGCCCAGCATGGCGGGTCGATTGTCCGCGGCCGGGGCCACGCTCACGCTGCCGCTCGCAGAGGACGCCGACGCGTAGGACGCCGGCACCTGCACCACCGGCTCGCGCTTGGTCAGCATGCCGGGGACGTGCTCCTCGATGACCACGTGGAAATTCGTGCCGCCGAACCCGAAGGCCGACAGGCCGCAGCGCCGCGGCGCAAACGACGGGCGCTCCCAGGGCTGGGTCTTGGTGTTGATTCGCACGGGCATGCGCGCCCAGGGAATGTTGGGGTTGGGCTCGCGGAAGTTGATAGAGGGCGGCAGGATCTTGTGGTGACAGGCCAGCACCGCCTTGAGCAGACCGGCGGCACCAGCCGCGCTCTTGAGATGGCCGATCTGCGACTTGATGGAGCCCACCGCGATCTCGTGCTTGATGGGCCCGCACTCGGAGAGCACCTGGGCCAGGCTGTCCATCTCGGCCGCATCGCCCACGCGGGTCGACGTGCCGTGCCCTTCGATGAGGGTCGCGGTCGAAAGATCCAGTCCCGCCCGCTCCCAGGCGCGTCGGACCGCGAGGATCTGTCCCACGGGGTTGGGCGCCGTGATGCCCTTGCCCTTGCCGTCGCTGGAGCCGCCCACGCCGCGGATGACGGCGTAGATGCGATCGCCGGCCTTCTCCGCATCGGCCAGGCGCTTGCACACGAGGAAGGCGCCGCCCTCGCCCATGACGAAGCCGTCGGCGGCCTTGTCGTAGGGCCGCGAGCCCACACCCGACAGCGCGCCGACCTTGCAGAACTTGACGAAGGTGGTGACGCCCATGTTGCGGTCCATGCCGCCCGTGATGACCACGTCGTAGCGGTGATCCACCAGACCGTCCACGGCCGCCTGTAGGGCCGCCAGTGAGGAGGCGCAGGCGGCATCCGAGGTGAAGTTGGGCCCGCGCAGGTTGAGCACCGAGGCCACGCGGCCGGCCGTGATGTTGGTCAACTCGCCGGGCATGGTGTCTTCGGTGGTGTCGGGGAAACGCCGGTTCACCGAATCGCGCAGCTGGGCCACCAGGCGGCCCCGCTCAGCCGCGGGCAGGCCGCGGAAGAAGTCGGTATCCTCGATGGCGTGCACGTACTCGGGCAGGGACAGGCGCAGGCACGTCTGGTAGTGCAGCTCGCCGCCCATGGCGTTGCCCAAGATGACAGCCGTGGATTCCGTATTTAGCGGCCGGTCCGGATGGCCGGCATCGCGCAGGGCCTCGGAGGCGCACAGCAAGGCCCACTTCTGCCCGTCGTCCATGGCCGCCGCCACCTTGGGCGGAATGCGATACTTGGTCGAATCGAACGGGATGTTGCGAACCCAGCCACCGATCTTGGAGTAGGTCTTGCCGGGCGCCTTGGGGTCGGGATCGAAGTAGTCAGCCGCATTCCAGCGGTCCGGCGTGACCTCGCTGATGCAGTCCTTCCCTTCGAGCACGTTGCGCCAGAAAGTCGGCGCATCGGGCGCATCGGGCAAGATGGCCCCGACACCGACGACCGCAACGGCCCTGTCGGCCGGATCCCGTGTGGAACGACTCATTCTCTGCTCCTCCGAATCGATAGCGAAAACGGGAGGCGCCGATGGCAGCCTCCCGCATGAACACCTCATGCCGGGGCGAGATCCCCGGCCCCCGGCTACGCCCGCTCCGCGTCTTGCTCGACCAGGGCCTTGGCCACCTGGTCCATGTCGGCCATCAGCCCGCGCTGCGCGGCCGTGATGGCGCTGGTGCCGAGGGCGCGCTCGAACTCGGCGATGCCGGCATCGTCCACGGCGTCCATGCCACGCACCAGACGCACGGCCCCGGCCACCACGTCCAGCGCGGCCTCACGCGCGCTGATGCGCGCCATGGCCTTCACCGCCTTGGGGGCGAAGAACGGCTGGTACTTGGGCGCGCCCCGTCCCGCGGCGTAGCGCGAGAAGATGGCCGCGATCTCGGCGCGGGTCATCAGCTCGCCAAGCTGGAAGAGCACGTGCTGATGACGGGTGAGCCGTCCCACGCGGCAACGCTCGGTCGTCTCCAACACGGCCTTGACCGCCAGCGCGGCCGCATCCGCGCCCACCTGCGGGTCCTCGCGGTGCAGGGCCTCCAGGCCGGCGGCCATCTTCCGGTAGAAACCGCCCCGATCCTGCAGGTGCAGGCGCCACCTGTCGCGCGACACCGTCCACTGCATGATCTCGCTCGTGCCTTCGTAGATGGTCGTGATGCGCACATCGCGGCGGATCTTCTCGACCTCGTATTCCTTGGTGAAGCCGTAGCCGCCCAGGGCCTGGATGGCCGCGTCCGCGGCGGCGTTACCCGCCTCGGTGGCGAAGAGCTTGACGATGGCGCCCTCGGTCTGCAGCTCGGGCTCGCCCTGATCGAGGCGGAACGCGGTCTCCTCGATGAAGGCGCGCGCCGCCTCCAGCTTGACCACGTGGGGAACGATCAGCTTGTCCATGTAGCCCTGCTTCTCGCAGAGCGGGGTGCCGGCCTGGATGCGCTCGCGCGAGTAGCGGATGGCCCGCAGCATGGCCGCCACGCCGCCGCCCAGGCCGAAGGCCGCCACCATGAGGCGCGTGAAGCCGAACACGGATTGCGCGTGGATCAGGCCCTTACCCTCCGCACCGCCCAGCAGGTTCTCCTTGGGAACGTAGACGTCCTCCAGCATGACCGGCGAGGTGTCCGAGAGGCGAATGCCGAGCTTGTTCTCGTGCTTGCCCGGCGCCAGGCCCGGCGTGCCCTTCTCCACGGCGAAGAAGGTGGGACCCTCGGGCGCCATGGCCAGCACAGTGTAGAGCTGAGCGTGGCCGCCGTTCGAGATGAACTGCTTGGCGCCGTTGATCTTGTAGCCCTTGATCTCACCGTTCTCCATCACGCGCTCGGCCTTGGTGCGGATGGCGGAGAGCTCGCTGCCAGCCAGTGGCTCGGTCACCGCGTAGGCCACGATGAGGCCCTCGTCGGCGATGCGCTTGAGCCAGTAGTTGCGCTGCTCCTCGGTGGCGCCCACCACGATGGGGTCCGTGCCCAGGAAGATGGCCAGGAAGGCCGTGGCCACGCCCAAGTCCAGCTTGGCCATTTCCTCGGACACCCGATAGACGTCGTAGGCGTTGCCGCCCAAGCCGCCCAGGGCCTCGGGGATGAAGAGCAGGTGCAGGCCGACATCGGGCCCCAGCAGGTAGCGAATCAGATCGAGAGGAAAGACGTCCTTCTCATCGAACTCGAGTCGGGTCTTGAGGGGCAACTTCTGCTCGCCGAACGTGTTCAGCGTTTCGATGAGCATCTGCAGTGAGTCTTTGTCGAGGCCTGCGTTCTTCATCTCGCGTGTGCTCTCCTGCCCTGCCAGGCTGGGTGGGTGACGTGGGTCCTGACGTAAGGGGTGCCGATGCTGGCACAAGCCGGGCCAAAATCACAGGACCCAGGCGTACCCGACACCGCTTCTCACGAACGAAGCTAAGCGCTCGTATTCTCTACTTATTCTGGGACGCACAGGCAGAGGCACGAAAGACATGGCCGGCGCCTGTGCGTCGATTCCTACACGGCGGAACTGTAAACGGCGTCACAAGTGCGACTGGGGGGACGCAGTCTGCGTCCTCCATTTCGCACCTTAGCCGACTGGCTTGGTGTGGCTAGGAAGGCCTCTCAACTCGCGTGGCGGCCCATTCGGACTACTTCCAGCGGCTCCCGCCCTCTTGCTGCTTCTTGGCCTCCTCCGCGGCCTTCTCCTTGTCCTTCTGGGCCTGGGCGGCTTTGGCGGCGGCCTGCGCCTTCTTGTCGCGCTCGCGAATCTGCTTCAGGGCAGCGGCGGCATCCTTCTCAGACTTCTTGGCGCGCTCGGCCTCACAGGCCGGGGGCTCGCAGTCGTTCTCGCACACGCACTTTGGCTTCCTGGTCTTCTCGCAGTGACACTGATCTTGCGCGTCACGGTAGCAGCCGCAGTCGTTGAGCGGCGTGGCGGGAGGCGGCGGCGCCTCTTCGACCTTCGGACCCTTGCCTTTGGCCTCAGCCAGGCTTGGGGCGAACAACCCGAGCATGATGCACATCGAGAAGATGATCCGCATGGCGTCCTCCTCTGTTTGCTCGCGAATATCACGCCGCTGCCCAGGCGTGCAACGGGCAGACAAGAGCCGTTCGCCCTTGCGCCCGTGCCATGGCCCTCTCATGATCCCGCGTCGAGGGAGGACGAATGAGCACGAGCCTGATGTCACGGGACAAGGCAGAGGCCCGCAAGAAGGGCCTCTTGGCGCTGGGCGCGTGGGGCGGGGCGGGGGTGCTGATGGCCATCGACTGGCCCATCTTCGCCGTGGCGGCCGTCGGCGGCGCCGGATACCTGACCTACAAGTGGTTCATGTTCCGCGCCAAGCGCGGCATGCGGTTCTGACAACGCGCTACGGGTTGATGAAGAGCGGCGCGCTGGTGGGCTGGGCTGCGGCCTGACCGGCCGGGGCGGCCTGTTGAACGCGCTCTTGATGGAAGCTCAAGGGCAGATTCACATGCACCGCGTTGCCATCGAAGCGCGGCAACTTCAAATCCTGTACGGCTCGACGAATGCAGCGCTCGGACTCCGCGGGTGCGTTGTCCACACGGACCAGGCTGGTTCGCCCGGAGGGGTCGGCCTCGAATGAGACCGCCACCATGGGGTCCTGGGCCGACGGAGAGAAGCACGCGGCGAGGGTTCCCATCGACCCCTGGATGGCCGCGTTGAGCTGGTCCCGGCGCAGACCATTGG
>JAEXQJ010000332.1 GCA_023438785.1 Pseudomonadota bacterium
AAGTTGTGTTCAGCGTAGAATTCGGTGACTGTCCCGGTATTGCCGGCCGCTGTCTGGTAGTAGGGGAAATACCCGTCCTGCCAGAAGGTCATGAGCCCGAAGTTCACCATGCTGGCATTGGCATCGACCACGTTCGAGATGGCGCGCTTCGCGATGATGGCCCGCGAGGTCGCGGCGCCACACGAGTCACCGGGAGTCGTGCAGTCGGAGTTCTTCCTGCACACCGTCTGGCTGATACGGCACATGCGAATGGGTCCGGGGGTGCCCTGCGGACTCGGGATACAGGTATCGGTGCTGCTCACCGGGCGCACGCACGTGTTGACGGCGGGAAAGACACAGGTGTTGGTGGGCACGCTGCAGGTGTTGGCGGCGGCCACGCAGGTGTTGTCGACCGGCTGGCACGAGTCCTGGGGAATCTCGCATTCATTGGGCACGCCCACGCAGGGATTGGCCAAGAAGATGCACGACTGCGCCCCGCTGCAGTCACGATTACGGCGGCAGCTCGTAAGGCTTACCGAGCAGACCCCGCTCGTCGCGCCGGGACAGTCCGAATCGCGGCGACACGTCTCGTTGGTGGCTTGGCAGCGGCTGGCGCTGGGGCAATCGACCTCGGCCGAACACCCGCCATAGGGGGTTCCGCCCGCACTGCACACCCCCGTGGTGGCCACGGTGGGGCAGTCGCTGTCCTGCGTGCACACCGTGGCGGCCGCAAGCGTGCACCTGCCACTGGCAGGGCAAGCGGCGCCCGGGTTCAGACACACATCGCCGGTGTTCGCACACTTGCCGGCCGGCGGACAATCCGCGTTGCTGCCGCACGCGCCCTTGGAGAGTGTGCACGTGCCGGTCTGCGCCGGACAGTCCGAGTTCTGCGTGCACGTGCCTCCGGAGTAGGAACAAGTCGCCGACTCCTGGGGGCAGTCGCTGGTGGTGGAGCAGAAGGTCACCCCATCCTTCTCGCAGTAACCATGGCGGCAATCGTCGTCGGATAGGCACGAGCGCCCCCACGCCGCGCACACGCCCATGACACCGCCCTGCCGACAATTGGTGCCATTGTCACAATCGATGCCGCATTCGGTGGAGTTCGCGAACACACCGCCCGGCACACCCGTCATGGAGCCCGAGGTGTCGAGCACGATGAGCACGTTGGCCTTGTGGATCTGTCGCTTGATCACCACCAGGGGATCCACGCGCGCCGGGGCCGAGGTGGGCACCGTGAGGAGCACGGCGAAGATCGATAGCAGGGCCCGCACGGTGCACCGGCCAGCGCGACGGCGTTGTCCATGCGGCCGCTTCATTGACCAGCCATGGCGTAAGGCGTACATGCTCGTCTCGCATATGCTCGGCGGATGCTCGCCCGGGCTTGAGCCCCTGCAGTTGCGTCCGTGAGCCGGGGCATGCGCCCGCGGAATTCGGCGACGAAGCGCGCGTCTTTTCGCGAGGTTGCCCACTGGCCGTTCGCGTCTACGCTGTCTCGCCATGCAACGCGACGAACGACTACGTCCCGCGCCATGGCGAGATCCGTCGGTGCTAGATTGGCGGGCCTTGCCATGAAGCTCTCACCGCCCCGCCCCGCCGGCCGCAGGTCCCTCTCGCTCCTCGCCGCGTTCGGCTCATTGTATTTAGCCATCTCGGGGCCGCGCCACGCCGTGGGCCAGCCGGCCCGGGGCGTCTCCGAGGCGGAGGCCAAGGCTGTCCTCCAGACATGGCTGCAGGCGCAGAACGCTCGTGACTTCGCCCGCTACGCCACGCTGTACGCAGCGGATTTCCAGGGCGTGCGTCGCTCCGGCGAACGGACCGTGCGCCTGAACCGCGAGGCGTGGCTCCGCGATCGGGAGCGCATGTTCAAGGCGCCCATGTCCGTGGATGCCGACTACACGCAAGTGGTGACGGCGCAGGACAGCGCCAGCGTGACCTTCGTGCAGCGGTGGTCCGCGGGGAGGTTCGCGGACGTCGGACAGAAGCGAATGAGTCTGCGCCGCCTCGGCGGAAATCTGGTGATCGCCAGCGAGGAATTGCTCTGCTCGTTGATGATCCGGCAGAAGGGCCGCCGCGTGCTCTACGCCAGTGCGACTGACGCCAAAGCGGCGCATCTGGCCTACCCGGAGTTGGAAGTCCAGGCCCTGCCCCTCGCCGGCCCGCAGACCTGTCAGTTGGATCAACTGGCCGTGTGGACATTCAAGACTCGGCAGCGCGCCTCGGGCGAAAGCGAGGGGCAGTCGTACGAGGTCGTGGTGTGGGACGAGCAGCACAACCCCAAGGCCGAGACCAATTACGACATCAACTTCGGCGGCGGCGTGCTCGTGTCGCGCGACGGAAGCCGCATCTGGAGCCGCGACGACTCAGGCTGCGAGGCCGCGCCCATGCTCCACGTTCCGCGCGGCTTGGTCCTGCCCTTGACCTGCTCCACGGCGTACCACGGCGAGGAGAGCTCGACGCTGAATGTGTTCCGTATCGAAGGAGAAAGGGTGAGAGAAGTCGCCTCGGTTCCGGTGGTGGCGAATGACACCTCGGGGTCGGACAGCTATTCCTACCGGGCCAAGGTCGAGTACCGCGACACGAACGGCGACGGGGTGACGGATATCGTGGTCACGCCCACCGAACGGCGCAACGTGGGTGGCGAGTACCCCAAGGCCGCCAAGGTGATCCAGTTCTGAGGCCGCGCGAGCGGACCGCGTCCCTTTGCTGTCCCGCAGGCGCGCAGTACAGTCCTCAGCATGCGAACGACACCCAGTCAGCCCCGCGATGCGGTCCCTGGCGTCAGGCGCGAGGCGAGTGCCGTGCCATGTCGCTTCCGCTCTGCGGTTCTGGCCACGGCTCTCGCCGCTCTCGTCGCGGGCAACTGCTCTTCCGCGCACGACGGCGGTGAGCAGGCCGGGGGCCACGCGACCGGAGGCGCGGCCGGCACACCGGGGGCAGGTGGCATGCCGCCCGAAGGTGGGGTCACGGCGACCGGCGGAACCGGCGGTGGAGCGGCCGGAGGCGCATCCGGGCAACCCGCGGCGCCATCCTCCGTCTGCCCCGTCCCCGAGCCCTGGGCGTTGCCCGCGACGAGCCGGGTGGTCGGCTCGGGCACGGCGGAGAGCTGTACCCAAGAGGCGCTGCGCACCGCTGTGGCCGGCGGGGGCCATGTCACGTTCGCGTGCGGCGACGCCCCTGTCACCATCTCGCTCTCCCAAGCCATCCAGGTGAGCAAACCCACGGTCTTGAACGGTGAGGACAAGGTCACCCTCGACGGCGCTGGCAAGACGCAGATCCTGGTCGTGGCGAGCAACCAGTCGCTCTCCGTTCGCAATCTGCGCTTCGTCAACGGTGTGGCCCCGGCGGTCATGGAGGCCGAGGGCATTGGCGGCGCGGTGGCCGGGAAGTGGCGTTCACGCGTTGAGGTCATCGGCTGTACCTTCGAGAGGAACGTCGCCGGCCGCGGGGGTGGCGCCGTGGCCGTGTGGACGGGCAGCTCGCTCGTCATCTCGAACAGCACCTTTGTCGGCAATACATCCTGGTACGGCGGAGCCGTGTACAGCCTCCTCTCCCCTCTGACCATCGTGAACTCCGTCTTCTCCGGGAACGCCACCGTCACGGACGGCGGCCTGGGTGACGGGGGTGCCATCGGTACCGATGGCGCGTCCGAATCGCCCGACGACGCGACGGGCGGCGAGGTGATCATCTGCGGAACGCGCATCACCAACAGCCAGGGCTATGGGAACGGCGGCGGGGCCTATATCTGGGTCTACCCGCCCGACCGCGTGACCATCGATCGCACCACGGTCGAGGGCAACCAGGTCAACGCGAATGCCAAGGGCAGCGGTGGGCTGGGAGCTGCCATGCGCATCAGCAACGGGGAAATCGTGGTGAAGGACTCCAGCTTTCTTTCGAACACCAGCGACAACGACGGCGGCGCGTTCTACCTGGACTGCGCCCCCTCCTGCCGCATCAGCAACAGCACCTTCCACGGCAACAGCGCCAAGGCGTACGGCGGCGCCATCTTTGGCGACAAGTTCGAGGTCAACAACGCGACCTTCGCCAGCAATTCGGCTGGCGGGCACGGTGGCGCCATCTTTGGCAAGGGATTCGTGCTGAACAACACGGTGTTCGTCGACAACAAAGCCGGCAATCCGTGGAACCAGGCCATGAGCTGCAGCTCGACCGGCACGGGCAAGGACGTGCTGCAGTGGCTTTCGGCGAGCTCGAGCGCCGGCTCCGACACCTGCATCGCCAAGGTGCTCGCCGCCGATCCCATGCTCGGCGCACCAACCGACAACGGCGGTCCCACGGCGACCATGCTGCCCGGGGCCCAAAGCGCGGCCCGCGACGTCGGGCGCGACTGCGAGGCCACGGACCAACGGGGCGAGGCGCGCGAGACCACGGCCTGCGATCTGGGCGCGGTCGAGGTGCCGTGACGGTCAGCTAACCGAGGTTCGCATGGACGGTTCGGCGCAAAGGCAGGACAGGCGGCCATTCCTGCGGGGAGTTGCTTGCCGATAACAGCAACCATCACAAGATGACCTCACCCCCAACCCCTCTCCGGGACGGAGAGGGGAGCCGGAGAGCCGGGGGCCGCGAACGAAGGATCCACGGCATAGGAGAGTCGTCGGATCAAGCGGTGGAACCGGCAAGCTCACCCCTCTCCGCCTCGGAGAGGGGCCGGGGGTGAGGTTGCCCTACGATGTTCCTTCGAGCCCCGGCCGCGCGCAGGCGTCCACTCTCAGCTCGGGTACGTCGTTCTGGACGAATCGCCTGCCCCTTGAGGGATCGATTCATGGAGCGACGATGACGCAAGTGACACCTATCCCGCGTGAGAGTGTCTAGCTCCGCCGCATGCGCGACGACAGCTCGAGGACAGCCCGGCCGTGGCGGAAGACGCGGACCGCGCCCGAGGTCTGGGAGACCACCACGGCGATGGCGTTGGTCTCGTGGGTGATGCCCGCGGCGGCCATGTGGCGCGAGCCCAGGCCGAGGGGCACGCGCACGTCCTTCTCCTCGAAGTTGAGGTAGCGGCCCGCGGCCAGCACCACGCCGTCCTCGCGCAGAACGAAGGCCCCGTCGAGCACGGCGAAGGCGCGTAGGGCCCGCCGCACCTCGGGGCTGAGCATGTTGCGCTCGTCCTCGGAGTAGCCCTGGAAGGGGTTGAGGCTGAGCGGGCGAGACTGCTCCATGACCTTATTGGAGTCGCCAATGACGAAGAGCGCGCCCACGGGACGGCCCTCCCAGCCCTCCACGCCGATGGTCACGGCCAGGTCGATGAGCGCGTCCAGGATCTCGGGCGACACGCCCTCGGCGCGCAGGAAGCCGAAACCCACGTCCTCGTCGTCGGGGGCCACGTTGACCATGAGGATGGAATCGGGCTTGCCTACGGGACGGGCCGAGAGCAGGGCCAGCACCACGTCGCCCTCTTCGTAGAGACCGCGGGCGATGCCGCTGACCAGGGCCAACTTGAGCTTCTCGGCGCGGCCCAGATCGTATTGGGGCAGCGGAATGACGGGCACGCCCGCCGCCTCCACCACTGCCCGCTGCGCCTCGCTGACCACGGCCTGGGCCAGCTTCTTGCGCGCCTTGGGTTTGCCGCGAAACACATCCTCGGGCAGCGGCAGATCGCCCACGTACAACAGGTGATCGAAGGTCCGCTTGGAGGCCAACGCAACGGCGGCCTTGATGATCTCCAGGTGATTGACGCTGCTCTTGGCCATCGCGCGCCCCATGCTACGCCACGATGGCGGGTCGGGCCATAAGGCCCTGCTCGTCATGTTCAGCGGCCGCGCGGGCGTACGTCGATGATGCGCAGGCCGGGCAAGCGGGCCAGCACGTCGTCGAGATCGGGCGCCTCTTCCCGGCGAGCCAGGCCCACGATGCGGGCGCCGCCGAAGCGATAGGCACCGTCGGGAGGCAGGGGGGGCCGGGCGAGCAGGAAGGAGGCCGAGGTCGCCAGATCCTCGGGGATCCACACGAACGACGCGGGCACATCCGGGATGACCAGCACGTCCGGGGAAATGCGGCCGGTCAGCTTGAGCGCCAGGTCCAGATCCTTGACCGCCCCGCGCACGAGGAAGACACGCGTGCCCGCGGCGGCCTGCGTGGCCACTGCCTGACGGGCCGCGGACAGGGTGGCGCGGTAGCGGCCGATCTGGTCGGCACGCGACTCGGAGGCCGCCAGGCCCAGACCGGCCCACAGGACAAAGAGCACCGCGACCGCGGCCGGCCCGCGCGTCTGGATCGCCAGCGCCAGCAAGAGAACCAGCCCCACGGCGGGCAGGTAGAAATAGCGCGCGCCCACCACCCAGCCGGCCGCCGGCAAGGGCACAACGGCCAGCAGCACCCAAAGGAGGGCCATGCGGCCCAGCGGTTGCCGCCCCGCGAACCCGACCGCGCCCGAAAGCAGCGTCAGGCCGAGCAACAAGGCCAGGATCTCGGGAATGGGCTCGGGCCCCGAGAGAACGTGCAGCAGACCCGCGCCGATTTGCAGACCCCGCGCCCACCACGGCGCCAAGAGATCGTTGGTGCCGCCCAAGCCGTGCAACACGAGGGTGCGCCAGCCGAGGTAGAGCAGGGCCAGCACGGCGTGCGGCAGGAGCCGGCCCAGCCACACCCGCGGTCGCTCGGGGGCACGCGTGCGCAGCACCAGCGCGGCAAGCAGCGGGAGGACGAGCGCGGTCTCTTTGCACAGGTAGGCCACCAGGGCCAGCCCCGCCGAGGCCACGCGCATGCCCGAGAGCAGGCAAACCAGCGAGCCCAGCACCGCCACGGTGGCCAGCAGATCGGTATTGGCGGAAAACCACAGGGCGGCCTCGCGCTGCGTGGGGGCGATGAGGAACAGCGCGCCAGCCAGCCACGCTGTCGCGCGGGCCACACCCAGGTGCAGGGCCAGACGCACCACCAGCAGGGCCGCGCCCGCGTGCAGGAGGAAGGCGCTCACGGCGAAGGGCCACTCCGCGCCGTGTCCCAAGCGCCCGAGCAGCCACCACACCAACATGGGCACGGGCCGAAAGTACTCGCCCCCGTGCAAGTCGCGGACGAACGCCGCCAGGGGGTTGGCCTGGTGCGAGGCGAAGGCCAGGAAGAGGTAGTCGTCGCCCAGGAAGGTGGTGGCGAAGACGAAGTCCCAGCCCACAACGCCGAGGAGCAGCGCCGCGAAGAGGACCCGCATGGACCGCGATGCTAACTCGCGCGTGCACCGCTCCGTGGTTTAATCGCCCGCATGACCCGTCCCGTCTGTTGCACACGCGGCCTGCAGATCTTCGATTCGGGCCTGAGCTGTGCCGAGGCTGTGGCCCAAGCCGGCATGGAGCGCCTGGGCCGCCAGAACGATCTCATCCCGCGCATCGCCACGACCTTCGGTGGCGGCCTGAGCCGCACCAAGTCGCTGTGCGGTGCCCTGGCCGGGGGCGCCCTGGTGCTCAGCGCCGCCTACGGCCGCGACAAGCTGGGGGATCCGCGCGGTACCATCGTCAAGACGACGCAGGAGCTGGTCAACGGCTTTCGCGCCCGGTTCGGGAGCGAGAACTGCTTCGAGCTGACCCAGTTGGATTTCAACCAGCCGGAGTCGCAGAAGATCTACCTTGAGCGCGTGCACCCCGAGTGCCGGCGCTACGTGGACTGGGTTCTGGGCGAGCTCGATCGCCTGCTGCCGCCGCGAGCCGAGTGACCGTGTCCGAGTCGGCGCCCCTCACGATCCGCTATCGTGCGGGCACCATCGAGATCGCCGGTCTGCCGCCCGGTTTCCCCGGCCTGCCCGCGTGTTGTGCCTGGGACGAGCGCACGGCCTGCCACCGAGCGCCCGGCCTAGCCTACGCCGAGGTGGTGCGAGCCCTGCACGGGCGCGTGGCCTACACCGACGAGGCGCGCCGCTACGACACGCTGACCGCGGGGGCGGTGGTGCGTCGCGAGCCACGCCCCTACCAAAGTGAGGCCCTGGCGGCGTGGAACGCGGCGGGCGGGCGCGGCGTGGTGGTCTTGCCCACGGGCGCAGGCAAGACGTTGGTGGCCCACATGGCCATCGACCACCGCCGGCGCAGCACCCTGGTGGTCACGCCCACCCTCGATCTGGTGCGCCAGTGGCACGACGGCTTGCGCGCCACCTTCGGCGTACCCGTCGGGATCATTGGCGGCGGCGACTACGACGTGCAGGCGCTCACCGTGACGACCTACGATTCGGCCTACCTGCACATGGAACACCTGGGCGATCGCTTCGGGCTCATCGTGTTCGACGAGTGCCACCATCTGCCGGCCGCCAGTTATTCGCTGGCCGCGCGCCTGTGCCTGGCGCCCTTCCGCATGGGCCTCAGCGCCACGCCCGAACGCGAC
This sequence comes from Pseudomonadota bacterium, assembly GCA_023438785.1. Lineage (GTDB taxonomy): Bacteria > Myxococcota_A > Polyangia > Fen-1088 > Fen-1088 > Fen-1137. The sequence goes on from JAEXQJ010000332.1 coordinate 8,296, forward strand.
GGTTGGGCGGGCGGCGGCGACGGCGGCCTGGCCGAGCTCATCGGCCCCGTGGTGTACCGCCAGGACATCGTGGCCCTGTCGGGTGACTACCTGGCCGAGTACGAAACCGTGCGCGTGCTCGTCGAGCTGTCGCCCGCCGAGCGCGAGGAGTATCAGGCCGAGCGCGCCATCTACCGCGCCTTTTTGCAGGACAACGGCATCTCCATGGCCGGCCCGCACGGCTGGACCGAATTCATCATCCGCTCGTCGCGCACCCCGGAGGGCCGCCGCGCCTTCCAGGCCTACCGGCGCCAGCGCGAGATCGCCTTCACCGCGCCCGCCAAACTGGACTACGTGGAGCGCTTGCTGCATCAACACCGCGACGGCCGCGCCATCATCTTCACGCAGGACAACGCCACCGTGCACCTGGTGTCGCGGCGGTTCCTCATCCCGGCCATCACGCACCAGACGCGGGTCAGCGAGCGCAGCGAAATCCTGGACGGCCTAGCCCAGGGCCGCTACACCGCCATCGCCACCTCGCGCGTGCTCAACGAGGGCGTGGACGTGCCCGAGGCCAACGTGGCCATCGTCATGTCGGGCTCGGGCTCGGTGCGCGAGCACGTGCAGCGCCTGGGCCGCATCTTGCGCAAACGCGACGGCAAGCGGGCCATCCTGTACGAATTGGTGGCCAACGGAACCGGCGAGGCCTTCACCAGCCAGCGCAGGCGGGAGCACAGTGCTTACCGCTGACCTGGTCCACGTCCGCCGGCGCGGCGAGCAGCTTTGCGTGGTCGCACTGACCGACGAGGAGCGCGCGCGAGCCGTGGAGTTGGGCGCGGCCTATCTGGACGTGGTACGCGCCCACCTCGGGCATACGCGCGGCGAGCTCGAGGAGGCCTTGGGCCAGCTCGACGTGGAGCCGCGCGAGCAGCGTCTGGCGCGCGGGCTGCGCAAGCTGGTGCTCGACCGCTGCCAGTTCGAAGAGGGCGCGACGCTGGATCCGGCGGAGCTGCGCCGCACGCTCTTCACGCGGGCCGCGGCGGCGCGCCAGGCGGCCGACCATCGGCAGGGATTTGCGCGCGAGGCCGTGCTCGCCGAGCTGGCCCGCGAGCGCCAGGTGGCGGCGGCCGACATCGAGCGCGCCTTGTACGCGGACCTGCCCGACGCCCACGTCCTGCGCACCGCCGAGCTGCCGTCGCCCACGCGCCTGCTGGCGGTCTATGAATTGGCGCAGCACCAGGCGGTCCTCCTACGCGCGGTGAGCGTGCACGCCAAGCTGTGGAACGCCACGCCCGCGGCCACGCGCGCCCTGTTCCGCAAGCTGAAGTTCCTGCGCCTGCTCTACCGCATCGAGCGCCTGCCCAAGAACGTCGGCTTCGTCCTACACATCGACGGGCCGTACAGCCTCTTCGATTCGGTGACCAAGTACGGGCTGCAATTGGCCCTGGCCCTACCCGCCCTCATGGCGTGCGACGCCTGGTCCATCGAGGCCGAGCTGCGCTGGGGCCACGAGCGGCGCCCGTTGCGCTACCGGCTGCGCGGCGAGGGTCACGCCTGCGAGGCCCAGCCCGAGGCCGGCCTGCCCGACGAAGTGGCGGCCCTGCTCAACGATCTGGCGGCCCTGGATTCGCCGTGGCGGCCGAGCGTGGCCGGCGCCATCCTCGATCTGCCCGGCGTGGGCACCTGCGTTCCCGATATCGAGCTCGTCCACCGCGACACCGGCCAGACGGTGTTCCTGGAGGTGCTGGGCTTCTGGAGCCGCGAGGCGGTCTGGCGCCGCGTCGAGCTGGCAGAAAAGGGCTTGCCCCATCCCATCGTCTTCGCGGTCAGCAAACACTTACGCGTGAGCGAAGCCGCCCTCGACGGTGACCAGCCCGCCGCCCTCTACGTCTACGCCCGCGTGATGAACGCCCGCGCCGTCCTGGAACGCGTCCAGGCCGTTGCGGAACGCGGCCATTCTGGCCAGCGCTGAATGGCAATGCTGTCGCACGTCCTTCGCGAGCTTCAATCCGATCCCGTGAGATGGGAGCAGTGTCGGGGACTCGTCAGAGTCCTGGACTTCCCGGCGCGCACGTCGTTGCTGCGCGAAGGCGAGATCGCGCGCTCGATGTATTTCGTGAAGACGGGATGCCTGCGCCTTTGGTTCAACAAGGACGGCAAGGACATCACGTTCCAGTTCTTCTTTGAAGGCCAGGCGGTGTCCTCCATCCAGAGCTTCATGGGCGGTGAGCCGAGCCTGTTCTCCCTGGAAACCATCGAGCCGACGACGGCCGCGGTCCTCGATCGGGGCGGCTGGGATCGCCTCCACCAGGTCTACCCGCATCTGCGCGAGCTGTTTTTGCAGCTGGTGCTCAGGCGGATGACGGACTACGGGCGGCTCTTCCTATCGCGCATCAAGGACACGCCACGCGAGCGCTACGAGGCTCTACTCCGCGAACACCCTGAGATCGCACATCGAGTTCCCCAACACCACGTGGCGTCCTACCTGGGAATCACGCCGGTTTCGCTGAGCCGCATACGCGGCCGCATACGCAGGGAAGGCGGCCGTTCTTAACAAAGGTTATCGTCGTTCCTCGGCGGCGGGCGTACTGGTGAAGCATGAGCAGACGCCAACAACTGAACGCCTTCATCCAGTTGGACGCGCGCAAGTGCCAGGCGTGCTGGCATTGCGTGGACGCCTGTCGCAGGAACGCGATCGGCAAGGTGTCGATCTTCTGGCACAAACACGCCGTGCTCCGCGGAAACGAGACATGCGTGGGGTGCTTCAAGTGTGTCGAGGTCTGCCAGCCCGGGGCCCTGCAGCGTAGGGTGGCACCATGAGGGTTGGTCGCGGCCGAATCAACGCCGGTCTCCTGATCGCTGGCACGGCATCGACAGTGTCGGGCTTCCTCATTCAAATCTGCTACCACATGGGCCATGCGGCCCGCGACGCGCGCCTGGTGTGGGGCTGGGGCTACTCCACTTGGGCTTGGTTTCACCGCATCTCCTCGATCGTGTTGCTGGCCATCGTGGCCTGGCATCTGGTCCTGAACCGAAAGCCGCTGCTCGCCGGTCTGAAACGCACGGGCGCCTGGCGCAGGCAAGGTCCCATCCTATTCGCGCTCTTCACCATCGCCAGCCTCATCGCGCTGGGCGCGTGGGGCAGCGAGAGCGCCCTGACCGAACGCGGGCTGGTGGAGATTCACGACAAGCTCGTGCTCCCGATGGCCGTCCTGCTCGTCCTGCACGTGTGGGCAAGACGCGCGCGCCTCGTACCCCGTGCGCCCAAAGCGCCTTCTAACGGGCGCCCAGGATCGTCGTAGCGAATCAAGAGGGTGCCGTGGAGGCTCGGCCGACGATGACGATATCGAGCAAACAGCGCTGCCGGACTCGCCGACAGCGCTGCTGTTCGTAATTCGGTTGGCCGTTGTTCCGGCCTTTTCAGGCTACCAGGCGGTGAAGTAGGCCCAGGGCTGGTCGCCTGCCGTGGTCTGGATGCAATAGCCTCCGTTTCGCTTGGCGGGAATGCTCGGCCAGTTGCCGCCCATGCACGGCTCCGTGGTTCCGTTGACCATCAGCGTGCGCGGGCTGACGAAGTTCCCGCAGTTGCCACCATAGATGGTCGCGGTCGTCTCGTAGCAGACCGCGCCGGTGCCGAGGCTGCCCGACTGGTAACTGCCATTGATGGTGAAGGTCACCGGATTGCTGCAGAGGCCGCTGCAGGGTTTGTCTGCAGCGGTGACGGTGACGACGACGTCATCGGAGGACGACAACGCGCTATCGCTGGCCGTGAGGCGCAGGGTGTAGCTCCCCGCCGCCGAGAACGACGCTGTGGTCGACAGGGCGCTCGCGCTGGCGAAGGTCACCGTACCGGGACCGCTGACCATGGACCAGGTCGTGGTCAGCGCGCCGGGCGGATTGGGCAGCCCGTCGTCGCTCGCCGTGCCGGCCAGCGCGGCCGTGCCAGGC
>JAEXQJ010000347.1 GCA_023438785.1 Pseudomonadota bacterium
GGCCTGATCGACCGGACACCCGGCGGTGCCGCACAGCGATCGCGCCTCGTCGACGCCACTGCCCCCCTACAGGACACGCATGCACGACTGACCGATTGCGTCCGCCGCTTTCCAATACGTGATGGCCTCCGCCCCCTGGTTCCAGGAGGTGATGCGATGGTCGAGGTCCACGGTGAACACCCCGTCGGCGATGCTGCGCAGGACGTTCTCCGCGTACTGCTGCTGGATGGCCATCTGGCTGGCCAGCCTGTCGGCCCTGTGCTGCACCTCGCGCTCGCTGTGCTGGAGAGCCAACAGGGCCTGCTTCTGTGCCGTGATGTCCCGCTGCAACCCCCACGCGCAGACGAGTTGGCGGTTCTCCACGATCCCCAGCACCGTGTTCGAGGTCCACAAGGCACGCCCGCTGGCATCCTGCTCCCTGACCTCCAGTTCGGTGCTGCGGTAGCCGTTGCGGATGAAGCCGAGCACCGCCTCCAACTTCTGTTCGCGCGTGCCGAACAGGATGCCCCCCATGGACGCCCCGACCATGGCGTCCGCGCACTCGAATCCGTAGGTGCGCGCGAAGGCGTCGTTGCATTCCACGACCAAGGTGTGGTCGAGGACGAAGGCGGCCTGTTCCCTCTCCGGCAAATCGATCGACAGAGGCCGGTCGGCGCTGTAGCAGGCCACGCCGTCGCTGAGCAGATGCAGGAAGCGACGGTAGCTGGCCTCTCGGACCAGGTCGCGTTCAGCGCCCCTCTCCAATTCGGCCACACGCGCCCGTAGCCGCTCTAGTTCGGCCTCCTGCTCAGCGAAACGGCGCGGGCTGTCGCTCATGCGGTCAAGATCCGCGGTCAGGATAGCGCAAGCGAAGCGCCCACCAAGCCACAGGTCACCTGGAGACTCGGCGGGCGGAGCTGGTAGGCCCAGCAGAAAGTGAAAATTGCGGAGAGGGGGAGATTCGAACTCCCGATACAGGTTTTAGCCCGTATAACGGTTTAGCAAACCGCCGCCTTCGGCCTCTCGGCCACCTCTCCGTGAGTGCTTCGTACTACTTGAGTTCCGTCCGGATCTCAAGCCCACACGTCAGGATTTCTCAGATCGCCGTCAAGACAGCGGACACGCCCCGGGGGTGGGCCGCTCGGCGCCCACCCACCCATGGCCGGCCCTCCATGGGTGGGTCCGTACAGAGGAGGAGAAGGGATTCGAACCCTTGGTGCCTTTCGGCACTACGGTTTTCAAGACCGTCGCCTTCGACCACTCGGCCACTCCTCCGAGGGGCCTACTCATAGCATGGCGTGACGCCGACGTTCCATCGGGCGCACCAGCATCGAGGATGCGACCACCTCGCTTGAGCGCGGAGCTATTGCCGACGCGCTCCCGAGACCTCTCCCAAAGCCGGCGCCTCGGGCTGGGCCGGGCTCTCGGTGGCGGACGGCGGGGGCACCGAACTGGCCGCGGGGCCTAGGGATGGCTCGGTCCGGCGCTCACGTTCACGCCGCTCGACCGGAATGCGCCAATCCACCGACGCCGACGGCTCTTTCAAGAAGTTCGAAGAATCGGGCACAGCCAAAGCCACCCGTAGCACCTCGTCCACGTGGGACACGGCCACCAGCCGCAGCGCCTTCAGCACGCGCTTGGGAATGTCACGCAGGTCCTTGGCATTCTCGCGCGGCAAGATGACGGTCCTGATGCCCGCACGGTGGGCCGCCAGGATCTTCTCCTTCAAACCGCCGATGGGCAGAACCCGCCCGCGCAGCGTGATCTCGCCCGTCATGGCCACGTCGCGCCTCACGGGGACGCGCAACAGGGCCGAGACCATGGCGGTGCAGATGGTGATACCCGCCGACGGCCCGTCCTTGGGGATGGCCCCCTCGGGCAGGTGCACGTGGATGTCGGCACGGGAGTAGAAGTCGCGGTCCAGTCCCAGCGACGGCGCGCGGGAGCGCACGTAGCTGATGGCGGCTTGCGCCGACTCCTGCATGACCTCACCCAGCTTGCCCGTCAGAACCAACTTACCCCGCCCCGCCACGATCGAGACTTCGGTGACCAACATGTCACCGCCATGGGAGGTGACGGCCAGACCGTTGGTCAACCCCACCTCATTCTGGGTCTCCTGACGCCCCTGTCGGAATCGCTGCGGCCCCAGGTAGCGCGCCAGACGCTTGGGTGTGACCGACCACGCCTTCACGGAACGATCGGCCAGGTACTCGCGCGCGATCTTCCGGCAAACCCCGGCCACCTCGCGCTCCAAACCACGCACGCCCGCCTCCTTGGTGTACCCCTGGATGATCTGGCAAAGCGTGTCCTCGGGCAGGTCCAGGGTGAGCTCGCCCAAACCGTGCTCGCGCTGCTGCTTGGGCACCAGGTATTGCTGGGCGATGGAGAGCTTTTCGAACTCCGTGTAGCCGGGCAACTGGATGATCTCCATTCGGTCCTGCAACGGCACGGGAATACCGCCCAGGTAGTTGGCGGTGGTGATGAACATGACGTTGGACAGATCGAAGTCCAGGTCCAGGTAGTGATCGCAGAACGTGTCGTTCTGCTCCGGGTCGAGGACCTCGAGCAGGGCCGCCGAGGGATCCCCCCGGAAGTCGGTGGACATCTTGTCCACCTCATCGAGCAGGAACACGGGATTGGCGCTGCCGGCCTTCTTGAGGGATTGGATGATCTTGCCCGGCAACGCCCCGATGTACGTACGGCGGTGGCCGCGAATCTCGGCCTCGTCGCGCACACCGCCCAGGGCCAGGCGAACGAAATTGCGCCCCGTCGCGCGGGCGATGGAGCGCGCCAGAGACGTCTTGCCCACGCCGGGCGGGCCCACCAGACATAGGATGGGGCCCTTCTGCTTGCCCACCAGGGCCTGCACGGCAAGGTACTCGAGAATGCGTTCCTTGACCTTCTTCAGGCCGAAATGGTCCTCGTCGAGGATGCGCTCCGCCTCGGCCACGTCCAACTTGTCCTCGGTCAGCACGCCCCAGGGCAGGGCCAAAACCCAGTCCACGTAGTTGCGCACCACCGCCGCCTCCGCGGACATGGGCGCCATGAGACGCAGCTTCTTGAGCTCCTTCTGGACCTTGGTCGCCGCCTCCCTGGATAGCTGAGTCGCGGCGAGCTTCTCCTCCAATTCGGTCAGCTCGTTCTTGAACTCGTCGCGCTCGCCCGCGTCCCTGGGCATGGACCCCATCTGGCCATCCACCAGCTCCTGCTGGCGCTTGTCCCCGTGACGCCGCACCCGGGTGCGCAGCTTCCGCTCGGCCTGCAGGACCTCCATCTCGCTCTTCATCAACTCGACGAGGCGGGTCAGGCGGTCCAGCGGCCGGACCAGCTCGAGAAGGGCCTGCTTCTCCGCAATCTTGAGCTGCAGTTGCGCCGCGATGCTGTCCGCCAGTTCCCCGGGCTCGTCTATGCTCTGCACCGAGGTCAGGATTTCGGAGGCCAGCCGTTTGTCGGCCTTCACGTAGCTCTCGAACGTGGCGTGCACCGCACGCACCGAGGCCTCCAGCTCGGCGGACGGCTCCGTGACATCGGGCAGTTCCTCGATGTCCACGGCCACGAAGCGGCCCTCGTCGACGAAGCGCCGGATGATGCCGCGTCGCTTGCCCTCGACCAGCACCTTGACCGTGCCGTCGGGCAGGCGCAGGACCTGGATGACGTTGGCCAGCGTGCCGACCGGGAAGATGTCCTCGGGCGCCGGCTCGTGCGTCTTGGCGCGCCGCTGAGTCGACAAGAAGATCTCGTTCTCGCCCTGCGTGGTCACCTCACCCAAAGCGCCGAGCGATTTCTCTCGCCCCACGAAGAGGGGCAGAACCATGTGCGGGAAAACCACGATGTCCCGCAGGGGCAGCAACGGGACTCGCCTCAAATCCATATCGTCGTCGTGTTCGGACACGGGGGGCCTTTCTGTGCGCCTCGGAGGGGAGCTGAGACGCTGTCGCGAGCGTAGCAAGCCCAGATCAGCCGAGCCAATTTTGAGAGCTCCACCTGGCCCCCGAACTGCGTTTGGGACTGGCGGGCAGCGGTGCCGGCAACGCAAGGACGCGGGGCCTGCACTACACGTGCGCCGTCGGTGCTCGATGCGCCGGCCGATGCGCCACCGCGTTGCCCTCAGAAGCCTCGCGGCATCGGCTTCGACACGTTGGTCTGCCGATGCTTCGAGCCGTTTATCTTCTTCCCCTCGCGCCGCTGTTTCGTGTTGAATAACGCGATGAAAATCCACCGGCCCCTCTGCGCACCAGCCGAACCGGCCGGGCCCTTGTCGCTCGCCGCGATGGCCCTGGCCTTCACAACCTTCGGAGTGTCGATTTCAGGCTGCGTTATGCCCGGCCAGAAACCGGCTCTCGGAAACGCCGCCGCCAACGTGGACTCCTGCGGTCCTGAGGGACTGATCGACGACGGTGAGGACAACAACAACCAGGGCGCCGTGGTCGATGGCCGCGGAGGGTACTGGTACACCTACGCCGACGACGCCACCACAATCGTGCCAGAGGCGGGCGCCAGGGGCGGCACGTTCACCATGTCCCGCGGCGGCGCCAACAACTCGCACTTCGCCGCGAACATACATGGCCAAATCGGCCAAGGGACCGTCGTCTTCGGCGCCCTCGGGCTCAATCTGCTCGACCCCAAGAATCCTTATGACGCCTCCAAGTACAGTGGTATCGCCTTCTGGGGGCGCAAAAGTCCGGGCACGCCGGGCAAGGTCCGCGTGAAGGTCCCCGACGTCAACACGGACGACGAGGGCGGCGTATGCAAGGAGTGCTTCAACACCTTCGGTGCGGACATCACCCTCACCGAGTCTTGGCAGCGCTTCGTCCTTCCCTTCAAGAAGATGAAGCAGGAGGACGGCTGGGGCTCGCCCCGCCCGCGGCGCATCGCCAAGGATCAGCTATACGGCATCCAGTGGCAGATCTCGCAGCCGGGCGCGAATTTCGACATGTGGATCGATGACGTGGAGTTCGTCGGATGCGAAGAGTAATCGGCACCGTCCTGGCCGCGGCCCTGACCCTGTTGGTTCCCGCGTGCCTGCCCACCGTTCAACAGCAGAAGGCCGGCAAGGCTGGCAAGGCGAAGCGAACCGCGAAGTCGAGTTCCGCCAAGTACCAGCCGCCCGACGGCCCCGTCGACTTCCCCACTGCGCCGCCCCCGCCGTTCACCGCGCACCCGGGCAAGACGGGCAACGAGTACGCGGATCGTTTCATGGCGATGTGGAACGACCTGCACAACCCGGCCAACGGCTACTTCAGCCCCGAAGGCATCCCCTACCACTCCGCTGAGACGCTGCTCGTGGAGGCCCCCGACTACGGGCACGAGACCACCTCCGAGGCATACAGCTACTGGATGTGGCTCGAAGCGGTGTACGGCAAGTTCACCAAAGACTGGAAGCCGCTCGATTGGGCCTGGAAGAGCACCGAGGCGTATCTGATTCCCACGCCCGAGGATCAGCCCACGGCCGGTTCGTACAACGACACCCACCCGGCCGTGTACTCCGCCGAGCAGGACACGCCCCAGGGCTATCCCGCGCCGCTCGATTCCACCGCGGCCGTGGGCAAGGATCCGCTGGCCAAGGAGCTGCAGCAGACCTACGGCTCGCCCTTCATCTACGGCATGCACTGGCTCATGGACGTGGACAACTTCTACGGCTTCGGCCGTCGCGGTGACCGCGTCTCCAAGCCCGCGTTCATCAACACCTTCCAGCGCGGCATGCACGAGTCCGTCTGGGAGGCTTTGCCCCAACCCTGCTGGGAGGACTTCCAGTTCGGCGGGCCGAACGGGTTCTTGGATCTCTTCGTGAAGCAGGAGGGCGGCTACACGCGGCAGTGGAAGTACACCAATGCCCCCGACGCCGACGCGCGCGCGGTGCAGGCCATGTACTGGGCCAAGCTCTGGGCCGACGAGCAGGGCGCCGGGGCGACCATCGACCCCTGGGTCAAGAAGACCGCCAAGATGGGCGACTATCTGCGGTACTCGCTCTTCGACAAGTACTTCAAGACCATGGGTTGCCAGAGCCCGACCTGCCCGCCGGCCGACGACGGGTATGGCGGAGCCCACTACTTGCTGTCTTGGTACTACGCCTGGGGCGGCTCCGTCTCGAAGGCGGCAGGCTGGTCGTGGCGCATCGGTTCCAGCTTCGCCCACGGCGGCTATCAGAACCCTTTCGCGGCCTACATCCTGGCGCAGGAGAAGGCCTTCAAGCCGCTGTCCCCCAATGCCACCCGCGACTGGAACACCAGCCTCGATCGTCAGCTCGAGTTCTACCGTTGGCTGCAGGCCTCGGAGGGTGGCATCGCGGGTGGCGCCACCAACAGTTGGCGCGGCCGCTACGCCAAGCCGCCGGCGGGCACGCCCACCTTCTACAAGATGGCCTACGACGAGGCGCCGGTGTACATCGACCCGCCCTCGAACGAGTGGTTCGGCTTCCAGGCCTGGAGCATCGATCGGGTTGCCCAGCTCTACTACGTGACCGGTGATAAGCGCGCCAAGGTCATCCTCGACCGCTGGGTGCGCTGGGCCTGGAACAACACCAAGCTGCTGCCCGACGACGGGTTTGAGATCCCCTCCACCCTGGCCTGGAGCGGACAGCCTTCGCTCAACTGGGACGAGAAGACGCAGGACTGGAGCCCGGGAGAAGGCGCCAACAAGAGCCTGCACGTCAAGGTCAAGAATTACGGCACGGACATCGGTGTCGCCGCATCCCTGGCGCGCACCATGCTCTACTACTCGGCCAAGTCGGGGAACATGAACCCCGCGCGCAAGGCGAAGGAGCTCCTGGATCGCATCTGGAAGAAGTTCCGTGACAACAAGGGCGTGGGCGCCCCGGAAGAGCGCAAGGACTACAGCCGCTTCGGTGATCAGATCTACATCCCGACCGGTTGGAAGGGGAAGATGCCCAACGGCGACGTCGTCGACTCGTCGAGCACCTTCATCAGCATCCGCTCACGCTACAAGACCGACCCCGAGTGGCCCAAGGTGGAGGCCCATCTGAAGGGCGGCCCGGTTCCCAAGTTCACCATCCACCGCTTCTGGGCGCAGGTCGACGTGGCCACGGCCAACGCCACCATGGCCATGCTGTTCCCCGACGGAATCCCGGCCAAGAGCATCAAGCCCGCTCGCGCACCGGTGGCCAAGGCCGCCAAGACCGGCAAGGTCAAGCGCCGCAAGGGCCGATAGAGCAGTAGCCATGTACGAGGCGGGGGACGCCCCGCCTCGCGCTCCGCTCGCGCGACGCGCGCCTGGCGCCGCTTCGACGGACCGAGCGGGTCCTAAACGGCCGCCGCGCCCTTCTGGTAGATGAGAAGAGGCTGCTCGCCCTTCTCGATGGTCTCTTCGTTGATGACGACTTCTTTGACCGCCGGGACGGCCGACGGGACCTCGAACATCACGTCGAGCATCGCGCGTTCGAGGATGGCCCGCAGTCCGCGCGCACCTGACTTGTGCTTCTGGGCATCCTGCGCGATGGCCGACAGCGAGCCCTTGGTGAAGCGCAGCTTGACCCCGTCCATCTCGAAGAGCCGTTGATACTGCTTGGTCAGGGCATTCTTCGGCTTGGTCAGGATGTCCACCAGCGTCTGCTCGTCCAACTCGTGCAGCGGAGCGATGACGGGCATGCGGCCGACGAACTCGGGGATCATCCCGTACTTCAGGAGATCCTCCGGCTGCACCTCGCGCAGCAACTCCCAGACGCGTCGCTCTTTCTTGGACTGAATCTTGGCGCCAAAGCCGATCTGCTTCTGCCCAACCCGCTGCTCGATGATGTCCTCCAAGCCCACGAAGGCGCCGCCGCAGATGAAGAGAATGTGAGTCGTATCGACCTGCAGAAACTCCTGCTGCGGGTGTTTGCGCCCGCCCTTGGGCGGAACGTTACACACCGTGCCCTCCAGGATCTTCAGCAAGGCTTGCTGCACACCCTCGCCTGAGACATCCCGGGTGATGGAGGGGTTCTCGCCCTTGCGCGCGATCTTGTCGATCTCGTCGATGTAGACGATGCCCCGCTCCGCCTTCTCGATGTCGTGCTCCGCATTCTGCAGGAGGCTGACGATGATGTTCTCCACATCCTCGCCCACGTAGCCCGCCTCAGTCAGGTTCGTGGCGTCAGCGATGGCGAACGGGACGTTGAGGATCTTGGCTAGCGTCTGGGCCAGCAGCGTCTTGCCCGAGCCAGTCGGCCCCAACAAGAGAATGTTCGACTTGCCAAGCTCCACGTCCTCCGCGCCCACCTTGGCATCGATGCGGCGGTAATGATTGTGGATGGCCACCGAGAGGATCTTCTTGGCGCGGTCCTGGCCGATCACATAGTCGTCCAGCACGGCCTTGATCTCGGCCGGCTTGGGCACCGACGTGAACCCGAAGCCTTCCGTATCCTTCTCGATCTCTTCGGCGATGATGTCGTTACACAGGCCGATGCACTCGTCGCAGATGTACACCGTAGGTCCTGCGATGAGCTTTTTGACCTCCTTTTGGCTCTTTCCACAGAAGGAGCACGAGAGGTTCGCCTGTTCTTCACGCTTGCCGGGCGGCACAACACAAAACTAGCATCATGCTCCTCCGACCGCCACACGGCAGACTGAGAAGATGCGCTGCAAATGTGCCCGAGGCGCTACTTGTCCTTCCCGTGCGACTTATGCGCGATCACCTCGTCGACGATCCCGTACTCCTTCGCCTCGGCGGCGCTCATGAAGTAGTCGCGCTCGGTGTCGTTCTTGATTCGCTCGAGCGGCTGGCCCGTATGCTTGACCAAGAGCTCGTTCAGCTTGTCGCGCGTGCGCAGGATTTCCTTGGCGTGGATGTCGATGTCAGTGGCCTGCCCCTGGAACCCGCCCAGCGGCTGGTGAATCAGAATCCGCGAGTGGGGCAGCGTGTACCGCTTGCCCTTGGCGCCCGCGGCGAGCAGGAAGGCACCCATGGAAGCCGCCTGGCCCATGCAGAACGTGGCCACGTCAGGGCGCACGTACTGCATCGTGTCGTAGATGGCCATCCCCGCCGTGACCATGCCGCCCGGCGAGTTGATGTAGAGCATGATGTCCTTGTCCGGATCTTCGCTCTCCAGGAACAGGAGCTGGGCGATCAAGATATTAGCCACCGTGTCGTCCACCGCGCTGCCCAAGAAGATGATGCGGTCCTTGAGCAGGCGGGAGAAGATGTCCCAACCCCGCTCTCCCCGATGGGTCTGCTCGATGACCGTGGGGATGATGAAATTGGCGGTCATGGGCGATGCGGAGAGATTGGGGCTGTTGGACATGGGATTTACTTTCCGGGCGTCGTGCCCTTGCGGCTGGCCTCGGCGGCCGCTTCCTCCGGGGTCACGACCAGCCGACCAGACCCTGCCTCGAATTTGGCCGGATCTGCGTCGGAGATCTTAGCCTGCGACAGGAGCAGTTCAAGCGTCTTCTCCTCGAGGAGCTGCGCCTTGAGCCCCTCGATTCGGCCCGAGGTCTCCAACTCGGAGCGCAGCTTCTTCGGGTTCTCGTCGCGCGACTTGGCCAGCTCGACGACCCGCTTCTGCACGTCGCCCTCGTCAACCTTGATGCCCTCGCGTTCAGCGATGGCTTGAAGAAGGATGCTGGCCCGGGCCTCATGCTCGGCCTCGGATGCGAACTCCTTGCGCATGGCCGCCTCATCGAAGCCCCCTGCCCCGATGTCCACGCCGGCCATCATCAGTTGGGCCCGCGCGCGCATGAGGAGGCTCTGCGCGAAACGATCCACCAACGTCGGGGCCACTGGGAACTCGTTGCGCTTCACCAATTCCTTGATGAGGGCGGTCGAGAGTTCCTGCTTGATGCGCTGCTGGTCCCCCTCGACCAGCTTCTCCCGCACCTTCTGCTTGAGTTCGTCCAGGGTGCTCGCCTCGCCCGTATCCTTGGCCAACTCGTCGTCCAGGGCAGGCACCTTGCGCTCGCGAACCTCCTTGATGGTCACGCGCAGGTTCACGTCCTTACCCGCCAGGGCCTTGGCCGGTGTGTCGTCCGCGATCTTGTATTTGACTTCCAGGCCCTGCGCATTGACGGCAACGCCGCGCAGCTTGATGCCCAGGCTGGGCAGCCCACCCGCGTTCTCGTCGGCCAGGTCGATGGTCAGGGTCCTGGTCTTGATCTTGTGCTCACCGATCCGACCATGAACCTCGGCCAGCACCAGGTCACCCTCCGCCGTGAGCTCGCGCTCCTCGACGGGCTTGTACTCCGTGTGCTGCCGGCGGTAGCCCTCCAGGGCTTGGGCGATCTGCTCATCCGTGACCTTCACCGGGCGGCGCTCCAGCGGGATGCCACCGTAATCCTTGGGCGTGACCTGGGAGCGCACCTCGACGCGAGCCGTGAAACGAAGGGGCTCGCCTGCCTTCAGCTCCAGCTTCTCGACGGAAGGCGGCGCGACCGGCTCCAACTGCTTGTCGTGAATGGCCTGGCCGATGGAAAGCTGGACGAGTTCGCGCGCCACCTCGTCTTCGACCTGGCTGCGATACAGCTTCTCGACCACGGAACGGGGCACCCTCCCGGGCCGGAAACCGCGCAGTTTGACCTCGCGCCTGAGCTTGTCGTAGGCCGTATCGAGGCGGGGACCCACCTCCGTCCAGGGGACCTCGAACTCGACGCGTTTTTCTACCGGAGAGATGTCTTCAACCGTGATTTGCATTGCGAGCGCCCAAGAATGGAGAAAGGCGCGCCGCAGTCAACCCCAACCCGGCACCTGCGCACAACCTCGACGCCGCCGGGACTTGTGGCTTGCCTCGGACGGGCTATCTTTGCGACCATACAGGGCTTCAAATGGCAGCCGGAAAATTCACTCTTGCAGACAGACTGGGAGCGAAGTCTGTCCCGTGCCGGGTTCCCGGCTGCACACGCTCGTGGATTCAGATGTCCAGCAAGGTCCTCGGTTTGGGAACCGCACCGGTCGAGGCCGGCGATCCCACCGACGGAATGTGCGATCCCTGCCGCGACAAGTACCGCCAGTCCAAGGACATCGAGCGGCGCTGTGATCGCAAGGGCTGCACGGGGACCTGGACATGGACGGTCGCGGAACAGATGGAGGCCTTCGCCACCCAGCGACCCGCGCCCAAGCGGCTGTGCGCTCAGTGCCAGACCTTGCTGGACAGCCTGCAGGACAAGCAGGTCCCGTGCGCCATTCCCGGCTGCACGCGCTCCGCGGTTCTGACCCGCCAGCAGCAGCTCATCGCCCAAAGCGCGGAGGGCACCCCCGCCCCCACCACCAACGAGGCTGCCCCTGCCAAGACCGACGGCGTAACCTTCACCGGCCTGCTGTGCGACGAGTGCGCGCACGTGGCGCGCAAGCTGAAGGACCGCCCGGTTACGTGCGGCATCAACGGCTGCTCGCGCAAATGGACCTGGACCGCCGACGAGCAGATCCAGGCCTTCGCCGCCGGGAAACCCAATGAGCCGCCCCGACGCATGTGCGCCGAGTGCCGAGCCGAGTTCGGCAAACTAGCCGACCGCGAGGTTCGCTGCCGGACCTCCGGCTGCAAGAACACCTGGACGTGGTCGCGCTTCGACCAGTTGGACGCCTGCCAGGCCGGCAAGCCCGCGCCCAAGGCTCCCTCGCGCATGTGCCAGCGCTGTTTCGATCTGTGGAGCACGTTGAAGGACGTGGAGCGTCCCTGCCGCCGTGCCGGATGCAAGGGCACCTGGACGGACAAACGCGGCGCCCAGTTGGCCCGCGCCGTGCGCGGCAAGGGCGGCGATCCCTATCCGCGACACTGCAGCAACTGCGAGAAGGAGTTGGGGGATCTGGAGGACCGCGAGATCAAGTGCCGCACCGAGGGCTGCCAGGGGACGTGGACCTGGACCAAGGAGCAGCAGCTCGCCGCCGGTGTGCGCCCCAAGATCAAAGAGGTCGCGCCGGCCGTGGCGGAGAGCGAAGCCCAGCCCGCGCAACTCGAAGCCCCTGCCCCGGCCACGCCGGCCGCCGAGGGCACTCCCGCCGCGGAGCCTGCCCCCCAAGCCGGAGCCGCCCCCACGGCCGCCCGTCCGGAGAAGAAGAACAAGCGCAACCGACGCAGGCGTGATCCGCAGCCGCCAGAGCGCCGTTGTTCCGCATGCGCGGAGTTCCTGGCTGGCCGCAAGACGCAGGAGATCCCCTGCATCCAGTGTGGCACGCCCATCTTCTGGCCCCCCGAAAGTCAGCTCCAGACCCACCTGGGTATCTGGGCCGCGCCCGCCCTGTGCGGCGCGTGCAAGCTGGCCCAGGTCAGCGCCGCCCGGGAAGCCGCGCGCGAGGCCCTGCGGCACGCCAGCACCGCGCCGGTCGCCGAGCCCGCCGAGACGGCGAGCCCCGCCGATTCAGCCCAGAAGCCCGCGGAGACGGCGAGCCCCGCCGATTCGACTCAGAAGCCCGCGGAGACGGCGAGCCCCGCCGATTCGGCTCAGAATGGCTGATTAGTCTCGCTCTTCGCCCGCCAACCTGCAGGCCAGCGGCAGGTCGGCGGGCCCTAGGCGTAGCTGCGTCAGCTCGGCCTTCGCCACCCAGCGGACCGCGGCCACCTCCCGGGCGACCGGCTCGCCTTGTCGAATCGTGGCGCGGTACACGAGCATAAAGAGGTCGAACTCCGGGTAGGGATGAAAGACCACGTCGAAGATCGGCCCCACGTCGATCTCGCATTCAAGCTCTTCCCTGATCTCGCGGACCAGAGCCTGGGCAGGCGACTCACCGGGCTCGACCTTGCCCCCGGGGAACTCCCAGTGCAGCGGGAGGTGCTGATCAGCCCGCCGTTGGGAGACCAGAACCCGCTCGCCGCGTTCCAACAGCGCCGCAACCACCAGGAGCTGACGCCTGCGTTGACCCTGGCCTGCAGCGATCATCGCGCCTCAGCGGGAGGACGTGGCGACCGCGGGAGCCTCAGGGCTGACGGCGCGCGCCTCGATGAGCTCAAGGAGATCCCTCACGTGGAAGGGCTTGGGGATGCACGCAACCATGGACTCCTCGAGGAAGCGCCGGGCCTCGGACGAGAATGCACCGCCGGTGATGAAGATGAACCGCTCGGCGAGCTCGGGCCAGCGCTGCTTGACCAAGCCATAGAGCTCCGATCCCGACATGTCGGGCATCTGCAGATCGCAGAGGACCACATCGAACTCCCGATCCTCGCCGAACATCCGCAGAGCCTCGCGAGCTCCCAACGTGGTTTCCACGTCGTGGTAGTTGATCAGCATGCGACGATAGGCCTTGAGCAGAAGGGCCTCGTCATCGATGGCGAGGATGCGGCGACGCGCCGGAGCCGCGCGCAGGGTGGGCGTCTTGACCTTCTGGGTGGGCACGCTGCTCGCGGCGGGCAGACGAACCCGAAACAGGGCACCTCGCCCCGGCTCGCTTTGGACACTCAACTCGCCGCCCGCCGACCGCGCGATGTCGCGCGAGATGGTCAAGCCCAGCCCGGTGCCCAGCCCCGGGGGTTTGGTGGTGAAAAACGAATCGAAGATGCGCGACCTGATTTCGGCGGGCACGCCCGGCCCGTTGTCTTCCACTTCCACGATGACCTCCGAACCCTCGTCGTAACTGCGGACGAAGAGGCGATTTCGCTTGGGATTGCCCTCGGCGAGCGCGTGAGCCGCATTGACGATCAGATTGAGAAAAACCTGCCCGAGCCGGGCCGCGCTGGCCGAGACCCGCTGCACCGCTCGGAAGTCGCGCTCCACGGTGGCGCGATAGCGAAGCTCGTTGCGCAGCATGCTCAGCGACGACTCCACGGCCGCGTTGACGTCGGTTGGTGAGCGAATGTCGTCATCCACCCGGGAGAACGAGTGCAGATCGCGCACGATGCGGTGAATGCGCGCCATGCCCTCCTTCGACTCCTGCACGATGCTCATCGCCTCGAACAAGGAGTCGGCGATCCCCAACTTGCGCGCGGCCCGTTTATCCGCCTGCATACGTTCGTCGAGCACGCGCAACAGCGCGGCGAGAGCCTCGATGTTGGCCAGGACGAACGAGGCAGGGTTGTTGATCTCGTGCGCCACACCCGCGGCCAGCATGCCGATGGAGGCCAGCTTTTCCGACTGCAGCAGGCGCACCTCCCGATCCCGGATCTGGGTCACGTCCCGCACGCACAGCAGGGCGCGGCCGCCGGCCCCCGCGCCCTGCTGTGCGTGCGGGACGTGACCCAGATCCGGGATCGGGAGGTGCGCCTGCTGCAGTCGGAAAAGCTGGCCTCCATCGGCATGCTGGCCGCGGGTGTGGCGCAC
>JAEXQJ010000094.1 GCA_023438785.1 Pseudomonadota bacterium
GATGCGAGCAGCCCGAGGCGCGAGGAGGGAGAATACTCGACGTATTTGACCGACGAGCAACGAAGGGATGCGACGCAGGTCCGCGTTTTCGCGACCGATTCAAACCGTTCGGTGCTCTAAAGCCGCCTCGGAGGCGTCAGCCGAAGCTGCGCGCGAATAGGGCTTCGATGGCGGCGGCGCCGTTGGGCTCCAGGAAGCGCGTGCCGGTGCCGCAGAACAGGGGCTGGCGGATGAGCGGCTGGCCCGCGTCCGCCCAGGTGCTGCCGTTCCAGCGGAACCAGGCCGAGCGTGCCTGATCGAAGACGTAGACCGGCTTGTTGAAAAGGCGCGCGTACTCGGCGGCGATTCCGGTGCCGCCGGTCACCGTGTCGTCCAGGTTGATCTTGCCGATGACGAAGACCTCCTGTCCGTTTTGCACCTGGTGCCAGATGGACTGCAGCACCTTGCGAAACAGCGGCGTGTCCGGGTACTGCCGGTGCATGAGCTTGCTGATGTAGTTCAGGCTCACGTCGCCGTGGCGCAGCTCGGCCCGGGTCAACACGCGCAGGCCCCGCGTGCGGGCGTCGCTGTGACCCTCGAAGGTGAAGTTCACTTCGTCGATGCCGTATTTCTCGGCGGCCGCGCCGAAGGCCGCCTCCGAACCGTTGGCGGCGCCGCTGTAACAGATGCAGTCTTCCCGATTCATCGCGTGTACTCCGGACAAAGAGGATGGGGTGGCCGAGCAGGATGGGGGATGCTCCCCGCTCGGTCAAGGCGAGCCCCGTCAGGACTCGACAGAGTCTAAGTCCTCACCGCAGGTCTCGTCCAACGCGCGCGGCCGCCGAGCAGCCCGGCGGCGCCGGGGCGGCAGGGCCTCGCACGCGGACCGAATACAAAGCCTCCGACTTTGAGTATCCTCGCGGCAAGGGAAACGAGATGGCGCTCGACAACGATTGGGGATTCGAGAACGACATCAAGGGGAAGCTCGGCACCGCCAATGTCCACGGCATCTGCATGACGACGTCGTGCCACTGGGCCAAGAACTGCCTCAAGGCCGGCCAGCCGTTGACCGAACCGCCCGCGGTGGATCTCAATGCAGCGGCGGCGATGCATGTCATCCACACCAAGCAACAAATCAAAATCGACCAGGGCGGTGGCGACTTCGTACAGCGGGTCGATGTTTGGCACCAGGGCTACTTCAAGTGCCTGGGAATGACCGGAACACTGCTGTATTCGGGAAATGGACTGAACTGGCACGTGACTTCAAGTCACGGTGTCTACATCCTGACCATCTACGGCACCGGTGGTCACACCATGGCGTTCGCTCGTTTCCCCAAGCGGAGCGTCTTCTTTGATCCCAACTACGGGCAATTCTCGTGCGGAGCCTCTGTGTTCAGCTCCTTCAAAAAGGACGTCAAGGCGCGCCTGCTCAAATACACCAGTCTGCACGGCGATTGGTTCATCTATAAGGTTCGCTCATAGGCTCCCTGACAGCGGCCCGTCGAAGCGCCCGCTGCGCATCCGTCTGATCACTGCCCCACCTAGCCCATCATGCTTTCCGGGTACCGCAACCCCGCGGCGGCGCCCTGAGGCGCGATCTGCTCGATCTCGGCCAGGTCCTCGGCGCTCAATCGCACCTTCAATGCGCCCAGGTTTTCTGCCAAATACGCGCGGCGCTTGGTGCCGAAGATGGGGACGATGTCTTGTCCGCGCGCCAGCACCCAGGCCAGGGCGAGCTGCGCCGGTGAGCAGCCCTTCTTCTGCGCCAAGAATTCCACGTGGCGGACCAACTCCAGATTCTTGGCGAAGTTATCACCCTGGAAACGCGGCGAAAAACGGCGGTAGTCATCAGGCGCCAGATCCTCGAAGCGCCTGATGCGGCCGGTGAGGAAACCGCGGCCGAGCGGACTGTAGGCCACGAAGCCGATGCCCAGCTCGTGACAGGTGGGCAGGACCTGGTCCTCGGGATCGCGCGTCCACAGCGAGTACTCGGTCTGCAGCGCCGAGATGGGGTGCTCCTTGTGCGCTCGGCGCAAGGTCTGCGGTCCCGCCTCGGAAAGGCCGAGGAAGCGCACCTTGCCCTCGCTCACCAGAGTGGCCATGGCACCCACCGTCTCCTCGATGGGCGTCTGGGGATCGACGCGGTGCTGGTAGTAGAGATCGATCACGTCGACCTTCAGGCGGCGCAGGCTGGCCTCGCATGCGCTCTTCACGTATTCGGGGCGGCCGTTCACGCCGCGCTGATGCGGATCGTTGCCACGCACGATACCGAACTTGGTGGCCAGCACGACCTGATCGCGCCGCCCGCGGATGGCCTTGCCCACCAGCTCCTCGTTGAGGAACGGCCCGTACATATCGGCCGTGTCCAGGAAGACCACGTCCTCGTCGATAGCGCGCTGGATGGTGGCGATGGATTCGGCGTCATCACGCGGTCCGTAGAATTCCGACATCCCCATGCAGCCCAGGCCCAGCTCGGAGACCTGAAGCCCCTGCTTCCCCAATTGCCGTCGCTTCATGCAGAAAAGATAGCCCTGATCCGGCCGTGACACCCGCGGCGCGCAGCGCGTGCGTCGACGGGGTGCCTCACAGGTCGGCGGTGGACGGGCCAGCGTAAATTCATCGCCATGGCGGTAGCGCCCTAGGCTAGGCTTGTGAACCGGAAGACTCACAGGAGACTCCATTGAACAAGACTCCGAGCAGGGTGGACAACAAGGCGACCGAGGACATGGACTCCCTCAAGAGCCGGCATCAGGAGCTGGAATCGCAGATCGCCGTGCTGGAAAGCCGGCTGTCTCTCAGCCCGCGCGAGCAAGCCGAACGCGCCCGCCTAAAGAAGGAAAAGCTGGCCATCAAGGATCGCATGGCCGCCCTCGCCGCCGCCCAGCGCGATTAGCGGCCTTAGGTGAGAGTCGCGCGGCCCGCGGTGCGCTCCGCTGTCGCGAGCTCGACCGTGAATCGCGCGCCCCCGCCCGGCGCCTCCGCCACCGCGACGTCGCCCCCGTGGTCGATCACGATCTTGCGCACGATCGCCAGGCCGAGCCCGGTGCCGCCTTCGCGGAACGTGACATAAGGATCGAAGATGCGCTGGCGGTCGGCCACCGGAACACCAGGGCCGTTGTCATCTACCGTGATGGCGGCGCGCTGGCGTTCCGGTTGTGCCCGCACCGCGATGCGCACCACGGGCTCGCGCCCCGCCGCCCGGGTGATTTGCGTGGCGTTCTCCACCAGGTTCGCGATCACGCGTCGAAACAAGGCCCTGTCGCACAGGGCGTGCACCGGGCCCACCGCCGGCTCGACCTTGACCACGCCCGACCACTCGGGCTGCAGGCGCACGATCTCTTCGACGAGAGACTGCAGATCCACCGGGGTCGGCTCCACCTTGGGCAGCTTGGCAAAGGCCGAGAAATCCTCCACCAGGCGGCGCAAGCCGGTGATCTCCTCGCGCATAATCTCATTGGCCGTGTCCAGCAGCTTGCGGTACGCGGGATCGTCACCCGGGTATTTTTGCGCGACCTCCTGCATGGCCAACTGAATGGGCGTGAGCGGGTTCTTGATCTCATGGGCCAGGCGGCGCGCGACCTCTTGCCAGGCCGACACCTTCTGCAGGTACTCGAGGCGCGAGCGCGCCTGCCCCAACTCGGCCACCATGCTGTCGAAGGCGCGGCCCAGATCGTCCAGTTCATCCTTGCCTCGCGGGCCCACGCGCACCGCCAAATCGCCGCCGCCCACGGCGCGGGCCGCGGCGTGCAGACGCGCCACCCGCCGGGTCACCCGCCGCGCAAACAGCCAGCCCACCGACGGCGCCACCAGCAAGATGGCCAACACCAGCAGGAGGTACTGGCGGAGGAAACGGGGAATCAGCAGATCGTAGACCCGATCGATCTGGGCTTCGCGGTCCATGGCCGCGCGCAGGGCCAGGAATTCCTCGTACAGCCGCGCGGGGATGCCGAAGGTCAGCTCCAGGGCGCGCGCGGGCTGGTCAGGAAGCGGGGGCAGCGCCACCAGCAGGGGCGGCGCCTCACGCGAACGGGCCAGCGCCTCGGGCGGCGCCTCCCAGCTCTCCACGATGTCGGGCCCCACCAGGAGGCGCGCCCGCAACAGCCCTTCCGTGGTTGACAGATCAGCCATCTGCGTCGGCGCGCGGGCCGCGACCAGGTTGGCGCGGCGACGGAATTCGTCCTTGCGCTCGGCGAAGTAGTTGCGAAAGACCTCCGCGGCCCGTTCCGATGCGCCGCCGATCTGCGCCGTGTGTTCCAACGTCAGATCGGCGAACCGGCGCACCATGAAGTACAGCGCATAGGCCGACAGGCTCACGGCCAGCACGGCCACCAGCAACATGGCCCCCAGCACCTTCCATTCGAAGCGGCCAGGCAATCTCATCGCGGCGGCTCCACCCACGCCTGCGACAGCACACGGAGCTGGCGCTCGCTGTCCTCGATGCGCGGGTTGACGAAGATGCTGACGAACGAGCCGAACACGCTGTCGCCTGAACCCACGCCATTGCGTCCGGTGGGGCGGGCCAGCCAGCGGCGCACGTCGGCCAGCAGCTCCTGCGAAATGGGGTTGAGGTCGGCGCGAACGCTCAGACGGTAGCTCACGCCCGGTTCCAGTTGGTTCAGGTTGGCCACCGCGAAGGCATGGAAGGCGCAGGCGAAATCGATGGCCTCCTGCACGTCCGCCGTCTCGCGCAGCTCGGGGGCCAGGCTGTTGCTCTGCTGGCGCCGGGCGCGGAACTTCTCGTCCCACAGGTCGTACACGATCTCCGTGTGTCGCACGGCTTGTGCCACCAGCTCGTCGTCGTCAATGCGGTACAGGGCCACCCGCACCAGCACGCGGCTGGAGAACCCCGACTGCAGGCGCCGCACGTCCTCGGCGCGCAGGAGATCCTGCAGGCCCAGGCTCATGACCAGCTCGTGCGCGCGTCGACTGATGCCGGTACGCCGTTCGGGTGGCCGCTCGTCGGCCAAAACCCGTCCCGTCAGCATGGCCAGCAGCGCCGCCGCTATGAGAAGCCGGGCGCTCATCAGAGGGGCATCCGGCCCAGGGCGTTGCCCACGGACAACCTGAAGATGCCCAGGTAGGTGTCCAGGCGAATGCCCAGATCCGCGGTGAAGTCCGCGGGCAGGGAGCTCCAAAACCCGCGCTCGCCGAAGTCATGGCGGTTGCTGAGGGCAAAGGCGCCCAGCGCCACGAAGGCCTCGCCGCGGTAAAGCAGCCCGTGCCGGCTCCACAGCGGCACCGCGTATTCGACGAGCAGGCTGCCGGCCAGCTTGTCGTAACGATGCTGGTCCACGCTGGTGCCCAGGAGGTTGCGCGACGGCTGCGTGGAGAAGTTGATGCCCAGGGCCCGCGGGGGCAGCAGCAGGTTCAGGTCACCGACGAAGAAGCGGTCGAAGTAGGGCGCATCGCCGGCGATGGCGCCCGCCAAACCGTGCACACCGATGACGTGTCCCCAGCGCAGCGGAGAATAGACCGAGCCCTGGGCCGTGCTCTTGACGAAGCTGTACTGCGAGGCGAAGGCCGGCGTGGCCGCCTCGACGGCCAGGGCCAGGCGATAGCCGCGGCGGGGCAGCACGGGATCCGAGCGCGTGTCCAGCTCCAAGGTCAGGGCCAGCGAGCCCAGTCGGCTCTGCCCCTCGCGCACCTCGAAGTCGATGGGCTGGCCGTCGGCCCGCGAGCGCAGCGCGGGCAAGGTGGCGCGGATGGCCTCGAAGCGCGCCGCCCCCGACAAATACAGCGTGCGCGACAGGATGGTGCCCACGCCCAACGAGCCGCCCAGCCGCCGCGTGGTGGCGGCCACGAAGTTCTCCGGATCGGGGTCATCCGAGCTGCCGCGCGCGCGGAAGAACTCACTGCCCCGCGACAGGATGGCACCGGCCGAGAGCACGGGCCCGCGACCCACCGGCGGCCCCGCCACGCGCAACGAGAAGGCCATTCCCGGCTGCGCCTCGGGCACCTTGGGGAGAGTGGACCCGACGAAGCCCGCGCCCAAGGAGAGTCCCCGCCCCAGCAGGTTGCGTTCGGTGAGCCCCAGCCCGCCCCACAGGGCGGTGGCCTCGCTGGTGCCCAGGTGAATGGCGTCCAAGACCACCGTCCCGCGCTCTTCCACCTCCACCACCAACACCGCCAAGCCGCGCCGCGAACCCTTGGTCATGGACAGGCGCGCGTCCAGGAAATAGCCCAGGGCCAGCAGCTTGAGGCGGGCCAGGCTGACCCGTTGGTCGTCCGCGCTGACCACATCACCCGGTGTCAGCCCCACCTCGCGCAGGATGAGGGCCGTTCGCGTCTTGCCGTTGCCGCGCACCTCGATGCGCTCGATCTCGTAGCGCGGCTGGAATCCCGGCTCGCCCTCCGCCGCGGCAACGGTGGGCAGGCTCTCCGGCTCCCCCACGTCCTCGGGCGGCGGCTGGGCCCAAACCCAGCCGGGAAGCGCGGCAATACTCAGGACAGCAAGCCAGGCAAAACGCATGGACGACTAACGGTCGGCCGCCCCGCCCGCGGAGTCAACTCTCTGCGCGGCACCCGCTCTGGCTAGTTGACGCTCACGCGCGGCTGAAACGCCACGTCTTCGATCAGGGCATCGAGTCGGCTGCGCACTTCTTCCGAGGGGCACAGCACCGACATGCGCTCCAGCACCGAACGCAGCCGCCGCTGATCCCCGCGCACCTCGTAGATGGCGCGCAGGTTGTTGAGCATGCGCACCAGGATTTGGCGGCGGGTGGCCGGGGCCAGGTAACGCTCGTCGATCTCACCGGGGTCGCCGGTGGCCGATTCGTAAATGCCGCGCAACTCGGAACGACCCACCAGCCGCCCGTCGAACGGATCCACGAATCCGCGCGAACCGTCCGCGCGGCGCACGCCCAGCAAAAAATGACCAGGGAAGGAGATGCCCTCCGTCTCCACGGCCGCCCGCCGACACACGGCCATCAGCACGATGCCCAGGGAAATGGGATTGCCCGTGCGGCGGTCGATGACCTCGTTGAGAAAGCTGTTGCGAGGATCGTAGTAGTCCGTGATGTTGCCCCGGAACCCCAGCTCGCCATAGAGGAGGCGCAGGATGGGCTGAATCCGATCCGCGGGCGCGGAGCCACAGCGGGGCTGGTAGTCCAGGCGCATGCGGGCCAGCTCGCCCAGCACGTCCAGCTTGGCCAGGAAGCCGGCAATATCCAGGCCCGGGTACTCGGGCTCACAGAGCAAAAGCGCCGTGCTCTCCAGCTCCAGCTCGTGTTCGGGCCGTTGCAGGAGATGAGCAAACAGCAATAGATCCGCTGGCCCGCTCATGCTGTGGATTGGAAGATAGCAGAGCGGGTTGCCGCGGCACCCGTTTTCCCGTAACAGATCGCTTCCGAGCTGAAACGGAGTGGCGGCCTGCCCTATTGGCCCGTTCGCTGCATGCTCGCCTGAAGCTGGGCGAGCTGAGCGCGAGCCGCGGCCAGCTCGGCTTCTAATGTAGGCACGCGGGCCGCGGCGAGCACGGTGGCGTCGTACTGGGCTTGCATGGTGGCCAGTCTCTCGTAGACCTCTTCCGGATCCGGCGCTTCGACGCGCAGCTCGGCCAGATGGGCGGCGGCTTGATCAGCCAAGCGCAC
The DNA here is from genome assembly GCA_023438785.1 of Pseudomonadota bacterium. GTDB lineage: Bacteria > Myxococcota_A > Polyangia > Fen-1088 > Fen-1088 > Fen-1137. The sequence continues at coordinate 7,569 of JAEXQJ010000094.1, forward strand.
CTGTTCCTCAAGCTGGGCCAAGCGCCCGGCGATGAGCTTGCGGGCGCGTTCGGTCTCATCGCGCAGATGCAGAGAATCGGCCAGGCGGCGCTCGGCCTCGGCGATCTGAGAGCGCAACTCTTCCACCTCGGCCTGCTGGCTGGCCACCTGCTCGCGAAGCGCCTCCACCTCACCCGCATTCGCGGCCTGGGCCTCGCCCTGGGCCTGCGCCTTGCGCTCGGCCTCTGCCTGGGTGCGCTGCAGGCGCATCATCTGGCCTTCCAACTCGGCGAGCCGTGATCGTCGTTCGCGGTCCGCCGCCTCCACCTCGGTCACGGTCTGGCGCAGCCGCGCGCCCTCCTGCTGGCAGTCGGCCAATTGCTTTTCCGCCTTGCCCAGGTCCTCTTCCAACTCCACCACCAGGCTCGACTGCTCGTTGAGGGCGTCACGCAGGCGCGCCACCTCGTCCAGGTGGACCGCGGCCGCGCGCTGGAATTCCTCCAGGGCCTGCTCGCGCGACTGCAACGCGGCGAGCAGCTCATCGCGGCTGGGTCCTGGCGCGGGTGGCGGGGCCTGGCGCAGCTCAGTCAGCTCGGCCTTCAGACGCGACGCTTCGTCCTCCGCCGCGTCCGCGCGCCAAAGGGCCTCTTGGCGGGCCGCTTCCAGGGTCGCGATGCGATCGTCACGCTCGGAAAGTGCCGACTCGCGCTCGGCCAGGGTCGCCTCCCGGCGTCGCAGCTCTTGTGACAGCTCGGGTCCGGGCTCCCTTTCCGTCTCGCGCAGGCCCGTGGTCAGGCGCTGCGCCAGGGCGGTCATGTCCTCTGTGGTCTTGCGGGTCAGCCGGACCACCGATTCATCTGCCTCGATGAGGGCCCGGCGCAGCCGCCGGACTTCCTCGTCCAACTCGGCCTTGGACTCGGCCGTGCGTCGGACGCGGGCGCGCAGCTCCTCGATCTCCTCTGTCTGGGCGCGCGAGACGCGCAGCAAACCCTCGGCCTGGCCTTGGGCATCAGCCAGCTTCTGACGCAGCTCATTCAGGGGCGCATCGGAAGCCTTCGTCGCAGGCGCGCTAGGCGCAACGGGCTTGGCTTCCGGCTTGGCCTCGGCGGGGGCCAGGGCAGCGGGCGGAACCTGGACCAGGGCGTAGCCCAGGGCGACCGAGCCGTCCTCGCCAGCCACCGCGATGTAGTGGGTTGGCTCATCCGTTTCGGCGAGCGCGGGATCCGCCTCCACGCGCATCTCCGCGGCGGCCTCGTCGAATTCCGCAATCCCGAAGGCCGCGAAGGGCGTCTGCCCGAACATGCGGACCTTGGCGAAATGGGGGTTCAGCCGATCAATGAGATCGAAGTAACCCATGCCGGTGCCGCCCTCGCGATCGCCGTTGGCCACCACGCAGGCCAACTGCCCGCCCGGCGCCAGCAGCCCCTTGGCAGCCTCCAGCTTGAGGGGACCGCGGCCCTGCAGCAGCGGCAGCGCCTCGGGCACCAGGACCACATCGAAGGGGCCTGCTGCCTCCAGGGCGGCTTGACTGAGGTTGGTGAAGCTGAGGCCGCTCTCGCGGTGGGAGGTGCGCGCCCGAGCAATCTCACCTGCCTCGCCCGCGCCGGTTACGCTTTGCGCACCCAACCGAGCGAGCTGAGCCGCGCCCTCGCCCGTGCCACACCCCAGCTCCAAAACCCGCCGTCCAGTCAAGAGGGGACGCAAGTAGCTGTAGACAGCCGAGCGGCAAGCGCCGCCATAAGACAAGGGTTGGTCGGCCATGTGCGGCGGACTATACAATCCTGACCTCAGCCCGCAAATTGCCCTTTTTCCGAATCTCGGGGAGCAATTAGGGGCCAACAGGGCGGAACGGGGCCTTCTGCACCCACATTTTTCGCGATGCTGCTTGCCCCGAGCCCCGGAGGCGACTATAAAGCCCTGCTCCAAGCGAGGTTCCTAAGCTATGCCGAAGAAGGGGATTCACCCGGCGTATAAGCCCGCCGTCATCAGTTGCGCCTGCGGCAACAAAGTGGAGACGTTCTCCACGCGCGGCGATTTCATGGTCGATATCTGCTCCGCCTGCCATCCGTTCTACACGGGCAAGCAGAAGTTCCTCGACACGGGCGGGCGTATCGAGCGCTTCAACAAGAAGTACGGCAAGAAGACCCCGCCGGCTTCGTCGGCGACCTAATCGGCTGCGGCAGGCGGGCCTTCGGGGCCCGCACGCATCATGCTTGACGTACTGCTGCTCGGTAAGCTGACGGCGATTGAGGCCCGCTTCGAAGAGCTGGCGGCCAAGCTGTCCGACCCGGAGGTCCTTGGACGGCCACAGGCTGTCCAGAAGCTGGGCAAGGAGCACTCCGATCTGCGCGAGCTGGTGGAGACGTTCCGCGTCTATCGGGATGCCTCGCGACGCATCGCGGATGCCCGCGAGCTCCAGAAGGATCCGGAGATGCGCGACTTGGCGCGCGCTGAAGAGGTGGAGCTGCAGGACGAGCAGGGCCGGCTCGAGGAGCGGCTCAAGCTCCTGCTGCTGCCCAAGGATCCCAACGACGAGAAGAGCATCCTTCTCGAGATCCGCGCCGGCACAGGAGGCGAGGAGGCGGCGCTCTTCGCGTCCGACCTCTTCCGCATGTACAGCCGTTTTGCGGAGCGCCTGCGTTGGAAGGTGGAAGTGGTCACGATGTCGAGCGCCTCGGCGGGCGGCATTAAGGAAGTGGTGGCCAACATCGAGGGCAAGGGCGCCTATTCGCAGCTCAAGTACGAATCGGGCGTGCACCGGGTGCAACGCGTGCCCGCCACCGAGGCTCAGGGCCGCATCCACACCTCCACCGCCACCGTGGCCATCATGCCGGAGGCCGAGGACGTGGACGTGGTCATCGATCCCAAGGACCTCAAGATCGAGGTCATGCGCTCGGGCGGCCCGGGCGGCCAGTCGGTCAACACCACCGACTCGGCGGTGCGCATCCACCACATCCCCACCGGCATGTTCGTGCACTGCCAGCAGGAGAAGAGCCAGCACAAGAACAAGGCCATGGCCATGAAGCTGCTGCGCTCGCGCTTGTACGAGATCGAGCTGGAGAAGCAGAACGCGGCCGAGCGCGACGCCCGCCGCAGCCAGATCGGCTCGGGCGATCGGTCCGAAAAGATCCGCACCTACAACTTCCCCCAGGACCGCCTGACCGATCACCGCATCGGCTACACCCGCCACAACCTGCCCGGCCTCATGGACGGCGATCTGGCGGACGTCATCCAGAGCCTGCGCGCGCACTTCCAGGCCGAGGCGCTGAAGCAGGCCAGCAGCTCCTAAGTCCGCCGTCTCTGGCACTCTCTGCTGGTGAGCGCCAGACGTCCATGGACTGGCTAAGTAGCTGAACGCAAAGGAGAATGCGGCCGCGTTTCGGCGCTCATGAGGTCTCCTTGACAGCTCATTTTGCGTGCTTAACCTTACGGCCGTCCCGGGGAACCAAGGAGTCAAGATGCCGGTCTACGAGTACGAATGCAGTGCGTGTAGCCACCGTTTCGAAGAGTGGCAGAAGATCTCCGACGACCCGATCAAGGTTTGCCCCAAGTGCCACGCCCCCAAGGTCGAGCGACTCATCAGCCAGACATCCTTCCAACTGAAGGGCGGCGGCTGGTACGGCGATCTGTACGCCAGCAAGAAGCCAGGCAGCTCTGGCAGCGGCAGCAGCGGGGCGTCGGGGTCGGGTGGTAGCTCGGGCGGGGGTGCGAGCAAGAGCGGAAGCTCCGCTGCCGCCGCCTAACTGTTCAGTCCTTTCAATCCAGTCTTTCGTCCAGCCCGGCCGAACGAGCACGGGAGGGATCTGAGGAACTCAAGGAGGAGACCGATGAAGGTTCGACCACTTTACGATCGCATTTTGGTCAGGCGCGTCGAGGAAGAGCAGAAGACCGCGGGCGGCCTGTTCATTCCCGACACGGCCAAGGAGAAGCCCCAGCAGGGCATCGTGGTGTCCACGGGCAACGGCAAGGTCCAGGAGGACGGGTCGCTGCGCAAGCTGGAGGTCAAAGCAGGGGACAAGATCCTGTTCGCCAAGTACTCGGGGAACGAGATCAAGATCGAGGGATCGGAGCACCTGATTTTGCGCGAGGACGACATCCTCGGCGTTTTGGAATAGGCAGGAAAGGAAGCGACAATGGCAGCTAAGGAAATTGTCTTTTCGCAGCCTGCGCGTCAGGCCATCGCTCAGGGCCTCAACATGCTGGCCAACACGGTCAAGGTCACGCTGGGCCCGCGCGGTCGCAACGTCATCATTGAGAAGTCATGGGGCTCCCCCACGGTGACCAAGGACGGTGTCACCGTCGCCAAGGAGGTCGAGCTGCAGGACAAGCTGGCCAACATGGGTGCCCAGATGGTCAAGGAGGTCGCCTCCAAGACCTCGGACGTGGCGGGTGACGGCACCACCACGGCCACCGTGCTGGCCCAGGCCATCTTCAACGAGGGCGCGCGCCTGGTCGCGGCCGGGTCGAACCCCATGGACATCAAGCGCGGCATCGACGCCGCGGTGGCCAAGATCGTCGAGAATCTGAGGGAGCAGTCCAAGCCCACCAAGGGCAAGACCGAAATCGCTCAGGTCGGCACCATCAGCGCCAACGGCGACAGCATGATTGGCGACATCCTGGCCGAGGCCATGGAGAAGGTGGGCAAGGAAGGCGTGATCACGGTCGAAGAGGCCAAGGCCATGGAGACCACGCTGGATGTGGTCGAGGGCATGCAGTTCGACCGCGGCTATCTCTCGCCTTACTTCGTGACCGATGCCGAGCGCATGGAGGTCGTGCTCGAAGACGCGTTCATCCTGGTGCACGAGAAGAAGATCTCGAGCATGAAGGACCTGCTGCCCGTGCTGGAGCAGGTGGCCAAGAGCGGCAAGCCCTTGCTCATCGTGGCCGAGGACGTGGACGGCGAGGCTCTGGCCACTCTGGTGGTCAACAAGCTGCGCGGCACCCTGCACGTGTGCGCCGTCAAGGCGCCGGGCTTCGGCGATCGCCGCAAGGAGATGCTGAAGGATCTGGCTGTCCTCACGGGTGGCCAAGCCATCACCGAGGACCTGGGCCTCAAGCTGGAGAACGTGGGCCTGAATGATCTGGGCCGCGCCAAGCGCATCACGGTGGACAAGGACAACACCACCGTCGTCGAGGGCGCCGGCAAGAAGGCCGACATCGAGGCCCGCGTGAAGCAGATTCGCGCGCAGGTCGAGGAGACCTCCTCGGACTACGACCGCGAGAAGCTGCAGGAGCGGCTGGCCAAGCTGGTGGGCGGCGTGGCCGTCATCAAGGTCGGCGCGGCCACCGAGAGCGAAATGAAGGAGAAGAAGGCCCGCGTGGAGGATGCCCTGCACGCCACGCGCGCCGCGGTGGAAGAGGGCATCGTCCCCGGCGGTGGCGTGGCTCTGCTTCGCACGCTGCCCGCGCTGGACGGCCTGACCTTCAGCGATGATCGCCGCTACGGCGTCAACATCATCCGCCGTGCCGTCGAGGAGCCCTTGCGCCAGATCTCGCAGAACGCGGGCGTGGACGGCTCCATCGTCGTCGAGAAGGTCAAGAACGGCAAAGGCGCCTACGGCTTCAACGCCGCCACCGAGCAGTACGAGGACCTGGTCAAGGCCGGTGTCATCGATCCGACCAAGGTGGTGCGCGCGGCGCTGCAGAACGCCTCGTCGGTGGCCAGCCTCATGCTGACCACGGAGTGCCTGGTGGCCGAGAAGCCCAAGAAGGAAGAGAAGGCGGGCGCCGGGGCCGGCGCTGGCGGCATGGGCGGCATGGGCGACGAGTACTAGGCAAGACGGCCGCGAGCCGACGCTGCGATCGGCGCCGGGCTAGCAGCCGTGATGAAAGCCGGACCGAGCCGCTCGGAGCGGAGCCGGGCCGGAGGCGAGGAGACGCTCGCTTGGATGCCACTGGTATTCAAGCGAGCGACGCCGCCACAGTCGGGCCCGAACCCGCTCGAACCAGGAACCTCCGCCACGGGCGGCTGGAGCACCTAACGATTCGAAGGCCGAGCGAGACCGCGGAGATGCGAGCGGCGCGAGGAGAGGCTCGACGTCTTTGATCGACGAGCAACGAAGAAATGCGCCGGCAGATCCGCGTTCCGCGGCCGATCTAGACTATTCGAGGCTCTAGGCTAGCCCTCGTCGTCGGCGCCGCCCTCGTCCTCGCCCGCCTCGGGCTCCGTGCTGGTCGCCATCTTGGGATACCAGCCCTCGAAGATATCCGTGATCTGGCGGGCCTGCTTCTCGCTAGAGACGTTGAACGACGATTGTTTGCGGTAGGCGCCCTTGAACTTCTTGAAGCGCACGATGGCGATCTTCGGCGCACGGAACTTGCCGCTCGTGCGATCCAGCTCTTGGTACAGGAACATCAGCGTGGCCCACGAGCCCTTGGTCAGGACGGCCTTGTCCAGCTGCTTGCGGACCAGAACGCCTTCGTCTTCGTAGTCGTAGGTCAACTCATCCAGGGTCTCGGCCATATCAACTCCTCACGTGTGCGCCGGGGATCTTGCGACCACCCCGGGTCAGTTCGCGCAGGCTGCTCGCCAGCGAGCGGCGTGTTTCTTCGGGCAGTCGGGTGAAGGCGATGCCCATGCCGGCGGCGGTGACGTCGGTCCCGCGGGTGACCCACGCGACCCGTCCCGTGGCCGTGAGCACCTGGCCCGTGCCCAAGGAAATGTCCAGGCTCAGCTCCTCGCCCACCTCGAACAGGAGGTCGGAGCGCAGGAACGCCCCGCCCTCGGACAGGTCGAGCGAATCCAAGCGAATGCCCGCCTCGACTTTGTTGCCCGCGGCCCGCACCACCACGGGAATCAGCGTCTCCCGGCGGGAAAACCGCCGCGTCTCGCGGCGACCGGGGCTGGAGGTCACGGATGCAGTTCCACGACCGCCGAGGAGCGAGTCTCGACGGAAACGCGGGTGGGCTGACCGTCCGCGATCAGCACACGACTGTCGCGCCACACCGCCTCGAAGGCGACCGGAACCCCTCCGGCCGAGGCCACCAGTCGGGCCAGCATGGCGTGCGGCACCACGACCCAGCCACCCGCACCAGCAGGACAGGCAAGCGCCACCGGGGCGCCGTAGGGTCGAATTTCCAGGAAAGTCTTGGCCGGACCAGCCACCAGAAGAACCAGGTTCCCCGAGGCGTCCAGGTGACTGGTGTTGGTCAGGGGCGCCTGGTTCTGATCGAAAACCCGCGGCACACCGGCCACGCTCAGATTGGCGGTCACTGGCTTGTCGTCCGCGCCCGGCACGTCCACCGACAGGGCCGAGGGAACGGAGTCGATGTCCATGGGGCCCGCCTCGGCGATGACCCCGCCCACCACCTCACCCAGGGGCGGGTAGACGCGCGGAGCGGGCTTGATGGCCGCCGCCGCATCGAGGGTGACCGCCACACCGCCCAGTTCCTGTAGATCGACCGAGCCGCCGGCCGCGCGCAGATTGCGGGCCGTGCCCGAGACGTCGCGCAACTCGCAGGTGGTCTCGGGGGCGGGCGCGGTCAGGGGGTCCACCACGCCCAGCACGTCGGCCGCCGAGATCTCGGTCACGTCGGCCCTGAAGGCCAGTACCGAAACGGCGGGAGCGCCGGAGTTGGGCATGTCGATGCGCACCGAAACCTCAGCCACGCGCTGGCTGACCGGCGCGGTGGGATCCTTGCGCGCATTCCCGTCGCAGCCCGCCGCCAAGGCCAAGGCCGCGGCCAGCGCAGACCAGCCCCGAACGGAGCCAGCGCGGGTGTGTGCAGGTGCGAAGGTCATGCTTCTGCCAATGAGATGCCGATTATATGCAGGTTCCTTCGCGTCACGCCAGGGGGCGCCTCAGGTGGCCGCTCGTGCCGCCCCCGCGTACTGAACTCCCTCTCAGATGATGTTAAAAAGACGACCGAATGCCACGAATTCAATCCGACGAGGTCCGCGAGATCGCCGCGTTGGCCCGGCTGCGCATGGATGACGCCGAGATCGAGCGCATGGCGCACGATCTGGACGACATCCTGGGCTACATCGAGACGGTGAAGAACCTGGACACTGCGGGTGCCGAGCCCATGACGCATGCGGTGCCTTTTGACTGTCCCCTGCGCGAGGACCAGCCGCGGCAGTCGCTGTCGGTGGAGGAGGCGCTGCAGAATGCGCCCCGGCGCAAGGAAGGCTTTTTCGAAGTGCCGCGCATCGTGCCCGGCGGGGGGACCTAGCCATGACCACCGAGGTTTTGGGCAAATCCATCGCCGAGTTGGCCGCCGGTGTGCGCGGGCGCAAATGCAAGGCGCGCGACCTAGTCGAGGCCTACCTGGATCGCATCGCGCGGCTGGATGGCCGCCTGGGGTGTTACCTGGTGGTCGACCGTGAGGGCGCGCGGCGCAAGGCTGACGGGGTGGACGCGGCGATTGCGGCGGGCCAGGACCCCGGTCCGCTGGCCGGCGTTCCCCTGGGCATCAAAGACATCTTCGTCACGCGCGGTGTGGAGACCACGGCGGGATCCAAGATTTTGCGCGGCTTCATCCCGCCCTACGAGTCCACGGTCACGACACGCCTGGCTGCCGCCGGCGCCATCGCCCTGGGCAAGCTCAACATGGACGAGTTCGCCATGGGCT
>JAEXQJ010000101.1 GCA_023438785.1 Pseudomonadota bacterium
TCGGTGACCGGTCTCAAGGCGCCTCCTGCCCCAGTGGGGCAGAACGCCTATGGCCCGATCACCAACGCGCCTCAAGATGGGGCGATGCAATCGTCGCCGATGGGGAGATGTAATTGTCGCTCAGCACCCAATTCGCACTCATCGTCCACCACACCCTCAAACCACCCCGCCCGAGGGGACAGGAAGGGACACAAGCGGTCAGGAGGGGACAGGAGCGGACATCATCTGCCCGATCCGCCGTGTAGAGTGGGCGCTCGGCGCCTTACCGGGTTGGGCCGGTAGGTTTCCGAGCGCCCCTCTCCGAACCCGGCGTGCGCCTTTCGATACGCACCGGGCTCTCCATAGGTGAGAGCGCGAAGTTGGGTGGGCGCATCCATCCCAGCCTGTATTGCTCCACGCGTAGGCTGTCCAGCCTGAAGCAGGCGACCGCGCCATCCTGCCATCGATGTGGCCGGGGCCGGTCGTACATTGCAAACAGGCGTCGGACAGCCACACGTTGGTGCCGCTTCTTGAGCCATCGGAAGATGGTCCACCAGGCATAGCGAGCGATGCTGCTGAAGACACGTTTCGCTCCCCAGGCGTGGCGATAGAAGTTGCCCCAACCGCGAAGCAGACGGTTGAGAAGTAGCAGTCGATTCTCAAGGGGCTGTTTCGTCGTGGTTCGCCGAAACAGGTCCTTGATTCTCTCGCGCAGCTGCTGGCTGTGGGCTCGCGGAATGACCGTCGCGCTGACCATCCGGCCGTTCACCGGATGGGGGCGCACAAAGACGTGGTGCCCAAGAAAACGCATCGGCTTGGTCACTGGCGTGACCAGCGTCTTCGTCGTCGAGAGTTCCAGTCCCAGTCGTTCCTTGAGGTCCTTCGCCAGCGCCTCCTTCTCGCCCAGTGCCGCTTCCCGCGCCCGTGCATCTTGCATCGGACCGGCGGCTGCACCGACGAGGATGAGGAAGTCATCCGCGTACCGGATAGGAATGAAGACGACGCCACCCGCACGCCGCTCGGCATCGCGAGCCGCAATCGCTACCTCTTCGATCCGCTTGACCGTTTTCCGGTAGCGTCTCGTCGTCGGTATGCGACGTGGCCACACGAAGCGCTCGTATCGCTCCTCGATTGTGCCGAGGGCGATATTGGCGAGCAGCGGTGAGAGGATTCCTCCTTGCGGGGTGCCGCTTTCCGTCCGAGAGAACTGCTTCTCGGCCATGACCCCGGCTTTCAGGAATGCCAGGACGAGCCGGTTGACCTTGCGGTCACCGACTTTGCGACGTACCCGGTCCATCAACGGGTGATGGCCGATGTTGTCGAAGCACCCCTTGATGTCGCCTTCAATTGCCCACTGATACGGGAGCCGCCGTCTTCACGGCTGGCCCGCGGACGCAGGAGCATCCGAAGGTGCTCCAACGCGCCGTGGACCGACCGCCCAGGACGGAAGCCGTACGAGTTCGGGTAGAACCCCGCCTCGAAGATCGGCTCCAGGATGTTCTTGGCTGCACACTGCACGACCCGATCCTTCACCGTGGGAATTCCCAGGGGCCGGAATTTCCCCAGTTGTCCTGGCTTTGGAATGAGCACTCGCCGAACTGGCGCAGGCCGATAGCTGCCAGAGCGCAGCTCGGTCCTGACGTTTTCGACAAAGGTGTCCACCCCGTCGCGCACGACCATTCTCACGGTGACCCTGTCTACGCCGCCGGTGCGTCTGCCCCGATTGCTCGCGACGCGCGCAACGGCTATTCGCAAGTTGCGGGGATCGGTAATCAGTCCCCACAGCTTCTCGAACACGTATTCAGGTTTCTCCCAACTCCGTCGGTACAGCTTCAGTTGCTCGTTCAGGAGCCAGTCCCTGTCGGGCCTGGATGCCACATACGTGGCTTGCCCCTGCGGCGGCTTGGCCGTACCCACCTACTGCCTCCCTTCGCCATGTGCGCGGCTTTCCCTCGCTCGGACTACTACGGAGGCTCCGCCCCTCGTACGAGACGTCGCTGGACTCGGACAGCTTGCCGGGGTCCGATGTCCCGGCGCTCGTATCAAGGTTCTCCCGTTGAAGATGAAGACCCATGGTGCTGTAGGCGGCTGGCTATGCCCCTGGCAGCGCGGGCGGCATCACGTATATCGGGCTCGTGGTGCTGCGTGCCCGTGTCGGGCACACCCAGACGCCAGAGGAGGGCGCCCAGGCTCAGGCCGCAGTCTCGTACTGCCGTACGAGTTGAACTTCCATACAGAGGGTTCCAACGCCAGCTTCTCCGTCGAGGACATTCATCCCCGCTGAATCGCCATGGCACCTGTGGTAACACACCGCCTCGGGATTGCTGCTCTCGGGCGTGTGCAGTTTGGGGCGTTCGGCTATTGCAGGCCACCGGTCCGATCACGGTGACGTTCACGCCCCCCTTCTCCGTCGGGCCCGCACCCGACGAGGACGGCTTCATGTGGCCGCCGGTCTTCATCTCCCTTCGGGACGCACCCCTCATTCATTCCTCATTCAGAATGAGGAACGCTGCTTCGGTCAGGTTCGCGTCTAAGTACTGAGAAAAGTTGTAGCGGGGGCAAGATTTGAACTTGCGACCTTCGGGTTATGAGCCCGACGAGCTACCAGGCTGCTCCACCCCGCATCACGTGGGCACAGAAGGTGCCGTATGGGCGGCGCTCCGTCAAGTGTCATCGATGCGATTGTGTGGGGGGCGGGGGCTAGGTGCGCATGAAGACGTGGGGGGGGAGGGGCTCGCGGTAGGCTCCGCGCAGGCGGTTTCTGCGTTCTAGGTCGGCGATGGCGGCTTCGCCGAAGTCCACGCCGTATAGCTCGTTCATGTTGTTGATACCGCCGGGCGCGAACACGTTGATCTCCAGAATCCTGTCGCCCACGATGTCCACGCCCACGAAATACAGGCCATCGGCGGTGAGGCGCGGGCGGATGAGCTCGCACAGGCTCCGCTCGGCCGCGGTCAGCTTGCAGGGGCGTCGGGTGCCACCCACGTGGATGTTGTTGCGGATGTCGTCTTTCGGGTGCACCCGCCGGTACACCGCGTAGCGCGTGCCCTGGCGCAGGGGAGCGCCGCCCACCAGCAGGACGCGCTTGTCGCCTTTCTCCGCCGCGGGCAGGTATTCCTGGACGATCAGGTAGCCCTCGTCCTGCACGGCCGAGATGATCTGCGCCAGGTTGGACGCCTCGCCGCGGCCCACGAAGAAGACGTTCTGGCCGCCGTAGCCGTGCAGCGGCTTGATGATGGCGGGGCCGTCCAGCTCGCGCAGGAAGGCTCGCACGCGGTCCGGGGAGCGCGTGACCAGGGTCTTGGGGCGGATGCTGGGGGGAAAGCCGGCCAGGTACATCTTGGATCCGGCGCGCAGCAGGCCTTCCGGATCGTTGACCACCATGACTCCTGACTGGCGCAGGCGGCGGCCGAACTCGATGGCTGGGTTGACGCGGATGCTGCCGCCCCCCGCCAGCGGGTTGTTGCGCAAGAACACGACGTCGAAATCATTGAGCAGGGCCTGCTCTTGCCGCGCACGTGGGCCGCATACCGCCGCCATGAACTCGGCCATGTCCGAGGTCGCCCCGGGGGCCACGCGCGTGATGTGGCCGAAGATCTGGCAGTCCCCGCCGTGGGAAAGGTCATCCACGGAGACCAGCGCCACCTCGTGTCCCCGTCGGTGGGCAGCGAAGGCCAGGTGGGCGGTGGTGTAGGTCGCACGCTGCGTTCTGATGCTGTTGACCACGAAGCAGACGCGCATGGGCCACCAGAGTACCGCGGCTGGGCTTCGGCCGTCTCCTCGCCGGTGGCTAGAAAGCGCACGGCGCGTGAGATACGCTCGATTTCTGGATGTCGGGACACAAGACAATCCTGGGCTTCACCGGAAATAGCCCTACCCCGCCCGGCACAGGCGCTGGCTCCGACGAGCCCCGAGCGTCCCACACCATCATCGGTCACGACCTGCACTTGCCCACGGGACAGGTGAACCTGCGCAAGTCCGTGCCCTCGTCCGTGCCACCGCGACGCTCGGACTCCGCCTCCTCGCTGCCGTGCGCCTCCCTGCCGCAGCGACGCTCGGACTCCGCCTCGCTGCCGCGCGCGTGCGACGATTCGGGCGTGGTGTCCCAGTCGGCCATCGACGAGGTGACCGAGCAGCTTCCCTCGCACCGGCGGCCCAGCCACTCGGGTAAGACCGGTTTTCCGGCCTTGGCTCGCCTGTTCGGCCGTTGGACCGCGGGCGGCACGCTCCGCCGGCGCAGCAGCCTGGATGGGGACGCCGATCTGGAGGTCCCGCGCGATCCCTGGGTGCAACGGCTGGTCATCCTGCTCGGGGCGACTCTGCTCAGCTTCGTGGTCGCGCTGGTCGCCGTGAAGCTGCACCAATGCTCCACGGCCGATCCCCCGCGCGCGGCCGCGCCGCCCACGTCCTTGGCGCCTCGGCCCGAACCGGCGGCGCTGCCGACGCCAGCGCCTCGGCCCGAACCAGTCCCGGCGCCGCCCTCAACGCCTGCTCCTGCCGCTTCCGCCCCGGTCACTCGTCCGATTTCTAGCGATCCGTCGCGGCGGGTTTTCGCGGCCGCCGTCGGGGCTACCCGCCAGCCGAGCCGCCCTGCCCGGTCCACGGCCGAGAGCCGCAGCAGGAAGGCGCCTCCCGCCCCCGCGGTGCCAGCCCCTCCGCAGCCCGATCCCGACTCTCTCTTGCCTTTGGCGATGTGAACGCCGTCGCTGGCCCGGGTGTGCGTGCGGCCGCCCACCTTGCCCGACGATGTAAGCTATGCTACGGAAACCAAATGGAAATCAGGCCCGACCAGATTGATCCGGACGCGGCACGGGTGGTGCAGCGGCTCCGCCGCTTCAACCACGCCGCCTATCTGGTGGGTGGCTGCGTGCGCGATTTGCTGCTCGGTCGCAAGCCGAAGGATTTCGACGTGGCCACCAGCGCCACTCCCAACGAGATGCGCCGCATGTTCCGCAATTGTCGGATCATCGGCCGCCGCTTCCGCCTGGCACATGTCTTCTTCGGCAAGAAGATCATCGAAACCTCCACCTTCCGCGCCAACCCGCGCGAGGTGAACGAAGACGAAGGCGTGGAGGCGGTCGCGGACAGCGAGGTCAACGGAAACGGCGAGGCCAAAGCGACCAACGCCGATCTGCTCATCCGCCACGACAACGTCTTCGGCACGGCGGAGGAGGACGCGCGGCGCCGCGACTTCACCGTCAATGGGCTGTTCTACGATTTGGAGACCGGCCAGGTCATCGATCACGTGAACGGGCTGGTCGATCTGGAGGCCCGCCTGGTCCGCACCATTGGCGATCCCGACATTCGTTTCCGCGAGGATCCGGTCCGCATCCTGCGTGCCGTGAAATTCGCTGCGCGCTGCGACCTGACCATCGAGCCCGAAACCTATCGGCGCATGATGGAGCACAAGGCTGAGATTACCAAGTGCCCCCATGCCCGCGTCTCCGAGGAGTTCTTCCGGCTGCTGCGCGCGGGAGCGGCCCGGCGCTCGTTCGAGCTGTTGCTGGGCACGGGCCTGCTCGACGTCATGGTTCCCGAGTTGGCCACGGCCTTGCGCCAGGACGAGAGTGGCGACGAGGGCCGGCTGCGTGTGGCGCGCTTTTGGGCTTACCTGGCGGCGCTCGATCGATCGACCCAGAAGCTGGAGGCGCCGCCCTCGGACGGCCTCATCTTGGCGATCCTGCTGCTACCGCCGCTGCGCGAGCCCCTGCATCCGGACGCGGCGCGGACGGGGGACGTGGGGCAGTTGGTGGCGCAATCCATCCAGCCTTTCCTGGAGCGCCTGCGCGCCTCGCGCCGCGAATCCGAGCTGGCGCGCCAGATCCTGTTGGCCACGCGCTACGTGTTCCCGTCGAGCAATCCCAACCGCCGGCGGCCCAATCTGGAGGGACGCGAGTTCTTTGAGGATGTCATGCGCCTGGCCGAGATCGTGGCCGACGCGGAGGGCCTGGATCCCACGTTGGCGCCGCACCTGGATGGTGTGGCCGTGGCCGCCGAGGCTGCCGTCGAGGAGGAGCTGCCGCCCGAGCTGCAAAGCACGGAGCGTGCGGAGGGACGACGGCGGCGGCGCGATCGCGGCAACCGATCGGGGCAACAGCACAATGGCCACGATGCGCACAAGCCGCAGCCAGCTCGGCTGAATTCGCACGCGCCCGCGCCGACCTGGCAGGTGCGGGGCGCCGTGTTCACGCCCATCCCGGACTTGGCCGACCTGGTCGCGCCCGGCGCGCCCCGGCCCGGGTTCCTGGGCAAAGGCCACTTCGGTAGCCGCTGGGGCGCCTGGGTCGAGTAGCTTCCCACCTCGCGCCTTGGGCGGCTCGCATCTCGGCGCTCCCGCCGCTCTTCAAACCGTTCGGCTGTAGCGGGTCGGGTCAGGCACACCCGCCTGCTCGAACCCGCGCCGTCGCAGGTGGCACGAATCGCACTCCCCGCAGGCCGCCCCGTCGGGGGTGGGGTCGTAGCACGAATGCGTGAGCGCGTAGTCCACGCCCAGGGCCGTGCCCGCGCGGATGATCTCGGCCTTTCCCATGTGGATGAGCGGGGCGACGAGACGGACGGCGTGGCCCTCCGCGCCGGCCTTGGTGCCCAGGCGTGCCACCTCTTGCATCGCGGCCAGCCATTCGGGGCGGCAGTCCGGATAGCCTGACGAGTCCAGGACGTTCACACCCACGGCGATCTCTTCCGCGCCCAAGGACTCGGCCAAGGCCAGGGCATGGGCGACGAACAGGGTGTTGCGGGCCGGCACGTACGTGCTGGGAATGCCCGCCCCGATTTCGCCGTCGCTGCGCCCCTTGGGCACGGCGCCCTGCCCGGTGAGCGCGGAGGCGGCGACGCCGCCGAGATCGATGGTGCACACGCGATGCGAGGCCGCGCCCAGGCTGCGCGCGATGCGCTCGGCGGCCTGAATCTCCACCGCGTGGCGCTGGCCGTAGCGGAAGCTGAGGGCGTGGCAGGTGCGCCCCTGGGCGCGGCACATGGCGAGCACGGTCGCCGAATCCAGTCCTCCGGACAGAAGCACGATAGCCTGCATGGCCTTCCACTTATTGCATACTCGGCGCGGTTGCCATGGGCCCAAATCGCCGCGCCGCTCGCCCTTCAGTCGTCCGGTTTTCGCGTGCCGACGAGGAGGCGGGGGCGCAGGAAGCCTTCGTGGATGCGGCGTTGTACGACTTCGAGTACCGCCGTCGTCGCGCGGACATCAACTTCTATCGGTCCTTGGCCCGGGACCGCATGGCGTTTCAGCCCGCCGGGCCCGTCCTCGATCTGGCCTGCGGCTCCGGGCGCCTGATGGTGCCGTTGTTGCGCGACGGCCACACGGTGGTCGGCGTGGATCTGTCGCCTGCCATGTTGGCCGAGGCCGCTCGCAAGGTGGGGCGCCTTTCGCCGGCTCGTCGGGCGCGCGGCCTGCTGGTCCGGGCGGATCTGCGCGCCTTCGCCCTGGCCCCGCGTTTCGCGCTGGCGATCGCCGCATTTCACAGCGTTCAGCATCTGGTCTCGGACGCGGATCTGCTGCGCTTCTTTCATCGGGTGCACGCCGCCTTGGGCCCGCGGGGCTGGTTCGCCTTCGACGTGCTGCCGCCCGATCCGCGGTGGCTGGGCCGGGATCCCGCGCGGCGCTGGGCCCGCACCACGTTCCATCACCCCAAAACCGGGGAACGTCTGGTGTACACGGTCAGCCAGACCTACGACCCGGCTCGCCGGGCCTTGCACATGCGCATCCATTACCAGCCCGTCGACGAGTTGGGGCGTGCCGTCGGACCCGAGCGGGTGCAGCGCCTCTGTCACCGCCAGCTATGGCCCGCCGATGTAGAGGATTTGTTGCGGCGGTCCGGCTTTCGCCTGGTGGCGCGTTTTGCGGACTTCCACGGCCGCGTTCTCGACGACGACAGCGCTGCCGCCGACGAACACGTCTATGTGAGCACCGTGCGTTAGACATGCGAATGGCCGGTTTTCTCCGACGGAGACGCGGCTTTTCTCCGACGGAATACCGCTTGACTGCACCTGCGTCACAGTTACGATGCCCTAGTTCGTTACTCGCCACATTCAGACGGAGGGCGGAGACATGGCTGAGAAAGGCGCCAAGCTGGGAATAGAACGGGACAAGGACTCGATGTTCTATGTGAAGGACGGTTCGGTCTGGAAAGTGCGCCGCAAGCAGCCGGGCGTGCCCAAGGGCAAACCGGAGAAGGTCGCCGACGGGGACTTCGAAATGAATACCGACTACATCTATTTCGTGGACAAGGACGGCGATGTGTCGCGGGCCAAGCGCGCCATCGGCGGCCAGAAGCGCAAGAAGGCCCCGGCCAAGAAGAAACAAAAGAAGGCTGCCCCGGCCAAGAAGAAGGTCCCCGCGGCCAAGAAGAAGGCCCCGGCCAAGAAAAAGAAAGCCCCGGCCAAGAAGAAGGCGCCCGCCAAGAAGAAGCGGCGCTAGTCGTTCCCTCCGGCCGAAACGCGGCGGCGGTCTCGCGGCCGCCGCGCGCTCTCCTTGGTTGGCCCTGGCTCCCGCTACGCCGACCGACCGAGTGAGCGCTTGGTTTGCATGGCCAGACGGGCCAAACGCTCGCTGGTGGCATGGTCCGTGCGCAGATCGCTCACGGTCATGGGCATGCGGTAGGTCCAGTTGGCCGGGCTGACCGTGCCGGGAACGTTCACGCGCTCGCGGGTGCCCAGCAGGTCTTGGAAGGGCAGCAGGCACAGCTCCGACGGCGCTCCGTAGAGCAGCGCCAGCAGAGCGTCGCGCACGCCGTGGTCGAATCGGCGATGGGCATCGATGTGTCGCAAATCCGGTAGGCCGAGGAAGGGGCCGCGCTCCTGCGGCGAAATGGAATCCCACCAGCCGGCCTGCGTCTCCGTATCGTGGGTGCCCGAGGTGGCCACCGAGATGGTGGGCCAGGTTGCCGGATCGTGCAGCACGGTCCGGCGCTGACCGTCGCGCCACACGTCTTCTTTCTCCCAGCGCAAGACGCGATAGCCGGGGATCCTCAGGCGGGTCAGCGACGGGCGCAGGAACTCGGGCAGCAGGCCGAGATCCTCGGCCACCACGTGGCCATAGCCATTCATGATGGTGAGCAGGGTTTCACCGAGGCGGATCTGGGATTCCTCGTCCACTGGGGTGAAGCCCGCCTTGCGCCCGTCGGCGCTCCGGTAATACGTCCGGTACATGCCGATCACATGATCGACGCGGTAGAAACCGAAAAGCTGGCCGGCCCGCTCGGCACGTTTCCGCATCCACTGAAAGCCGGTGCGTTCCATGGCTTTCCAGTCGTAGAGCGGCAGACCCCAGTCCTGACCGGTGGGGCACATGAGGTCGGGCGGCGCGCCCACGCGCATCTCCGTACGGAACAGTCCGCGCCCCGCCCACACATCCGCCGAGTCTCCCGACACCACGAACGGCAGGTCGCCCATGAAGTCCACGCCCAGGGCGCGCGCCTCGCGGCGGGCCGCCCTCCACTGTTCATCCAGGTTCCACTGCACCCAGCTATGGAAGAGCAGCTCGTCCGCGTTCTTTTCCGCGGCGGCGGTGAGGGCCGCGGGCTCACGGTCACGCAAACCGGCCGGCCATTCCAACCAGTGCATATCCAGTCGGTCATGCAGAACGCAGTACAGGGCGTAGTCGCCCAACCATTCGTGTTCGTCGCGGAAGCGGCGCAAATGCCCCGCGCGCGTGGTGAGGTGATTCCATTCGTGCGTCAGGAAGTGGGCGAAGGCCCGGCGCATGGCGCGCAGCTTGAGCAAGCGCAGGCGGTGCCAATCCACGGCGGGCGTGCCGCTGACCTCGTCGAGCAGACGCCGATCGTCGTCGGCCAGCGCGGCCCGACCGCCCGAGGCGACGAAATCCTCGCACTCGTCCAGGCCCAGGTAGACGGGATCGATGGCGAAGGCCGTGGCGGCCGAGTAGGGACTGGTCTCGCCGCCCCGCACCTCGTTGACCGGCAGGAGCTGCACCACGCCGATGCCGGCCTCACGCGCCCAGTGGGCCAGGCGCAGCAGATCGGGGATTTCGCCCAAGCCCCAGCCGCTGGCGCTGCGGATGGAGAAAAGCGGGATGAGCACGCCCGCTCGACGCGGGCGAGGGCTTTGCGTTGGGTCTGCCATCGAATTCCAGATCGGCGGGTTGAAGCTTATGATGAACGCCACGCTTGCCCATGGCGCAAAATGCTTCTAACACCACCGCGGGCCTGAAGGGCCGCCGCCTCCTGCTGACCGGGGGCGCCGGCTTCATCGGCTCTCATCTCGTCGAGCGGCTGGCGCCCGACAACCACCTCGTCGTGTTCGATACCCTGAGGCGCAACGCCCTCTCGTCGGCCGGCTTGGATCGCCATCCCAACGTGACGCTCATCGAGGGCGACGTGCTGGATGGCGAGGCGGTCAAACGGGCCATGCAAGGCTGCGACGCGGTCGTGCACCTGGCCTCTATCGCCGGCGTGGACACGGTGCTGAAGAACCCTGTGCTCACCATGCGCGTGTCGCTTCTCGGCACCATGAACGCGCTCGAGGCGGCGGTGGCCGTGGGCGGCGTGAAACGCTTCATCGATTTCTCGACCAGCGAGGTCTTCGGCCGCTACGCCTACAACGTGACCGAGTGGGACGCCACCACGCTGGGCGCGGTGGGCGAGGCGCGCTGGACCTACGCGGTGGCCAAACTGGCCACCGAGCACCTGTCGATGAACTACTGGAAGCAGCACCAGCTGCCCACGTGCTCGATCCGGCCTTTCAACATCTACGGTCCCCGTCAGGTGGGCGAAGGTGCCGTGCACCACTTCGTCGTGCGCGCGCTGCGCGGCGAGCCCCTGCAGGTGCACAACGACGGCTCGCAGATCCGCGCCTGGTGCTACGTGGACGACATCGTCGACGGGATCCTGGCCGCACTGACCAACGACGCCGCCGTGGGACACGCCTTCAACATCGGCAACCCGCGTTCCACGCTGACCATCTACGCCCTGGCGCGCGAGATCCTGCGGCTGGCCTCCAGCTCATCGCACATCGAACACGTGCCGTGGAAACAGGCCGACGTGGAGCTGCGCATCCCCAACATCGACAAGGCGCGCGAGCTGCTGGCCTACAAGCCCAAGGTGGATCTGGAAGAAGGCCTGCTGCGCACGATCCACTGGTATCGACGGAATCTGGAGGGGTAGCGAATCGCGCTGGCGACGTGCCTATGGCAATATCGGCCGGATAACACGCATGAACGACATCGTCCTGCGCGCCGATGGACTGGCGAAGACTTTCCGGCTCGGCTTTTTTCGCAAGAGGGTGGAAGCGGTCCGGGAGGCCAGCTTCGAGGTTCGGCGTGGCGAAATCTTCGGTTACCTGGGGCCCAACGGGTCGGGCAAGACCACCACGCTCAAAATGCTTATGGGCTTGGTCTTCCCCAGCCGGGGGCGCGCCGAGGTGCTGGGGCGGCCGGTGCCTCACCGCGAGGCCAAGCGACGCCTGGGCTACCTGCCCGAGAGTCCGTACTTCTACGACTACCTGACGCCGGAGGAGTTCCTTGACCTGGCGGGCGCGCTCTGCGATGTGCCGCGGGCCGAGCGGCGGGCGCGCGCCAACAGGCTGATCGGACGCGTGGGTCTGGATCACGCGCGCGGGCGGCCTCTGCGCAAGTTCTCCAAGGGGATGCTCCAGCGTGTGGGCATCGCGCAGGCGCTGATGGGCGATCCCGAACTGGTGGTGCTCGACGAGCCCATGACCGGGCTCGATCCCATCGGCCGCAAAGAGATCCGCGACCTCATGCTCGAGCTCAAGCGCGAGGGACGCACTGTCCTTTATTCCACGCACATCCTTCCCGACGTGGAGTTGACCTGTGATCGCGTGGCCATGCTGTTCGCGGGGCGCACCCGCAGCGTGGGGCCGCTCTCGGAGCTGCTCACGGCGCGTCTATTGTCGACGGAGGTCTGCCTGCGTCCGGGCTCGGCCCTGCCTACGCTGCCCGAGGGCGCGCGAGCCCAGCAGAGTCCGGATGGCACGGTGATCACCTTGCCCGAGAGCGCGGACGTGGATGCCTTTCTGCGCGTGGTCTTGGCGGGTGGCGGAGGAATCATCTCCGTCACGCCCCGGCGCGAATCGCTGGAGGACCTCTTCGTGCGCGAGGCCACCTCGGGCGCCAAAGGAGCCACGCCATGACCCGCATCTTGGCCATCGCCTGGAACACGTTTCGCGAGGCGGTGCGGAACAAGATCCTCTACAGCCTGCTCTTCTTCGCCGTGCTGATCATCCTGTCGGCGCTGGCCATGGGCAGCCTGACCCTGCACGAAGAGGTGCGCATGACCCGCGACATCGGGTTGTTCGGCATCGACGCCTTCGGGGTCATCATCGCCATCTTCGTGGGCGTGAACCTGCTCTACAAAGAGCTGGATCTGAAGACCGTGTACACCATCCTGCCCAAGCCGCTGCACCGCTGGGAATTCGTGCTGGGCAAGTGGCTGGGCATGCTGCTGACCCTGGCCGTGCAGATGGGCGTGATGGGCCTGGTGCTGGGCGTGACCCTGGCCATCCAGGGCGGCAAGTTCGACGTGCCCACGGCCAAGGCGGTGTGGCTGCTTTTCGTGAACGTCATGCTGGTGACGTCCATAGCCGTGCTGTTTTCGGCCTTCTCCAGTCCGTTTCTGTCGGGGTTTTTCGCTCTCGGCTGTTTTCTGGTCGGCCGCTCGGTACCCGACATTCGCGCCCTGGCGCCCAAGCTGGGACCGATCGGCAAGCCGCTCCTCGAGATGGGCTGCAACGTCGTGCCCAACATGCACCTCTTCTATCCCTCGGGGGCCATCGTGGGGGCGGAGCATGTCTCCGTGCACCGCGAGTTGGTCAGCGCGGGCTACATCGCCAGCGCGACGGGCTACGGCGTGGCCTATTCGCTGGCCGTTCTGGTCGTGGCCATGCTCATCTTTCGCAAGCGAGACTTCGTCTGATGCCGGGTGCACGGGCTCGCTGGCTCTTGCCCGTCGTGGGCATCGTGCTGGCGCTGGCCGTGGTCACCGGGCGCCTGCTGGTCGATTCGCGCGCGGCATACCAGGCCGGCGCGCGGGCCGAGCTGGAGGACAAACCGCGGGACGCCATTCGTCAGTATCAAGACGCCATTCGCCTCTACGTGCCCGGCAGTCCCTTCGTGCGCGACGCCCTGGATCGCCTGGAGGCCCTGGCGGCGAGTGCCATGGCGGCGCACGACGTGACGCTGGCGCGTGCGGCGCTGGAGGCGGAACGAGGCGCCCTGCTGGCCACGCGATCCGTCTACACGCCGCATGCGTCGCGCTTGCCCGCGGTCGAGCAGCAGCTAGCTCGCCTGTTGGCTCTGTCCGAGGAGCCGGGTCCCGACCTAGCCGCGCGCGCGGCCTGGCACGCCGAGCGACTGGCGCGCCGACCAGGACCCGCCTTGATCTACGTGACCATGGCTCTGGTCGGTCTGGCCCTGTGGGTCGGGGGCAGCGTGGTCTTCTTTACGCGCGGCCTGGATGCGGGGCTGCGTATGCGGCGCTTGCCCGCGGCTTTGAGCGGGATGGCCTTTGCCCTGGGCATGGCGCTATTTCTCGTGGGTCTACGTTTGGCCTGACGCGGGCTCGCGCGCGAAGGAGCCGACCCACATCTCTGCGATCTGTGGCCGCTGTACGCAATGTAGGGCCCGGTGGT
This sequence comes from Pseudomonadota bacterium, assembly GCA_023438785.1. GTDB lineage: Bacteria > Myxococcota_A > Polyangia > Fen-1088 > Fen-1088 > Fen-1137. The sequence goes on from JAEXQJ010000101.1 coordinate 13,600, forward strand.
TTCGTGTTTCGCCAATCGGAAGGCGCGCGGCCGAGCCTCCGCGATGTTAAAACTGGCGACCTGGATCCGGTATCGCCATGGACCTTCGCTGCGAGCGTTGTGCAACCGAATACGAGCTGGACGACAGCGCCATCAGCGAGGCCGGTACGGTCGTACAGTGCGGCACCTGTGGCCACACCTTCCAAGTGCGGCGAGCGGCGAGCGTGACGGCGCAGTGGTGGCTGCAGACGGCAGACGGCAGCACGCACCAGGTGCCCGGTCTGGCTTGCCTGCAGGGGTGGATCGTCGAAGGCCGTGTCTCCCCTCAGGACCGCATCTCGGTCGATGGACAGATCTGGCGTCACTTGGTCGAAATCCCCGAGCTGGCGTCGGCCTTCGCGGCAGCGGGCTCCAACGGGGGGGCGCACCCGTCAGCCCCTCCCGCGCCCAAGCGTTCGTCGTCGTTGGAGAACCTCGCCGTCGTGGTGGAGACGGTGCGAGGAAGCCTGCCGCGTGCGGTTGGCAGCGAGCAGGAGACCGACCTCGTGATCGTGGCGCGGCGTCGAGGCGGCCGGCTCAAGATGATGGTCGGACTCGTCGTGGCGTGTGCGGTTTCCTACGCCGGGATCCGGGTTCAGGAGAATCGGGCCCGGCGCGCCGTCGTTGCCCACTCGGCGCCCGCGGTCGTTCCCTCGCCTGCCGCGGCTTCGTCCCCGCCGGCCGCCAGCGCGCGGCCGTTGGTTCAACCCTTGCCGACACCGGCCGTCGCCACACCGCCCGAGGAGCCTGAGCCCACCCCGGCCGCCGTGGAGGAGCCGGCCCCGGCCGCTGCGCCTCACCCGAAAGCCCATGGCAACGCGCCTCGCGTGGTCGACGCTGGTGAATCCTACGACGCGCTGGTGGCGCGGGCTCGCCGGCAGATGGAGAAGCACTCCGGCGTTAAGGCTCAGCAGAGCTATGAGCAGGCCCTTCGCCTCCATCCCTCCGGTCCCGAGGCGTTGACTGGGCTGGGCCAGTTGGCGCTGAATCGCGGTCAACTGAGCACGGCCGCGTCTTACTACAAGCGTGCCATCGCGGATCGTCCCTTCCCGCCGGCCTTGTTCGGCCTGGGCGAGGTCTATCGCGCCTCGGGTGACCGGGACCTGGCCCTGCAATTCTACAAACGGTACCTGCAGGTCGCGCCGACCGGTCCGCACTCGGCCCTCACCCGTCGCCGCATCTCGGCCATCCAGGGCCGCTAGAGCACCGAACGGTTTGAATCGGTCGCGAAAACGCGGATCTGCGTCGCATCCCTTCGTTGCTCGTCGGTCAAATACGTCGAGTATTCTCCCTCCTCGCGCCTCGGGCTGCTCGCATC
>JAEXQJ010000111.1 GCA_023438785.1 Pseudomonadota bacterium
CGATGGGCCTGCCGGCCATCCCGAGCTTGCCCCCGGCGCCGACCAATTGGGTGCCCGCGCCCCTGCCTGCCGCGCCGACGGTGATGGCGCCCCCACCCGCGCCCGTGGCGCCCCCACCCGCGCCCATGGCGGCCGCCCCGCTGGCCAACCCACCTGAGCCCGCGGCCAGTACGCCCGCGGCGCCTGTCGAGCCGACCCCGGCTGCCCCGAGCGCGCCGAGAGCTTTTTCTCTCGATGAGCTGCAAGCCTTGATGCTGTCCGTGGTGGCCAGCAAGACGGGCTATCCCGCCGAGATGGTGGGCCTGGACATGGATCTGGAAACCGATCTGGGCGTGGACTCCATCAAACGCGTGGAGATCCTGTCGGCCGTGCTCGACCAGGCGCCCAGCCTGCCCGACGTGAGTGCGTCGCGCATGGCGGGCATGCGCACCCTGCGCGAGATGGTGGCCTACCTGGGCCAGCAAGTGGGCGCCCCCGCCGCGCCCGCCCAGGCCGCGTCGGCCCCCGCGCCGAAGCCCGCACCAGAGCCGGTCGCTCCCGTCGAGACGCCCGCGGCTCACCTGGAGCGCCTGGTGGTTCGCGCCGTGCCCGCGCCCGCGCTCGGTTTGGCCACCCCGGGCCTGATGGGCGCACACCGCCTGGTCGTCAGCGACGAAGGAGCCGGCGTGGGTCTGGCCCTGGTGCAGAAGCTGGCGGCGCGCGGCTGCAAGGCCGATCTGGTGCACGAGGTTCCCGCCGATGCCGACGCGGCCATCTGGCTGTCGGGCCTGCACCCCGCGCCCTGCGTGGAGGATGTGGTGGCCGTCAACCGCGACGCCTTCCGTGCGGCGCGTACCCTGGCCCCGCGTTTCGCTGCCCAAGGGGGCACCCTGGTGCTGGTGCAGGACACGGGCGGAGACTTCGGGCTTTCGGGCTCAGAGCGCGCCTGGCTGGCCGGGCCGTCCGCGCTGGCCCGCACGGCGGCCCTGGAATGGCCGAGCGCGCACGTGCGTGCCATCGACGTGGGGCGGGTGGGTCGCTCGCCCGACGAGGTGGCGGAAGCTCTGTGCGCGGAGCTGCTGGAGGGCGGCCTGGAGCGCGAGGTGGGCCTAGGCGTGGATGGCACGCGCGTGACTCTGCAGGTCCAGCCCGCGCCGCTGGAAGTGCCGGGGCCGCTGCCCCTGGACGAGAATTCCGTGGTCGTGGTTTCGGGCGGCGCGCGTGGCGTGACCGCGGCTTGCGTGCTCGAGCTGGCGCGGGCGGCGCACTGCCGGTTTCTGCTCCTCGGCCGCACGCCCCTCGAGGATGAGCCCGAGTCCTGCCACGGTCTGGAGGGCGACGCCGAGCTGAAGCGGGCGCTGCTGGCTCAGGCCAAGGCACGCGGCGAGGCGCTCAGTCCAGCCAGGTTGGGTCAAAAGGTGGCCGGGATCCTGGCCGTGCGTGAGATCCGTTGCACCCTGGAGGCCGTCGCCGCGGCGGGCGCCCAGGCGCGCTACGTGGCGGTGGACGTGACCGAGAGCGCGGCGGTGGCTCAGGCGGTGGCTCAGGCGCGCGCCACCTGGGGCCACATCACCGGCGTCATCCACGGCGCGGGTGCCCTGGCCGACAAGCTGATCGCCGACAAGACCGACGCCCAATTCAACCGCGTCTTCCGCACCAAGGTCGTTGGCCTGCGCGCCCTGCTCGACGCGACGCTCGACGACGAACTGGCCTTCCTGTTGTTCTTCTCGTCGGTGGCCGCCCGCACGGGCAACCCGGGCCAGGCCGACTACGCCATGGCCAACGAGGTGCTCAACAAGGTGGCCGCGCTGGAGTCACGACGCCGGGGCAGCCGCTGCCTGGTGCGCGCGTTAGGCTGGGGCCCGTGGGATGGCGGCATGGTGGACGAGAACCTGCGCAACCGCTTCGCCAGCCGCGGCGTTTCGCTGATTCCCGTCGACGGCGGCGCCCGTCTGATGCGCGAAGAGCTGAGCACGGCCTCGCCCGAGGTCGAGGTGGTCCTGGGCTCGGCCCTGGAGGGGGCACCCACCGAGGCCCCGCACGCCACCGAGGCCAACGTGGTGGTGAACCGCAGTCTGTACCCCTTCTTGGACGGACACCGCGTGCGTGGCACCGTGGTCGTGCCGGTGGCTCTGGTGCTCGATTGGTTCGCGCGGGCCGCGCGCGCGTGCCGCCCCGACTTGGTCTTGTCCGCGTGCCGTGACTTGCTCGTCCTGCGCGGGATTCGCCTGAACGACTTCGACAAGGACGGCTCGGCCACCTTCGTGCTGCGCGCGCGCCAGCTATCCAACGGCGACGGCGCCACCATCGCCGTCGAGTTACTTGGCACGGACGGCTCGCGCCACTACGCCGCGGTCTGTGAGATGAAGGATCGCCCGGCCGTTCCCGATCGCCAGCCGCCCGAGGCCAAGGGCCTGGCCCCGTTCGCGGGCCGCATCTACGATGGTGAGGTCCTGTTCCACGGCCCCGCCTTCCAGGTGCTGCGGTCGGTGGAGGGGATCTCCGACCAAGCCATCGCGGGCCAGTTGGATGGCGTGCAGGCCCGTGACTGGCTGGGCCCCTGGCAACTCGATCCCGCCTTGCTCGACGGTGCCCTGCAGTTGGCCGTGCTGTGGGCCAAGCGCATGCTGGGCGCGGCCTCGCTGCCCACCGGCATCGGGAGCCTGCACGTCTATGGGGCCGGCCCGGCCACGGGCGTGGTTCGCGGTGTGCTCGCGGCGCGCGACGTGGGGCGCGAGCGGGCCGTTTCGGACGTGACCCTGGTGGCCGCGGACGGTCGCGTGCTGGTCGATCTGCGCGGCGTGGAGGTTCATGCGGTGCCCAGCCCGGCCGAGCCGTCCAGCACGCCCTCCCCGCGCAAGCGCGCCGGCCACGCCTCGTCTGCCCGCTCATGAGCTTCAGCCCGGTCGCCATCGTCGGCCAGGCCTGCGTGCTGCCCGGAGCGCTCGGCCCCGAGGCACTGTGGCGCGTGGTCAGCGATCTGCGCGTGGTGCTCGGCCCCGCGCCCGCCGGACGCTGGGGCATCGATCCGTCCCTGGTTCTGGCCCGCGACAGCCGAGACACGGCGGACCGGACGCTGGTCGACCGGGGCGGCTACGTGCAGGGCTTCGAACGCGTCTTCGATCCCGCCGGCTTCGCCCTCCCGGCCGACGACGTCGTGGGGCTCGATCCGCTCTTCCAGTGGCTGCTGCACGCCGGACGAGCGGCCCTGCGCGATTCGGGTTTCCGCGGGGATCGGGCGCGCGCCGGTGTGGTGATCGGGAATCTGTCCTATCCCTCGTCGTCGCTGTCGCGTTTCGCGGAGCGCTTCTGGCTGCAGGCACAGCCCGGAGGCGAGGCCCTGGCCGAGCGGCTGGGCCTAGAACGCGTCGACCCGCGCAACCGTTTCATGTCAGGCCTGCCGGCGCACGAGTTGGCGCGGGCGCTGGGCTTGGGCGCCGGAGCCTTCGCGCTGGACGCGGCGTGCGCGTCTTCGCTCTACGCCATCAAGTTGGCCTGCGATGCCCTGGCAGACGGACGCGCCGATCTCATGCTCGCGGGCGCCGTCAACCGCGCCGACGATCTCTTCATCCACCAAGGCTTCACGGCCCTGGCCGCCATCAGCCCCACGGGCCAGAGCCGCCCCTTCGACGCCGAGGCCGATGGCCTGGTGCCGGGCGAGGGCGCGGCGCTCTTCGCCTTGCGCCGGCTGGCCGATGCCCAGCGCGACGGGGATCGCATTCTGGGTGTGATTCGTGGCATCGGGCTGTCGAACGACGGGCGCGGGCGCGGGCTGCTCGTCCCGTCACAGGAAGGCCAACTGCGCGCGCTGCGGGCTGCCTATGCGCAGGCGGAGGTGGACCCGGCCGACGTGTCGCTGGTCGAGTGCCACGCCACGGGCACCACGGTGGGCGATGCGGTGGAGATCGCCACCCTGGCCCGCATGTTCGCCGGCCGCCCCACGCCCTTGGCCGTGGGCTCGCTCAAGGCCAACCTGGGCCACCTCATCACCGTGGCGGGTTCGGCCGCGCTGGTGAAGGTGCTAGCGGCCATGCGAGCCGGGGTGTTGCCGGGCACGCCCTCAGTCACCCGGCTGCATCCCGCGCTGGAGGGCACGCCCCTGCGCGTGCTGCACGAGCCGGAGCCGTGGAACAGCACGGGCCCGCGACGCGCCGGCATCAGCGCCTTTGGCTTCGGCGGCAACAACGCGCACCTGATCGTCGAGGAGTTCACCGGGCGAACCCGCGCCCCGCGCGCCAGGACGGAGGCGCCCGCCACGTCGCCGCCCGCGGTGGCCATCGTCGGGCTGGGCGCACGCGTGGGCAGCGGGGCCAGCGCGACGGATTTCGCCGAGGCCGTGTTCACGGGTCGCCTGGCGAGCCCGGCGGCGACCACGGTGAGCCTGTCGCTCAAGGGTCTGCGTTTCCCGCCCAAGGATTTGGGCGAAACCCTGCCCCAGCAGATGCTGCTGCTGGCGGCGGCGCGCGAGGCGGTGGAAGCCCTGCCCACCTCGCTGCCGCGTGAACGCACGTCCGTGCTGGTGGGCATGCAGTGTGATGCCGAGATTGCGCGGCATGGGGCACGCTGGCGAAGCGCGGGGTGGGCCGCGCCCTTGGGTGCGCCACCAAGCTGGGTCCCGGCCGCGCGCGACGCCTTCGTGCCGCTGCTGGGAGCGGCGGGCGTGATCGGTGCCATGCCCAACGTGGTCACCAACCGCCTCAACAGCCAGTTCGATCTGGGCGGCCCCAGCCTGAGCGTGTCCGGCGAAGAGCTGTCGGGCGTGCGCGCCTTGCAGATCGCGCGGCGGGCGCTGGCCGAGGGTGAGATCGACGCCGCCATCGTGGGCGCGGTGGACATGAG
>JAEXQJ010000157.1 GCA_023438785.1 Pseudomonadota bacterium
CGTCTTGTAGTCCTTACGCGTGGAGTCCTTGCTCGCGTCGTATTGGTCGACCTTGCTCAGATCGCTCGCCATGCCATTGACCTTGAGATTGAAGGCCAGGCCGGTCGCGAGCCCAACCACACCGACCGCGGCGGTCACGATTCCGGCGGTGCGCAGAGTCGACCCGGCATCGTCCCGCGCAGTCGGTTGCGCTCGAACCGCCAACTCGGCCGCTTGATGAGTTGCGGGGGGAGCAGACTCGGCCTCGACGAGCGCCACGGGTTGAGAGCTTTCGGGCGCCGGGGACGACGGCGTCGGGCTCTTGGGAATCGCCTGAGGCTGGGCTGCCTCTCCGGCTGCGAGAAACGACTGACAAGCGGCAATGTGCTCCCGAGCCAGCGCCTTCTCGCCGCCCGACAAGTGATCCCCCTTGAGCAGATACTCACGAAAGCGGCCAATCGCATCCTCGTAGCGGCGATTCTGTTCGAAGCACCGCCCTTGATTGAAGATGTAGGTCGGGTCGTTGGTGTCGACGTAGAGGTCAGTGAGGATCGCCACGCCCTTGGCCGGCAGGCCGTTCAGGCAGGCCTTCTTCGCCTCTCGCTCCATGGCCTCGCGAGGTGCGGCCTCAATACGCGAGGGCCAGACGGAGAGAGCGATGACTGCGATCGATCCAAGGAGAGCACGCATGATTGTCAAACCTCGCCGACAAGGAAGCCACCCGGAACTCAACACGCCGGGATTGTACTCCGGGATCGAAACCGGACAAGGACGCGTGAAGGCCGCTATCCGCAACCGGAACCAATGGAAGGCCGGACCCGGCCGACGGCCGATGGCGGCCCGCCGTGGTCTTCAGCGATCGCGGATCCCGGCGCCTGGTCCCAGGAAGGTTGCGATGCCACGTCTGTCTTCCGAGGATGACGGGTCGTCGGTCACGCATCCTCCGACGAGCGGGCGCCAGCAAGCATCGCCCTGCAACTCACTCTCTACCTGAATCCGTAGCTCGCGATTCCACGCCCCATCCGCTGCAGCGTCGCCCCGGCGCGGACGAGAAGGCGTGCGCCGTTGTCACGGACGGCCTTTGACGCGGGACTGGGTGCAGACTGCTTCCGGGTGACTCGCTCCGAGAACAAAGGAGAGAAACCCGCGGGCGCCGCTCGCGGTCATGCTTGACAGCTCATTCGGTTTCTGCCTCTCCTGTCGACCACGTGAGCGACGCTCCCAACGCCGAGCAGCGAGGCTGGGGATGCTGGGGGCGAATTCCGCCTTCGGCTACCCGGGGCGGAGACTGGGCTTTCCATCCGACCCAGAAGCGCCTCTGGTCCCTTGCGCGGTGGGCCCGGGCCTTCTATGAATCGAGCCGCGTGAATCGTCTCTCCCGGTCACACATAGTTCTCAGCGACAACCGCCCTCAACCACTCACCACGACCATTTGCACTTGAACCCAGCCACACTGCCCTGCGCACCTAGCACCCCGCGGCTTCCACCCGTGTTACTGATCACTAGCGGAGTGGATCCGGGGCTGCGCGTTGCCCGTTTGGGCCTCGTCGAGCGCTGGCAGCGCGTCCTGCGAGACCTTGGTCGAGAGGTTCGTCTTGTCGCGGCGGAGGACCTGCCGACAGCGCTGGCCGGCGAGGCGAAGGCCGCGCCCGCGCGGATCGTGCTCGCGTGGGCAGACTATGTCGTGGAGCCGGCCGCGGCGGAGGCTTTCTTCGCCCAGCTTCCCTCTGGCGACGGTCCGCCCGCCCTGCGCATCGCCGCCACCGCGCTCGGTGGCGGGCCGCTCCTGGCGTTGTCCGCCTCCAGCGCTGCTGCCCTGGCCGGCCGCCTGTCCGCCGAGGCTGCCCGTTCTGCCGATCGCGTCGCGGAGGCTCTTGAGGCCGAGTTGGGGCAGAAGCCGGCCCCGCTCAGTCTGCGCGCCGCCTATTGGGGCCGCGTCACCAATCAGGCGGAGAGCAAGGCGGCCGTCTGGGGGCTCCTGCAGCGGCTTCGCTGGCGACAGGGCGGCGTCGTCGCCCATTACCTCAACCGTCCGGTATCGAGCCGTATCAGCCGGCTCATCGCCGAAACGGCCATCACGCCCAACCAGACGACGATCTTCACCTTCATCCTGGGGCTCCTCGGTTTGGCCCTGGTGATCACACCGGGGCGTTATGTGGGCGGCGTCCTTGGCCTCCTGCTTCTGCACATCAATTCCGTGTTCGACGGAATCGACGGCGAATTAGCCCGACTGCGCTATCAGAGCTCGTCATTCGGCGCCTACCTCGACTCGGTGTGCGACGAGGTGCTCAACTCGGGCCTCATGATCGTGGTCGGTTGGGACCTCTCCCGGAGGGTGATGTTCGGTTGGGACGGTTGGCTCGCTCTGGGGATCTTTTCAGGGGCGGTGTCGTTCCTGTACGCGCTGGTGCACTGGCACTGCAAATGGAAACACGGGCTGGGGTTGTACTGGTGGTGGGACGCGTACAAGCCTCGCAAGCAGCTGCAGGCGAGCAACTCCCTGCGTAGCTACTTCATGCGCATCTTCCAGAAGGACGGGCTGCTCTTCCTGTACCTGCTGGCGGCCCTTGCCAACGTCTTGCCGGTCATGCTGGTCCTCTCGACCGGCGCGGCGGTGATCACGCTGGTGCTGCTGGTCGTGCACGTCGGCATCAAGCGCGCGCGATGGTGACGCCCGAGCTTGCCAAGCCGGCCCAAGTACCAGCCCCACGCACCTGGCGCCGATGGCTTCACGTCGCCGCGTCGGCGGCGGCGCTGGCGATTCTGTTTTCTTTGCTCGACCACATCGGATGGGACGTGGTGCGAGACGCCTTCGCCCGCGTCGGCATCTGGGGCGCCGCCATCCTGTTCGCCCTGGGGGTGCTGGAGAACACGCTCGACGCGGCGGCGCTCATCGCCTCGCTTCCACCCGCGCGTCGCCTCGGCCTGCTGCGCACGCTTTCGTATACGTCGGTCAGCGTGCTCGTGAACATGTTCATCCCGTGGGAGGCCGGCGAGGTGGTCAAGGCCGGCCTCTTGCGCCGGCACGTCGATGCCCAGGACGCCATCTCCGGCACGGTGATCTGGAACTACATCTTCAAGCTTTCGCGGCCCATCGTGACCACGGTGGCCGCGCTCATTGGCGTGCTTGGCGTGCGTACGCTCGCCCCACAGATCGGCTGGGCGCTCGTCGCGGCCTCGCTCGCGTCATTCCTGCCCTACCTGCTCCTCAAGCTCGTCATGCGCTGGAGCGCCATGCGACGGATCGCCGAGTTACTGCACCGCCTGCGTATTTGGCGACGCGAGCCGGAGGAAGCCCGGCGAACGGCCAAGGCCCTGGATCGGCAGGTCCGCGACTTCTACCGTGAGCGCCCGGGCGACTACGCTCGCGTGCTGCTCCTGCAGATGGGGGCGCGTCTCACCTCGTGGGCGACCTATGGCGTTGCGGCCTGGCTGCTCGGGCTGCACTACGGTTTCGCCGGCGTCGCCTTGATCTACGCGAGCCTGAGCCTGGTCGGCCTCGTGGTGCTGATCGTCCCTTCGCTTCGGATCGGCGTGGGGGAGGGCGCGGCCTTTCTCGCGTTCGGCCTCATCGGGCTCGACCCGGGCGCCGGCCTCTTGCTCACGCTCATTATGCGCATCAAGGCGATCGCGACCAGCGGCGCCGCGGGCCTGCTCTCCGCGCGCCGCTGACTTCCGCGGCCCGGAGTACCGAGCAATCTGGCCGCGCGCTGGACCTGAGGACGATGCGAGCGTGCGAGGGCCGCGCAGGGCCTTCGCCGTCGCGAGCCTATGCTGCAAGTGTGGCGGGGGAGCGCGAGACGACAGGGGCCTGTGTCATCGAGGCTCCCTGTGCCATCGAACAGACGTCAAGCTGAGCAGGCCGGGTCAAGCGGCGGTGCCGTCGAACGCAGGCCGAGCATAGGAGGAGGGAGTCGCATGGACAGCGGGAGAGTCAGGACGTGGGGTTTCAGCGCTCTGCTCGCGAGCTTCGCGATTGTGGGATGCGGCGAGGAAAATGCGTCGAGCGGTCTGGAAGTGACCAGCGACGCTGGGGCGGAGCAGCCTGCCTCGGACGAGACCGAGCAAGCCGTTACTGCCCTGAGACTGGACGACCGTTTCCTGTGCAGCAACCGTGCGCCGATGACCGTACCGCCCGACAATGAGGCGGCTCGAATCCTTACTGCCACCACGATCCGCGTCGAGGAAGCCATCTGCGATGCCCGCGTTCCTCCTGGCATCAACAGGTCGAATGGGGACATCGCGCGCTACCCAGACAGGTGTGGCGCCTACACGAAGGGGCTCCCTCACGACGTCTACGGTCGGGTGGGAATGGCTGCGTTTGCCACTCTTGCCAAGGCTCTGAAGACGGGGAGGTTCGTCGATTTCGAGAGGGTGATCTTGGGGGGCGTGCGCACGCTCAATAATCCCCTGGCAGGACTGGCCTACGACTTGGAGGGGCTAAATGACCGACCGCGATTCGGCGACAGCCGATCGC
>JAEXQJ010000171.1 GCA_023438785.1 Pseudomonadota bacterium
GGGGGGGTGTGGGGCGCCAACCCGGCGCGGCGGGACCCGCCCCATCACCACCACCGAGAAATCAGGGTCGCCCCGAAGGTGCGCGGGTCACCCCACATGGTCGTATCGCCCGAGGCGCCCGCCGCGCCCGGTAGCGCGTGGTTCTTGTAGCGAACGTCGAGCGCGTTGTTGGCGTACAGGGTCAGGGCCACCTTCTCGTCCGCGCTCTGGAAGGTCAGGTGGGCGTTGACCAGCGAGTAGCCACCCTGCTGCAGGAAGGGATCGGTCTGGCCTGTGGTGTAGTAGTACTGTCGGCTCTGATAGCGCCAGTCGCCGCCCAGCATGAGATTGAGGGACGTGGACACGGGCAGAGTCACTTCGGCGCGTACCTGCGCCGAGACCTTGGGCGCACGCACCAGGCGGTTGCCCGAGTAGTCCTGCCCGCCGTACAACGCCTTGAAGCTGGTAAACTTGGCGTCCAGTAAGCCCAGGTTGCCCGCCAGGTGCAGATACTTGAAGGGCAGCGCCTCCACCTCTAGCTCCCCACCGTAGTTCCGCGCCTTCTCCGCGTTCTGCAGGTACGAGACCGCCACGTTGGTGGGCGGCAACGGTCCGACCACGTTGATCTGCACGTCCTTGTAGTCGTAGTAGTAGCCCGCCGCATTGGCGGTGAGCCGACGGTCGAGCCAGGACGTCTTCACGCCGCCCTCGTACGCCGTGAGTTTCTCGGGCTCCACCACATTGAGCGCGCCAAGGGTCGTCGCGGATGTGTTGTAGCCACCCGACTTCACGCCAAACGCGTAGCGCACGTACACGCTCACATCGGGGGTTACGGCCAGGGTGGGCGTGATGTCGTAGGTGAAGTTCGTCCAGCTCTTGTTCGGATGGGCGGCGAAGACTTCACCCAGGGGAGAGCTGATGGCGGCCGGATTCCACCAATCGCTCGCATCGCCGTAGGTCAGCGTGCCCACATTGGCAACGCGGTCGATCTCCAGGTCGCGGTGCTCCCAGGTCCAGCGCAGGCCACCCTTCAGGCTGAACGCCTCAGTGAAATTGAAGGTCGTGCTGGCAAAAGGCGCAAAGCTGGAATTGCCGTGGTCGTAGGTCTGCAGCGAGTAGTTGCCCGCACCCACCGCCGATGCGCCCGGCAGGCGCGCGCTGGCTGACTTACTCTTGATGTCCTCGCGGAAGTAGAAGAGCCCGGCCACCCAGTTCCAGCGGTCGGTGCGCGGCGACGCCAGGCGAACCTCCTGCGAGTATTGGCGCGAAATCGCATCGGCCCACCCTCGGCTGATCTCCAGCGGCGTGTTGTCGCCGTCGGACAGCGTGGTCTCGTGGTACTCCTCGAAACCCGACACCGCCGTCAACGCGAGGCCGCCCAGATCGCCCTTCAGGGTCAGGTTGGCGCCCGTTTGACGGACGTCGCCCGAGGTGCGGGCGTTGCTGTTCACCTCGTTGAGCTCGGTGCTGGGAACGTAGTCCTTGATGTAGCTCCCGCCCGCCCCTGATGCCGACACGGTCGCGATCGCCCCGCTGGTGGTGTACTTGCGCAGGTGCAGGTTGGCCAACGCCTCGAAGCTGTCGGACAACTTGCCGAGGAGCTGGATGCGGAAGGCGCCATCCTGGAACTCGCCGCCCTTGCGCTGGTCGTAGAGATTGGTGAAGCGCCCGTCGCGGCTCTCGTAGTGAAACGAGGTGCGCGCGGCCAGGCTCTTGGACCAGATCACGTTGTTGGACGCGCCCTCTACCAGCTTGTCGTTGAAGGAGCCGTAGTCGAGCTTGAGGTAACCCTCGCTGGGGCCGAAGGTGGGCCGCCGCGAGATGATGTTCACGGCGCCGCCCGTGGTGTTCTTGCCCCACAGGGTGCCCTGCGGTCCGCGCAGGACTTCCACCCGATCCAAATCGAACAAGGGGAAGCCGGTGGCGCTGGCGTTGCTGATGTAGACATCGTCCAGGTAGAAACCGACAGGGTTGGCGAAGTCGAGCTGCTGCTGGCCCGTGCCCACGCCGCGAATCCACCAGCGCGGCCGACCGTGCAACTGGGTGGCCGCCGAGGCACTGGGAACCGCATTGAGGACCTCGCCCGCCGAGCGGCCCACGCCCGAGTCCACCAGGCTGTCGCCCGACACGACGGAGATAGCGGTCGGCACCTTCTGGGCCGTCTCCTCGCGCCGCTGAGCAGTCACCACCACGGCCTTCAATTGTGAGGGCGAATCCCTCTTCGCCTTCACAGGCTCGGGCGCAACGACGGGCTCGGGCGCCGGCGCAGACGCCGGAGCGGATCCCCCTTCTGAGGGAGGCCCGCTGGACGGAGGAGCCGGCGCCTCGACCTGCGTCGCCGCGTGTGAACGGGCAGGCGCACCTTCAGACGTGGCGACTGTGCCTCCACTCGTTTGGGCCCACGCCGCAGATGCGGCGCACACCATGGCCAGGGTGACTGCCGTGGCCATGAACCTCTCTCTTCTCGCCGCTTCGCCATTCCACCTCCCCTGTTGGCTGCTGTTGGCTCGAATCACTTGCTCTCCTCTGTTCAGGACGATTTCCAATTCCTCTGCAGCTGGCCTTTGCACAGCATGTGCCGAGGCCAATCCCCCGCGAGAGCAGGCGCGCTCCGGCGTCTGCTGCTGCGGGGGCATCACCCCTGCTGGTCCCCTGTTGCAGCGGCAACAGCCGGCTGGCAGCCGCCGAGGCAGGACCGCGCGGGATGGAAGGCACACCAGTTGCAACGTCCTCGTGAACCAACCACTCACACGAGGTCATCACAAATGCTCCTTCGTCTCGCTCCGCTCGCGTTCCTTGTCGCCTCCGTGCTCGCCGCGCCGGCCTCGCTGCGGGCCGATGAGGATGGAGGTGTGCCTTTCGATGGGGGCCCGCTCGATGCGCCCGTGATCACCGCCACCGAGGACGCCGGTTTCAAGACTGACGCTTCCCCGACCACCGCGGATGCATCGCCGACCGGGCCCGACGCAGATCCTGATGCCCCGCGGGTCGATGGCGGTGGCGACGCCGCCGCCAAGCTTCTACCCGACGGTGGCGCGCGCGGGCTGGTCGCGGACAGCACCGGCTGCGGCGTGGGCCACGGCCCGGGCTCCCCAGCATCGGCGGCCATGGCCCTGGGAATCGGCTTGGCGCTTATCATCGCGCGACGCCGGGGACGCTCGTGAGCGCCCATTCGTGGGCCGCAGCCGCGCTCTCCGTTCTCCTGACGTGCGGTTGCCGGAGCACACCCAAGCCCAGCCAAGCGTCCGGGACAGCGTCGAGGTACGAGCCCATCGAGATTCGCTTTTCCGATCCCGGGAATGGAGGGTCGTCTGTGATGGCCTACGCCCGGCGCGAGGGCGTCCTCGATAGAGAGCTGGCCAAGGTGAACGCCAGGATCGTGTGGGTGCCCGGCGCCCAGGCCTTCAGCGCCAATTTCGAAGCCATGAATGTGGGCGCCATCAATGCGTCCGGCGGCGCCATTAGCCCCATCGTGGGCGCCTTGGCCCACAACCTAAAGTTCAAGGTCTTCGCCATCGGAGATCCGGCCGCTATGAAACAGGCGGGCATCCTGGTACCCGCAGACAGCCCCATCAGGACGGTCAAGGACTTGGTGGGCAAGCGCGTGGCCCTAAATCTGGCGGCCCACGGCGATTACATGCTGCTGAAGGCACTCGCCGACGCGGACGTTCCAGCCGGCTCCGTCGAGCGGGTCAACATCCAGCCGCCCGATGCAGCCGCCGCCTTCGCCACGGGCAAGGTCGACGCGTGGTCCACGTTCGGCGTGTTCTTCACGACCGCTGTCCGCAACGGCGCGCGCGTCCTCGTGCGCGAATCCGAGCTGAGTTCGGACGACGTGACCATCATGGCGGCCAGCGCCGCCGTGTTGGAGAAGAACCCCGCCGCCTTCCAGGTGCTCATCAAGGTGGTCAACGACCTCATCGACATCGCCCACCAGTACCCCGAGCGTTTCCAGAACGTCCTCACCGACAAGGGCCCCACCGCGCTGGCGGGTGACGAACTGCAAATCGCCATCGAGAACACCCGGACTCAATCCAAGCTGCGCGTCCCCACGCGGGCGGACCGCACGCGCGTCGCCAACGTGGCGCGCCTGTTCGCGCTCAACCGGTCCGTCGATCGTGAGATCAGTGCAGACGAAATCATCTTCGACACCGACGCGGCCGCGAGCCAGCAGAGGCCGGGACCATGACCGCCCTATCCGAAACCATGTCCGAGGCCATCTCCGAGACTGCGATCGCGACCGAGCGTGAGAAGGCCCAGGGGGAGCGTCCTGCTGCTCGCCTGCTCCCCACCGCCCTGGCTGATTTGGAACGGCCGCGCTTTCTCGGTTCGCGTCCCCGACGGCGCAGCGTCTCGTTCGGCCTGCGCGCCAGCGTGCCCGCCCTGCTGCTCGTGGCCTGGTGGTACGGCTGCGCTTCGGGCCGCATCGGTCCCAGCGTGCTGGCCTCGCCGGGCGACGTGGTGCGCGCCCTCATCGACCTGGCCCGCAGTGGCGAGCTAACAGCGTTCCTCGCGGCCTCGCTCACTCGCGCGGCCATCGGCGTGAGCATCGGCGTGAGCCTGGGTTTGCTACTCGGCATCTCGGCGGGGCTTTCCGCTATCGGCGAGGAGGTCGTCGACCCCACCATGCAGGCCCTGCGTGCCGTTCCCTTCCTGGCGCTCGCGCCCCTGCTCATCTCCTGGTTCGGCATCGACGAGCTCTTCAAGGTCGTGCTCATCGCCTTCTCGTCCACCTTCCCCATGTACGCCTATTCCTATCTGGGCGTACGCAACGTGGACCGCAAGATGGTCGAGGCCGCACGCGGCTTCGGCCTGCACGGCTGGCACCTCTTGGTTCAAGTCATCCTGCCCAGCACGCTGCCCAGCCTACTCATGGCCCTGCGCATCTGCCTGGCCATCAGCGTGGTGGGACTCATCGCCGCCGAACAGGTGGGCACCACCAAGGGCATTG
The DNA here is from genome assembly GCA_023438785.1 of Pseudomonadota bacterium. Classification (GTDB taxonomy): domain Bacteria; phylum Myxococcota_A; class Polyangia; order Fen-1088; family Fen-1088; genus Fen-1137. The sequence continues at coordinate 4,931 of JAEXQJ010000171.1, forward strand.
GCTATTTGGTCCTGCTCGCCAAGCAGTACTTCCGCCCCGACTACATGGTCCTGTGCCTCCTCCTCTACGCCACGCTGGGGCTCGTGTTCGACGGGCTCATTCGCGTCCTGGAGCGGGTGGCCATGCCCTGGCGTCGCCACAGTGCTGTCCGATGAACACCCCGCATCCCGCCGTCTTTCTGCGCGGCCTGCGCAAGTCGTTTGGCCCCAAGGTCGTGCTCGACGGCATCGATTTGGAGTTGGCGCGTGGCCAATTCGTCGCCTTGCTCGGTGCCAGCGGCACGGGCAAGACAACTCTCCTGCGTATTCTGGCCGGGCTCGAGCTGCCCGACGACAACAAGGGCACCCTGTTGGTTCCCAAGGTGCGGACGACGGTGTACCAAGAGCCGCGTCTCGTCCCCTCCATGCGTGTTGCCGCCAACGTGGCCATCGGCCAGCCCGCCACCCCGGCGACGCGCGCCGCTGCCGAGCGCGCTTTGGCTGAGGTCGGATTGTCGAGCCACGCCCGCGCCTGGCCCGCCACCTTGTCTGGCGGCGAGGCCCAACGGGTGGCCCTGGCGCGTGCGCTGGTCCGCGAACCCGAACTCCTGCTCCTCGACGAGCCCTTCGGCGCCTTGGATGCCCTCACCCGCCTGCAGATGCAGCGCCTGGTCGCAGACCTATGCGCCATCCATCGCCCCGCCGTCCTGCTGGTGACCCACGACGTGGACGAGGCAATCGCCCTGGCCGACCGGGTCCTCATTCTGCGCGACGGCCACTTCGCCGTGGATCTTCACCTCGATGTCCCCAAGCCCCGCGACCGCACCGATGCGCGTGTTCTGGAGTACCGGAGATGCTTGCTGGCGGAGATGGGGGTGGAGAGTGAGGGTCGGTGCGCCGACAAGGCCAGCATCGCCGCTCTCTAGTGCGGGCACGACGACCGCGTGGTCGTTCGCTGCGGTGCCTGGTCCGGGCCGGGGCCCCTCCTCCGCGGACGCTCGCCAACGGCCGGCGGGCCGCTGCTCGTCCCGGCGACCATGGCGCGCTCGGCGGCCAGCTCCTTGCGGCGCCGGGCCACGCCCGCCGCCCGCCCCTTGATCGCTTGCTGGCCAAGCAAGGTCTTGCGCTCCGCGCTGGACAGCACATTCGTGTTCCTGCTGAGCATTCCGCTCAGCGCAAGCTCCACAGCGGCGACAGCATCGATGCCCGCTATTCGGAATTCATGGAGTGCGAGCGAGATTCGCGCACTTGATACGAACCTGTGTCCGTCCGACGGAAGCACGCCCTGATTCGTCAGGTTCAGCACTCGCTTCCAGCACAAAGGATCAACGGCCTTCTCCGCGCTGACGTTCAGCAACACACACCGCGGCCGAGCCCCGGCAGAGACAATGTCTCCCTCGACGGTGAAGATCGCGATTCCACGCCCCTGAACCACAACATGGGACGGGCGCGGTCAACTCCCACGCGACGTTAGCGAGCGCACCGGGCGTCTGCGACCGGCTACCGGCGAGCGATCAAGGGGCCAGGCGGCGGGCGTGGCCCGGCGCCGTAACGACTCGGTCGCCGAGCGCGCCATGGCCGCCGAGCCGCAGGATCGCCGGCCGGTGGCGGGCGTCTGAGGAGGAGCGACCCCGACCGGCCGAGGCGCCGCAGCGGTGCGCCCCCCAGAACTCCGAACGTCAAGCGGCAGGGCACTTGCTCCCCCCGCCGCAGATCTGCTCCTCGCCTGTTGCTGGCCGGGCAGTTCTCCCAGCACTCCACCAGCACCCACGCCGCTCGCGGGTGGCACGCCGTCTGCACATGTCCCTCTCGCTCTTCCTTTTCCCAAGAGGTGACACGTGGACATTCGGACGATTCTCTCCGGTCATTCATGGAATCACGGGGCCAGCGCGCCGGTCATCGGCCTGGACCTGGGTTCGCGCGCTTCCAAGGGCGTATTCCTGCATGGCCACGTGATCGAGACAGCGCTCGTGCCTACGGGGGTGTCCATGCAGAAGACAGCGGACGAGCTCATCACGCGCCTGCTGCGCAAGGCGGGCGTGGAACGCCATCACGTGGCCTACATCGTGGGCACGGGCTACGGGCGGATCACCCTCGCCTTCAAGGACGTGCCCTATCAGATCGTCACCGAGATCACCTGCCACGCCATGGGCGCCCACGCGGTGCTGCCTAACACGCGGACCATCATCGACATCGGCGGTCAGGACTCCAAGGCCATCAAGGTCGACCCCAAGACAGGCAGGGTCGTCGAGTTCGTCATGAACGACAAGTGCGCAGCGGGCACCGGACGCTTCCTCGAGAAGGCCGCGGCGCTGCTCGGGCTCCAGTTGGATCAGCTCGGCGACGAAGCGCTCAAGGCCGACGCGCCCTCGCCCATTTCCAGCCAGTGCGTGGTCTTCGCCGAGTCGGAGGTCATCTCTCTGCGCGCCAAAGGCGAGCGCATCAAGGATGCTCGGGCGCGCGCCAACGTCGCCGCGGGCGTGCACGCGGCCACCGCCCGTCGCATTCACAACCTGCTCAACCGCGTGGGCATTGAGCCGGAGTTGGTCTTCACGGGCGGCGTATCCAACAACCGAGGCATGTGGGCCCTGCTCGAGGAGCTGCTCGGGCATCGCTTCTCCAAGTCGCCGCTCGACCTCATCTTCGCGGGTGCGCTGGGCGCGGCCGTGTTCGCGGCTCGCTATCACCAGACGGGCGAAGGCAACGTGGCCAGCTTGGGCAACCTGGCGACCCCCGTGGCGCAGGCCCAGATCGCCTAGGCGCGACCATGAAGATCACCGAGGTCCTCGATCAGCTGCCTCTCCCGCTTGGCCACGACGTTCCCGTCGTGGGCCTCGACATTGGCTCGCGCTCGTCCAAGGGCGTCCTCCTGCACGGCGAGCGCATCGAGACCGTCGTCGTGCCCACCGGCCTCTACACGCAGGAAACCGCCGAAGAAGTCCTCGCCGAGCTGCTGCGCCAAGCGGGACTGGAACGAAGGGATGTAGCCCGGCTGGTGGGCACGGGCTATGGGCGTATCGCTCTTGACTTCAAGAACATTCCCTTCGAGGTCATCACCGAGATCAAGTGCCACGCCATGGGCGCCCATGTGGCCGTGCCGGGCACGCGCACCATCATCGACATTGGTGGCCAGGACTCGAAAGCCATCAAGATCGAGCCATCCACCGGCAAAGTGCTGGAGTTCGTGATGAACGACAAGTGCGCAGCGGGCACGGGACGATTCTTGGAGAAATCGGCCCAAACCCTGGGCGTGGAGCTGGAGGACTTCGGCAGACTTGTGTACCAGTCCGAAAGGCCCAGCACGGTGAGCAGCCAGTGCGTGGTCTTCGCCGAGACCGAGATCATCACCCTGCGCGCCAAGGCCGAGGGGCTGGCGGACGGGCTCAGTCAAGGCAAGTCGCTGGCCGACATCGCCGCGGGCGTGCACATTTCGGCCGCGCGCCGCGTGCAGAACCTGCTGGGGCGCGTGGGCGTCCAGAACGAATTGGTCTTCACCGGCGGCGTGTCCAACAACCCAGGCATGCGCAAAGTCCTGGAGGATCTCCTGGGTCACAAGTTCACCACGCCCAAGCTGGACTTGGTCTTTGCCGGTGCGCTGGGCGCCGCAGTGTACGCGGGCAGGGCGGTCGCCGATTCGGTGCGCGTCATGCCCACCGTCGCCAGCCCGGTGCCCCGCCCGACCACCTCCCTCCTCGACGACCTGCGTACCCGCATTGAGCGCAACCAGGAGGCCTTCATCAAGGAGCCCGACGGCCGCAAGCGTCTCGCCTACCAGTGCAACTACACGCCGCTGGAGCTCCTCTCCGCCTCGGGCGCACGCCACATCCGCCTCTTCAAGGCCGGCGATCCCGAGACCGTGGCCCGCGGCGAGCGCTTCACCCAGAGCATCTACTGCGACTTCACCAAGAGCTGCCTGGGCTTCTTCTCCCATGGCGACCCGCTCTACAGCGCCGTGGACGGCGTCTACAACTTCTACACCTGCAACACAGTCAAACGCGTCTCCGAGGTGCTGGATCGCTTCGTTCCGGTCAAGCTGCTCAACCTGCCCAAGCTGCGCCAGGAGAAGACCTCGCGCGACTTCTTCCGTCTGGAGCTTCTGGACATGAAGCGCGACCTGGAGGCCAAGACGGGCACTTCGATCACCGACGAGGACCTGCACCTGCACATCGTCCGCTACAACAGACTCCGCCGTCTGCTGCGCAAGATCTCCGAGCTGCGCAAGCTGCGTCACCCGCCGCTTTCCGGCAAGGACTTCCTCGAGATGTGCAGGGGCTACTACTACCTGGACGCCGATGAAGCCCTGGCCGTTTTCGAACGCATCTACGACGGGTTGCTGTCACGGGTGGGAGATCAGGACGCGCCCGAGCCGCCCCTGCGCATCGCCATCTCGGGATCGGTGCTGGCCGACGGCGACCGCAAGGTGCACGACATCCTAGAAGGTGAGTTCGGCGGCGTGGTGGTGGCCGAGGACGTGTGCACCGGTCTGCGCCCGTTCTGCCACGAGCTGCGCGAGGACGGCGATCCGCTGGATGCGCTGGTGGCTGGCTACCTGGACCAGGCGCCCTGCGCGCGCATGAAGCCCCTCTCGGACGCGGCCCATTTCGCGGCCAATCTGGCGCTCGAATATCAGGCCGACGGCGTCCTCTACACCTACCTCAAGTTCTGCCCCACCCACAGCGTCGGCATGAAGGAGTACCTGACCGCGTTCCAGAACGCAGGTCTGCCCGCGCTCGAGCTATCGAGCGACTATTCACACTCCGCCGGGGGCCAGATCCGCACGCGGATTGAGGCCTTCATCGAGGTGCTGCGCGACAAGAAGCGTCCCTGTGGCGCGCACGAGCGACGGGCGAGCTGACCGTGCACCTCATTTCCCAGGCCAAGCAGCCCGTCCCCCACCACGCCGCGGCCCTGCTCGACGAGTTGGCTGCGGGCTATCGATGGGACGATGTGGAGGCGGCGGCGCGCGCCGGCTATCCCGTGGTCACGGGCATGAACCCGTGGTGGGCGCCGCTGATTCGCGCCTGCGGCGGCCTATGCGCCAACGATATGCGACGCATGCGCGGCCGCAGCCACGAGGCGGTGGCCCTGGCCGAGAGTCACTTCCACGTCCCCGGCGAGTTCTGCACAGTCATCAAGTCGCAGATCGGCGGGTTAGGACTGCGTCTGCACCAGCCGGGCGGCACGGCGGTCCGACGCATTCTGCAGTTCGGCGGCGCGTGCGAGCCCAGCGTGACTGTGGCCGAGCTGGCCCGTAGCGCGGGGTGCGACGTCCACGTGGTCCAGCCGCTCACCGCGTTCAAGATGGATCCGGCGCGCCGGCCCGAGTACGTCGCCTTTTACGAGACTGAAGTGCAACGCGCGGCCCACTGGCTATGCGGCCACGAGGTGGACCAGGACCGCCTGGCCGAGCTTCTGCGGGTTAGGAACAGCATCACACGCCGGATCATCAAGGCCCTCGATCTGCGTCTGCGCAACCCGCTCTACTTCCCCATGACACGGGTCAGCCAATTGCTGCTAGCGTCGGGCGACTACCACGCGGTCCTCAATTTCGAGGAGAACCGCGCCCGCTTCATCGAGCTGCTCGATTCATTGATCGAGGAACTGGCGTGGGCCGCGGAGCAACCGGTGGGGCCCTACGTGCCGCTGGTCCTGGCCGGCAACATGTTCAACATGGACGTCACCAAGACCATCGATCAGTCAGGTGGCGCCATCGTGGGCTCGCTGATGGCCATCACGACGCTGTACCGCGAGGATGTCTCGCCGGTGCGCGCCCTGGCCGAGTACCTGCTCGACATGCAGCTCAAAGGCGAGAGCTCGGACCAGGCGGGTGCCGTGGCCAGCGCGCGCAGGTTCCGCATCGCGGAGGAGGTCAAACGCACACGCGCGAAGGGCGTGATCGTCTCGGGCACCACGGGCTGCCCCTACACCAGCCTGACCCGGCAGATGGAACAGGACTTCTTCACCAAGCAGGGGATTCCCGTGCTCGCGGTCGAGGGCACGGCCCACGCCGATCCGGTGACGGAAGAGATCAAGATGCGGGTCAGGGCGTTCATCGAGATGTTGGCCGATGATCCGCCGCCGAAGCTGCACCGGCGCCCCCTGCTCGGCATCCCGTCCCAGTAGATCGAGGACCGGCCGATGCGTAGCTTTCTCATCAAGTTCGTGATCCTGTCTGTCGTCTCGGGGCTCACCATCGGGCATGAACAAGATCCTCATCCCGCCGTTCGGTCTGTCGCTCGGCGCAACCACCTGGCAACTGGGCTCATGTCGGGCGCTTGTCTGGGCGCCTTCTTAGGGGGCCTCTTCGGCCGCTGGTTCACGTTGCAGTTCGTCTTCGTCCTCTTCGCCACCGCCTGGGTCCTCGCCCTCCTGCGCCGCCCGGGAGCAGCCCGCCAGACCGAGACCAAGTAGCAAGCCGCCTTAATCCAGGAGTGATCCCTTCATGAGCAGTAAGATTGCCAAGATCCCCGCGCCGCCTGATCTCTCCGTGAGGAGGCAGCCCAAGGATCGGGTGGTGCCCACCTTCTGCAGCATGTGCGGCCCCAACATCGGCTGCGGCATCAACGCCATCGTGCGCGACGGACGCTTCGTCGGCGTCGAGCCGCTCGAGGCGTCACCGGTCAGCAAGGGCCGCCTGTGCGCGGTGGCCCACAGTGCGCCTCGCTGGGTCTATTCGCCCAATCGTCTGAAGACGCCGCTTCGCCGGGTGGGCGAGCGCGGCGAGGGCAAGTTCGAACCCATCAGTTGGGACCAGGCGCTCACGCTCATCGCGGACAAGCTGAAGGAGCAGAAGAAGCACTACGGCCCCGAGTCGCTGGCCATCCTGGGGCCGGCCCGCCGCAACTACCACGCCTACTTCAATCGCTTCCTGGGCGTGCACGGCAGCCCCAACTACGGGACCAGCGGCATCTGCGCCATGCAGCGAGCCTTCGGCTTCACCCACACCCTCGGCGCGTACCCCGGCCCCGACATGGCGCACAGCAACCTGGTCGTCATCTGGGCCAAGAACCCCGTCTACGCCGGCACGTCCAAGAGCCCGCTGCGCGACGTCCTGGCCGCCAAGGATCGGGGCGCAAAGATCATCGCCATCAAACCCACGCTGGAGCCCGACGCCGCCTTCGCCGACGTGTGGGTTCCCGTCCGCCCCGGCACGGACGCCGCCCTGGCCCTGGCCTACATCCACGTGATCCTCGAGGAGAAGCTCTACGACCAGGACTTCGTCAACAAGTGGACCTACGGCTTCGACAGGCTAGCCGAGCACGTTCGAAGGCTCACGCCCGAATGGGGCCAACGCATCACCGGCGTGCCCGCGGCTCAGATCGTCGAGGTGGCGCGCCTGCTCGGCACCACCAAGCGCGTGTGCTTCGACGTGGGCAACGGCCTCGAGCACGCCACGAGCAGCAGCGACGCCATTCGCGCCATCGCCATCATCATCGCCATCACGGGCAACCTGGATCGGCCAGGCGGCAACGTGTTCGCCTTGGGCCGCGGCGCGGGGGGCGTGGGACCCAAGCCCATCACCCTGCGCAAGAACTTCCGCGGGCCCGGCATGGTCGACAAGCTGGTGGCGCCGGCCTTCCCGCGCGAATTCCAGCCCAACGCGGACACCACCTCCTCGGCCTACTACGGCATCATCGAAAGCGTCCTGACGGGCAAGCCGTACCCGGTGCGCACCATCATCGCCCCCGGCACGCAGCCCACGGTGAGCAACCGCGGTCCGAAGCGCGTGCTGGAGGCCTTGAAGAAGGTGGACTTCTTCGTCGTGCTGGACGTGATGGAAACGGCCGAGATGGCTTACGCCGACGTGGTCGTGCCGGTGGCCACCGGGTACGAGACGGACTATCCCTTCGAGTTCCAGGGTGGCTGGCTCATGGCCCGACGGCGAGTCATCGACCCGCTGGGTGACTACAAGTCGGACCACGAGTTCTGGGTCGAGCTGGCCGTGAAGATGGGCTACGGCAAGGACTTCTGGGGCGGCAGCATCGAAGCGTGCATGAACGATCAGCTCGAACCCTTGGGCGTGACTCTGGACGACTTGCGCCAGCATGCCACCGGTCTGCGCGTCGCTGCCGCCGAGCCGCCTGCGCCCACCTACGAGAACTACGCCAAGGTGTTCGCCACGCCCAGCCCCAGCCTGTCGGGTGAACCGCTGCTCCCGCAAGGCAAGGTCGCCCTGTACAGCACTCTGCTGGAGAAACACGGCTACCACGCCCTGCCCGAGTGGGTAGAACCGCCCGAGAGCATCACCGGCACGCCCGAGCTCTTGGCCAAGTACCCGCTGGTCCTCTCGGATTTCCACACGTCGAAGGCGTATATGGCGGGTTGGCTGCGCAATATCCCCTCGCTGCGCGAGGTGCTGCCCCACCCCACGATCCAGATTCACCCCCAGGCGGCGCGCGAGCGCGGTCTGCGCAACGGCGACTGGGTGCGCGTGGAGTCGCCGCACGGCTCGCTGAAGGTGAAGGCCGAGGTCTATCCCGGCACGCGCCCGGACACGGTGATGATGCTGCACGGTTGGTGGCAGGGCTGCGCCGAGCTGGCCCTGCCCGGCTACCCCCTGTGCGACGGAGGGGCCAACGTGCAAAATCTGTATTCGAGCGACATCCAGAAGGCCACCGATCCCGTGGTGTGGGCCATGGCCAGCCAGACGCTGGTGCAGGTCACCAAGATCGAGGAGACCGCTCCATGAGCCAGCAGTACGGGTTTCTCGTCGACATTGGCCGCTGCGTCCAGTGCGAGGCCTGCGTGGCCGCATGCAAGACCACGCACCAGGTGGAAGCGGGCCAGAGATGGCGCCGCGTGATCACTTACTGGCAGGGCGAGTTTCCTGCGGTGGTGAACCGCAGCTTCACGATTTCCTGTCAGCACTGCGCCCGCCCTGCCTGCGTGGAGGCCTGCCCCTCGTCGGCGCTGAGCAAGCGCGAGGGCGGCGTGGTGGTGCTGGATCGCAATGCGTGCTCAAGCTGCACGTTGTGCGGCGATGCCTGCCCCTACGGCGCCATCCAGTTCGCGAAGGACGGCAGCTTGCAGAAGTGCGACTTCTGCTCGTCACGCCTGGCAGAAGGCAAGGCGCCGGCGTGCGTGGCTACCTGCCCCACCGACGCGCTGAAGTTCGGGACCGTCGAGCAATTGGCCCAAATCAAGGGTGCCCAGCCGGTCGACGGCGCTCTAGGTCCCGCCCTCTTCATCGTCCCGCCCAGTCGGGCCTGGGACCCCAACGCGTTCCGCGCCGCCCTGGCGCGCGCCAAGGATCCCTCCGAGCAACAAGCCCTGACCGTCATCTTGTGAGGCACATGCCCGTTCCCGACGTAGGAGCCCGAGCCCAAGCGCAACCCATGCCCACGCCCGACGAGGCGTGGCGAAAGATGGCGGCCCACTGTCGACCGCTCACGCCCGTGTTGCGGCCCCTCGACCAGGCACTGGGGCACGTGCTGGCCCAGCCGGTGTGCGCCGACCGCGATCTGCCGGCCACTGACCGCTCGGCCATGGATGGCTTTGCCTTTCGGGCGATGGACGCACTGGGGGGGCGCGGCCTAGTCATCGTGGGCGAGGTCCCGGCCGGTGTGGCCTTCGCGGGGGCGATTGGCCCTGGCGAGTGCGTGCGCATCTTCACGGGGGCCAGTCTGCCCACGGGCGTGGACGCGGTGGCGCTGATCGAGGACGTCACGCTGCTGCCCAACGGACGGGTGCAGATGCCCGGCCTCCCCAGCGGCGCCAACGTGCTTCGCCGAGGCGAAGATGCGAATGCCGGAAAGATCCTGCTGCCCGCGGGTGTGCCGCTGAATGCGGCTCGCCTGGCCGTAGCCGCGGCGGTCGGGGCCGCGCAGGTGTTGGTTCACCGGCGCCCGCGTGTGGCCGTCGTGACCACGGGACGCGAGTTGCTCGCCCCGAATCAGAGTCCCGCGCCTCATCAGATCCGGGACTCCAATTCCACCCTCTTGGCGGCGGCTCTCGCAGCTGAGGACTTTCCGCTCGCGGCCACTCTGCGCGCCAGCGACGAGCGAGAAGCGGTCACGCATCAGCTTCGGGAGGCCCTGTCGCTCGCCGACGTCGTCGTCCTGAGCGGGGGTGTCTCAGTGGGCGACTACGACTTCGTGCTCGCGGCCGTGCGAGCCGTGGACGCGCAGGTGCTGGTGCACAAAGTGGCCATGAAGCCGGGCAAACCCATGCTCTTCGCCACACACGGCACCGACCGGTTCATCTTCGGCCTGCCCGGCCATCCCTTGGCCACCCTGACGGGCCTGCATGAGTTCGTGTTGCCGGCTTTGCGTCGATTAGCCGGTAGCTCCGAGGAGGACTGCCGTCCCCTGTGGACCGTGCCGCTGGGCAGGGCCCTGCAATCAAAGGGCGGCCGCCACCGCTATCACCTGGCGCAACTCCACTGGGCGTCGTACGGGCCGCGCGTCGAGCCCGTGCCCAGCCATAGTTCCGCCGATCTGGTGGCCGGCGGTCGCGCCCACGGCGCCATCGTCGTGCCGCCGGATGTGCAGACGCTGGAAACGGGCGCGCTCGTGTCGTTCCGCCCCTGGCGAGGCCTGGCGTGAGCCTGACCCTGCGCCTCTCCGTCACCGATCGCTGCCAGATGCGCTGTGTGTACTGCCGCCCGGCCGGCGGGTGCCCTGCGCCGAGCGCGTCGCTGAGCAGCGACGAGACCACACTCTTCGCGCGCCTCATGCACCAGCAGTTTGGTGTGGCCAAGATCCGCATCACGGGCGGCGAGCCGCTGCTTCGCGAGGACATCGTCGATCTCGTGCGCCAGCTTGCGGGCGTAGGCGTGCCCGACCTGGCCATGACGACCAACGGGCAACGCCTGGCGCCTCTGGCCGCCGATCTGCGCGCGGCAGGCCTTCACCGCTTGAACGTCAGCCTCGACTCCCTGAACCCTTTGACGTTCCGCGCCCTGGCGCGCACCGGCTCGCTCGATCGCACGCTGGATGGGTTCCACGCGGCACTCGCGGCGGGATTTTCGCCGATCAAGCTCAACGCCGTGGTCATGCGCGGCTGGAATGACAGCGAGTCCGAGGCCCTGGTGGACTTCGCCCTGCGGACGGGCTGCGAGCTGCGCTTCATCGAACTCATGCCCACGGGCCTGGGCCAGAAGCAGTACGGCGAGTGGTTCATCTCCTCGGATGAGCTGCGCACGCGCTTGGCGGCCACGTTCACCCTCGAGCCGCTGCCCACGGCACCCAGCGCCTCCGCCCGGCGCTTCCGCATCAGCAATGGCAAGGGGCGTCTGGGCGTTGTCGGGTTCATTTCGCCCAACAGCCATCCTTTCTGCACCGGGTGCCGGCGGCTGCGCCTCACCGCCCAAGGCGATCTGGTCGGCTGCTTGGGTCGCGCCGATCGCTTCCCCATCGCCCATCTGCTGCGGGCCGGCGATGGGCCCGCGCAGGATCGCATCACTCACCTGGCCGGCCAGGCCCTATCGCGCAAACGCGCCGGCCTGCCGCTCTACGTCCCCCGTCTCATGTCGTCCGTCGGAGGTTGAAACATGCTCACCCATCTCGACTCCCAGGGACAAGCGCGCATGGTGGATGTCTGCGCTAAGCCCGTCGCGGCTCGCCTGGCGCGCGCCGAGGCCCGGGTCTGGTTGGGCGCTGAGTTGGCCCGGCACATCCGGGAAACAGGCGGCGTTCAGAAGGGCGGCGTCGTCGAGACCGCACGCCTGGCCGGCATCATGGCCGCCAAGCGCACTGCCGAGCTGATTCCTCTCTGTCACCCCTTGCCGCTTGCAGCAGCCGACGTGCAGGCCCACTGGGAGCCGGAAGGATTGCGCCTGGAAGCCACCGTCCGCACCACCGCGCCCACAGGCGTGGAAATGGAAGCCCTCACTGCCGTCTCGGTCGCCGCGCTCACGGTCTACGACATGGCCAAGGCTGCCAGCCGCACCATCACCATCGAAGGCATCCGTCTGCTGGAGAAGTCGGGCGGGCGCTCAGGCCATTACATCGCAGAGGACAACCATGCACGGCCGCGTTGAAGCCCTGTGCACAAGCACAGCCAAGGGGCTGCGCAAACAGGCCCTCCGCGAGGCGACCTTAGCGGTCGACAGCGGTCTCGTCGGCGATGCTCACGTGGGCACCTGGCATCGTCAGGTCAGCCTGTTGGCCGCGGAAGACGTGACCGCGTTTCAAAGCCGGGGCGGCCTACAGCTCACCCCCGGTGCCTTCGCCGAGAATCTGCTCGTTTCGGGCATCGACCTGAACGCCCTGGGCCTGGGCAGCCGGCTGCGCATTGGCGAGCACGCCCTACTGACCATCACCCAGCGGGGCAAGACCTGCCACAACCGCTGCGCCATCTTTCGCCAGACCGGCGATTGCATCATGCCCCGCCTGGGCCTCTTCGCCCGCGTGGTGGCAGGCGGCCACGTGGCCGTGAACGATCCCGTGCGCGTCGAGACGGTCGTGCCGCGCGCCCTCGCCCAAGCCGTGGTCATCACCGCCAGTGATCGCTGCTCGCGCGGCGAAACCGAGGACACCGCCGGCCCCGCCGTCGCCGACCTGCTGCGCAGCGACGGCCATTTCCACGTCTACGCCGCCGAGGTCCACCCCGACGACCGCGAGGTCTTGGCCAGCCGCCTGCGCCACTACAGCGAAGGTCACTCCATCGATCTGGTCATCATCGCCGGCGGCACCGGCTTCGCCCCCCGCGACGTCACGCCCGAGGCCGTGCGCGACGTGGTTGACCGCCTCACCCCCGGCATGGACGAAGCCATGCGCGCCGCCTCGCTGGCCAAGACACCCTTCGCCGTCCTCTCGCGCGCCGTCTCCGGCATTCGAGCCTCGACGCTCATCCTCTCCCTACCCGGCTCGCGCGCCGCTGCCGTCGAGAACTTGTCCGCCGTCTTGCCCGCCCTCCCCCACGC
>JAEXQJ010000183.1 GCA_023438785.1 Pseudomonadota bacterium
GCAGAGCAGGTTCAGGCGGCGGCACGGCGGGAGTCGGCGGAGGCGCCGGCGGGACGACCGGCAGCCTGTGCGGCGGGTTCGCTGGATTGGCCTGCGGCGCCGGGGACTTCTGCGAGTACGCCACGGGCACGTGCTTCATCGCGGATGCCGCGGGGATCTGCACCAGCAGGGGTGGAGGCGCCTGCCCTGGGACCTATCAGCCTGTATGCGGCTGCGATGGCAAGACCTACACCAACGAATGCGTTCGCAGGTCCGCCGCTGTCTCCAAGAAGGCCGATGGGGCGTGTGGCGGCGCGGGCGGCGCGGGCGGCGCAGGCGGCACGGGCGGCACGACGGGCAAGATTTGTGGCGTGCTGGGGGGCACCCTGTGCGCTGCCGGAGAGGTATGCGAGCTCCCGACCGGCATGTGCTACATCAAAGACATTCCCGGGGTTTGCACCCCCACCTTCTCTGGCGCCTGCTCTGCCGTTCAGCCCGTGTGTGGCTGTGATGGCAAGACCTACGCCAACGACTGCCTGCGGAGGAGCGCTGGCGTTCCCAAGAACTCCGATGGCGCGTGCAGCACCGTTGGCCAGTTGTGCGGCGGTATCGCGGGGACTGCCTGCAGCGCCGGGGAGTTCTGCGAGTTGAAGATCGGCGTGTGCGGCACCGTCAACGACGCGTCGGGGATCTGCACCAGCAAAGGTACGGCGCGTTGCCCTACCATCTACCAGCCGGTGTGTGGCTGCGATGGGAAGACCTACGGCAACGATTGCGAGCGCCAATTGGTCGGCGTCTCGAAGTCGTCCGACGGGGTGTGCCCGGGCAGCACGATCGGAAAGCTCTGCGGTGCTGTCGCCTCCTACAAGTGCTCGGCCGGTGAATTCTGCGAGGTGGCCCCCGGTCTGTGCGCTCCCCTATCTGAAGCGACGGGGTATTGCGCCAGCCTGGGCACGGGCACATGTCCGGCGAGCTACAAACCCGTATGCGGCTGCGACGGCAATACCTACGGCAACGACTGTCAGCGCATGGCGGCCGCCATCTCCAAGCGCTACGACGGTGCGTGCAGGCTGGTCCCGAGCACGGTCGGCCAGAAGTGCGGCGGCCTTTCGTCGGTGGCCTGCGTGGCCGGGGAGTTCTGCAATTCGCCCGTCGGGGTGTGCGGCTTGGAGGGCACCTGCGTCAGCAAGGGAACGGGCGCCTGCAAGACCGTCTACCAGCCGGTGTGTGGCTGCGACGGCAATACCTACAGCAACGATTGCGAGCGGCTGGCGGCCGGGGTGTCGAAGGTGTACGACTCCGCCTGCGTCGTCCTCGTGGACTGAGCCGCCCGCTCAGGTTGTGCCGCACGCGATTCCTGGGCTGCGATCGCGACGCGAGCGGCATCGGCCGGCGGGCTGAGGCCGCATCACCTGCCGCCGTCGAGCGCGTGGCGCCCGCGCCAGCGCCGGGAAACGCGTGAGACCAGCGGATGCACAAGGAGGCGCACCGCCGCGCCCCCCGCCAATGCCAAACCGAGGTGAGGCGCGTAGCTGTAGCGCATGGACATCCGATTCGCGAATACGGCATAGGGCGCGGCGCTGACCAAGAACAACAAGATGCCGAAGGCCACGACGCGGAGCTCTCGTATCAGGCACCCGCGCAGCCTCCGGTTCACGAGTAAGAAGGCCACCGCCAACACCGCCAAGGCGACGACGGTCGCCTGGATGGGCAGCGAGAGTTTGAGGGCATCCACACGCCTCGGAAAGAGCATCGCATCGCGGGGGCTGGCCAAGGAGTTGGAGAAGACCAAAACGGTGGCCGAGACGTTCTGCAGGACATTGGCCGGCGAGGCGTCGTAGGCGAACGTCGTGTCGGTGCCGGCCACTCGGGGGCGAAGCACGGCCATGAGGAGTGCGCCGTAGAGCACCGCGAAGCCAACCACCAAGGCATACCGGCGCACGTGGCGTCGCGTGTCGAAGAGGAGCCCGAAGAACACCAGTCCCAGCGGAACGACCAGGATGGATTCTTTGCTCAGGAACGCGAGCAGCATGGGCACCAGCGACGCCCAGACGAGGGCCGGCCGCCCTGCGCCGCGTCCCGCGACGAAGAGGCACAACCCCAGAAGGACCAGAACGGTCGCCAGCAGGATCTGAGCCTCCGACACCGCGAGCGGCAGCTCCACGTGCGCCTGCCGAGTCATGAAGAGCGCCGCCGGTAAGAGTGACCACACAGGCCCAAGCAGGAAGGCCGACAGTCGAAAAAGCAGCACACCGCTAATCAGCATCAAGGTGATGTTGATGGCGTGGTAGCACTCGAGGCTCGGTCCGAACACCGCGTTTCCGGCGTGGAAGTAGAGATTGGTCGACAGGGGGCGGTACAGCCCCGGCCACAGACCCCGTTTGGTGAAGCAATCGGACCAGGTGTGGACGTTTCGCGCGTCGTAGTCGAAGAAGTCCTTGTCCTCGGAGTCATGGGCGTGCCAGCCGTCGACGACCAGCGTGCCGTGGGTCACGGAGAAGGCCGCTGTCACGACGAAGATGGCCAACACCCAATGCGCGGGGCGCAAGGCCGTCCGCCAAGGCAAGAGCAACTTGGAGTCCTCGCGGCCCCACCGGCTCATGGATGCACCTGTTGGCGGTCGTGCGCGCTGTCCCGTCGGCGTCGAAGCACGGGCCGCCGCACGCGATTCGCGCGTCCGCCTACTTCGGGGATGACAACGTGACGACGGTGTTCCAGCAGTAGCGGCCGAGGGCGGGAACCCTGGAGAGAATGGCCTCGTCGGCGGCCTTCAAGTATTTGAACCACGGCTCGATCTTCCCGGCGTCCGTATAGATCTTCTTCCAATACCGTTCCTTGTTCGGATTCACCCGGTCGAGCAGGTAGAACTTGAGGAACACGGACAGCGAGGTGAACCAGAATTCCTTGTGCGCCACTCTGCCGAAGTGGCGGCCGAAAGCCTCGATCTGCTGGAAGGAAATGGGCATCTCGTCAGGGGTGCGCACCTCCTTGGCCACCTTGCGGTACACGTTGATGATGGGATTGTAGGGCAGGGGCTCGATGAAGCACCCCAGGCCCGCGGGCCTGAGAATGCGCGCCAACTCGGGGATGGCCGTGGCATGCGGCACGTGGTGGAGCACGCCGTTGCCGTAGATGCGATCGAATTCCTTGTCGTCAGCGGGGATGCGATCCCCCTGCACGCGTCGGGTTTCAATCGTGACCCCGTGGCGCGTGGCTAGGCGCTGTGCCAGGTCCAGCATGCCCTGCGAAACGTCCACCGCCACCACGGTCGCTCCCTGCTTCGCCAGGTACACCCCCGCCTCGGCGGCGCCACAGCCGTAATCAAGCACGCGCAGGCCTCGCAGATCGCCGAACTGCTGCAAGGCGAACTGGTTCTCCAGCGCGGTGATGGAGGTGAATGTTTCGTCCACCAGCATGGTGCCCACATCGACGCTGCTCGCCCATCCGTCGTGGAACTCGGCCTCGCGCTGGCGCCGGAGATCGTCCGCGGTTTCCGCTGTCACGGTCGCATGATTACGCGAGTTGCTTGCGGCTGGCAATTCGCCGTTTCTGCCGCGCAGGGGGCCGTCTGTCCGCCCCTTGATGCCCCGGGCAGCCGCCCAGCGTCCTGGGGGCTTCGTCAAGCCCCGTTCTCAACGGTTTCCCCTTGGAGATGGGGGCTGTATATTCCGCCGCCAAGGACAAGGGGGCGTCATCCGCGCCTCGGCCAAGCATGGATATTCGCAACAAATCAGTTCTCATCACCGGCGCCGACGGCTTCATCGGTTCGCACCTGACGGAGATCGTCGCCCGTCAGGCCAAGCACGTTCGCGCTCTGGCGCTCTACAACTCGCTCAATAGCTGGGGGTGGCTGGACGACGCGACGTGTCTTAAGGACGTGGAGGTCATCACCGGCGATGTGCGCGATCCGGCCCTGTGCCGCTCCATGTGCAAGGGCGTGGATGTGGTGCTGCATCTGGCGGCTCTCATTGCCATTCCGTATTCGTACGTCGCGCCTGCCAGCTACGTGGAAACCAACGTCCAGGGCACGCTCAACATCTGCCAGGCCTGCCTGGACAACGGGGTGGAGCGTCTGGTGCAGATGTCGTCCAGCGAGGTCTACGGGACGGCCCGCTACGTGCCCATCGACGAGAAGCACCCGCTGCAGCCCCAGTCGCCGTACAGCGCCAGCAAGATCGGCGCGGACGCCCTGGCGCGCAGCTTCTTCTACGCGCACCGCCTGCCGGTCATCGTGGCCCGCCCGTTCAACACCTACGGGCCGCGCCAGTCCGCCCGCGCCGTCATCCCCACCATCATCACGCAGATCGCCTCGGGCGCCGCGGAGGTGCGGCTGGGCGATGTGACGCCGACGCGTAACCTGAACTACGTGACCGATACGTGTAACGGCCTCCTGGCCCTGGCCGCGTGTGATGCGGCGGTGGGCGAGGAGGTCAACATCGGTGCGGACCAAGAGATCAGCATCAAGGATCTCTTCCACCTCATCGCGCGCCTGATGAAGAGCGACGTGGCGTTGCGCGCCGACGAGTCCCGCAAGCGTCCCGAGGGCAGCGAGGTGTTCCGCCTGCGCTGCGACTCAAGCAAGCTGCGCACCCTGACGGGCTTCGCCCCTCAGCACAACCTGGAGCAGGGGTTGGCGCTGACCATCCCCTGGTTCCTCGATCCGGCCAACCTCAGGAAATACAAGGCAGGTGTGTACAATGTCTAGGCAGGCGGTCATTCTGGCGGGCGGTCTCGGATCTCGGCTTAAGCCCTTCACCGAGGTCATTCCCAAGCCCCTTCTGCCCATCGGCGAGAAGGCGATCCTGGAGATTCAGGTCGAGCACCTCAAGAAGTACGGCTTCGACCAGGTTTTTCTCGCCACCAATTACATGGCCGATTACCTGGAGAACTTCCTGGGCGACGGCTCACGCTACGGCGTGCGGATCGAGGTCAGCCGCGAGACCAAGCCGTTGGGCACGGCGGGCCCGCTTAAGCTGATCGAGCCCAAGATCGACGACACGTTCCTGGTGATGAACGGGGACATCCTCAGCCTGATGAACTTCTCGAAGTTTTTCGACTTCGCGCGCGAGAAGGGCAGCGTGCTGACCGTGGCCGTCAAGAAGATCGTCACGCCGTACGCCTTCGGCAACATCCACTTCGAGGGCGACTTCGTCACGCGTATCGAGGAGAAGCCGAACATCGTGACCTACGCCCTGGCGGGCATGTACGTCATGCAGCCCGAGATCTTCTCCCTCATCCCGGAGGGCGAGTACTTCGGGATGGACAAGCTCATCCAGACCCTGCTCGACCGCGGGATGAGCATCGCCAAGTACGAGATGGACGAGTACTGGTTGGACATCGGGCGCATCGACGACTACCAGCAGGCCAAGGACGCCTACGAACGGCACTTCAAGGGCGAGTGATGAACGCGCTGATCCTGGGCGGGGCCGGGTTCGTTGGCAGCAACATCGCGCGCCATTTGATCGAGCGGGGCCACCCGGTCACGGTGGTGGACGGGCTTCTGCCCCGCACGGGCGCCCGCCGCGAGCATCTGGCCGGCCTGCCCGTCACACTCATCGATTCGCCCATCGAGAAGGTCCCGAACTTGACCGCCTTGGTGGCTGAGAGCGACCTGGTCGTCGACGCCATGGCGTGGACGCGCCACCTCTTGGCGCTGCGGGACCCTCTTTTCGACTGCGCGTGCAACCTCACGGCCCATCTTCATCTGCTCGCGCAAATCCCCGAGGGCTGCGGCGCGCGTTTCGTCTATCTGGGGTCGCGGGGTCAATACGGAAAGGCCGCCGGTTCGGTCATCGACGAATCCACGCCCATGGTCCCCGAGGACGTGCAGGGCGTGCACAAGACGGCCGCCGACCATCACTTCCGCGTGTTCGCCAAGCTCAAGCGCCTGAACGTGGTCAGCCTGCGCTTCCCCAACTGCTACGGCCCCAACCAGCCCTTCGAGGGCGAGGACGTGGGGCTCATCGGCGGTTTCATCCGCGACGCGCTGGCGGGGCGGACCATCGAGGTCTTCGGCGACCAATCGCGGCGTTCGGTGCTGTACGTGGGCGACCTGTGTGAGGTGGTCGAGCGCCTGGGGCGGGCCTCGTTCACCGGCTTCGCCGCTTTCAACCTGGCTGGTCATGACGTGACGGTGAAGGCGCTGGCCGAGCGCATCGTCGAGCTGACCGGCCGAGGCGCGGTTCGCTGTGCGGAGCCGCCGGCCCACGTGCGGGCCATCGACATCGGCGCGGCCACGTTCAGCGACCTCGCCCTGGCGCGCAGCCTGGGCCCCATTCAGCTAAGCGAGTTTTCTGCCTCGCTGGCGCGCACTATCGAGTACTTTCGGGCCTCCACATGATTTGGCGTTGCGATCTCCTGGCCCAGTACGAGGCTTACAAACCGGCCGTGGATGCGGCTGTGGCGCGCGTCCTGAGCTCCGGGCGCTACACGTTGGCCGAGGAGAACAAGGCCTTCGAGGCTGAATTCGCGGCTTGGGTGGGAACCCGTCATGCCGCCGCTCTGGCCAACGGCACGGATGCCCTGACCCTGGCCATGAAGGCCCTGGACATCGGCCCGGGCGACGAGGTCATCACCACGCCGTTCACCGCCATCCCCACCGTCTCGGCCATCGTGGACGCGGGCGCGAAGCCCGTGTTCGTGGATGTGTGCGAGGACACGTATCTCATGGACGTTGACCAGGTGCCGGCGGCCATCACCCCGCGCACCAAGGCCATCATGCCGGTGCACATTTTCGGCAACGTGGTCGACATCCGGCGCCTGCGCCGTCTGGTGGGACCGGACATGCCCATCATCGAGGATGCCTGCCAGGCCCACGGCAGCAGCATCGACGGTGTGCGCGCCGGAGCGATGGGCGACTGCGCGGCCTTCAGCTTCTATCCCACCAAGAATCTGGGCGGCTACGGCGACGGCGGCGCGGTGACCAGCAATCGTGCCGATCTCGTGGAGCGCATCAAGCTCCAGCGCATGTACGGCATGACGGATTACCACCACATCGTCTGCCACGGCCGCAACAGTCGACTCGATGAATTGCAGGCCGCCATCCTGCGCGCCAAGCTGCCCTACGTGGACGCCATGAATCAGCAGCGGCAGCAGATCGCCGCGCGCTACAGGCAGGCGCTGGCGCCGCGGCTCTTCGTGCCTCAGGCCATCGCCGCCAACGTGGCGACCAACAATCACGTGTTCGTGTGCCGCTTCCTCGGCGATCGGGCGCGCTTCGTCGCGTACTGCGATGCCCACGAGTTGCAGACCAACATCTACTACCTGATGCCCTTGTATCTGCAGAAGGCCCACGCCGAGTTGGGCCTGGCGCGCGGAAGCCTGCCGGTCGTGGAGCGGCTGTGCGATCAGGTCGTGGCCCTGCCCATGTATCCCGAGTTGCCGGCCGCCACCCTCGAGGGCATCGTCGAGATCATCGGCCAGTACTCCGAGTGAGGGCCATGGAGCTTTCGACTCTGCAGGCATTCGACCCGCACCTGCGCCTGGAAAGGGACGGCGCGTTCGAGGCCTGTGGATTCGACCTGCGCAACCCGCCGCCCCGCCTGCTGACCTACGCGGGCAACGCGACCTTTCTTCGGCAGTGCGCCGCATGTCCGGCCGTGTCCGCCATCCTCACCACGGCAGCGGCCTTGGATGAATGTGCCTCGCTGCCCGCGCTGCAGCGGCCGGAGTTGGGCTTGGCGGTGTTGCCGCGTCCGCGTCGGGATTTCTTCCTGCTGCACAATCAATTGGCCGAGAAGACGGACTTTTATCGGCGTGCGCCACGCTTCGGGCGGGGGAGCGGCTGTCGAATCGCGCCCTCGGCCAGCATCTCCGAGCGCGCGCAGCTTGGGGACAGGGTGGTCATCGGCGAGGGCGTGACCATCGGCCCCGACGTGGTGGTCGGCGACGACACGGTGATCTGGCCGGGCAGCGTGGTGGGCAACGACGGGTTCCAGTTCGAGCGCATCGATGGCCGCCTGGTCAAGATCGCCCACGTGGGTGGGGTGGTGATTGGGCGAGAGGTGGAGATCAAATCCAACTGCTGTATCGACCGCCACATCTTCGCCGGCGACACCTGCATCGGTGATGAGACCAAGTTCGACAATCTGGTCTACGTGGGGCACTGCACGCGGGTGGGCCGCGCTTGCCTGCTGGCCGCACACGCCTCCATCACCGGCAGCGTGATCATCGGCGACGAGGTGTGGATCGGCCCCAACGCTACCATTTCCAGCGCCATCAGCGTCGGCAGTGGCGCCTTTGTCAGCCTCGGCGCGGTAGTCACCCGCGACGTCCCCGCCGGGCAACGGGTCTCCGGCAATTTCGCCATCTCCCACGAGCGTTTCTTGTCCTTCATTCGGCAGGTGCGTTGACCATGGAATCCTCACCCTCGCCCTACAGCCTCACCATCCTGGTGCCCGTCTACAACGAGATTCAGGCCCTGGAGACCGGCCTGCGCACCATGAGCGAGTTCGCCGTGCGCCACGGTTTCGACCACGAAATCCTGGTCATCGAGAGCGGCAGCACCGACGGCACGGGCGACAAGTGCGACGAGCTGGCGCGCGTCCTGCCCAACCTGCGCGTGATTCACGAGGGGGCGCGCAACGGCTTCGGTTCGGCCGTGCAGCTCGGCTACCGCGAGGCGCGCAAGGATCTCATCTGGCTCATCACCGTCGACCTCTTCTTCCCGCTGGACGCCATCTTCCAGGCCCTGCCGCTCCTCGCCAGCGTGGATTACGTGACCAGCTTCCGCTCGGAGGACAACCGCGGGTTCGGTCGCAAGGCGCAATCGTTCGTCTACAACCGCCTCATCGCCGGTGTGCTTGGCCTCAAGGTGCGGCACGTGAACGCGGGCTTCAAGGTGTTGAAGCGCGAGATTGTGAAGGATTTGACCCTGACCTCCAGAGGCTGGTTCGTGGACGCCGAACTGCTCTGCCGGCTGCAGGAGGCCGGCCGCACCTTCGCCGAGATCCCCGTGCCCCTCATCGACCGCACCCAGGGCAAGTCGTCCGTCGGACCGCTGGCCTTCGTGGCGGTCTTGAAAGAGATGCGGGCCTTCATGCGCAGCCGCAAGCAGGCGCGCCGGACCGCCGGCGGCTAGTCTGGACTCAAGTCGCCGCCTAGGTCGGTCGGGGCGTCAGGCGCACCACCGTCGTCAGGGGAGCCGCCGTCATCGGGAGCGCCGCCATCCTCGGACGAGCCGCCGTCGTCGGCAGGCAAGGGCGCATCGCTGCCGGTATCGCGAGGCGGGTCTGTCCTGTCGGCGGGACTGAGATCCGGCGCGGGCAGGTCGACCCGGGCGTCGATGGTGGGCGTGCTGGAGGTGTCGGGGGCGCTGTCGGGTCGGGGAGTGGTGTCCAAGTCCGCGTCCCGTGAATCGCCGTGCGTGGGGAGAAGGTCTGCCTCGGCGTCCTTGCTGCCGTCGCGCGGAGGGCGGAGTCGGTCAGCATCGAATGTGCAGCCTGCGGCCAGGAGCGCGAGGCCCAGAGTGACAACCGCGCCGTTTCGATGTCGCGTGTTCATGGTCAGAACCTCACCCGCGCCATGGCCCCGCCCGCCGTGGGAAATACGGCCAGTGGGCGATCCTCGACGAAGAACAGGACTCCGGCGGTCACCGCCGCCGCGCCCGCCAGCCCCCACAGCACGTTGGCGGCGGTCATGCGCCTCTGCAGGGAATCGATGTCGCCTTCGCTGCAACCCTGGTGGGCTGGGCTGCTGCTGCCGCACGAATGGTCCAGGTCGTCGAACCTGGCCTTGGCCAGACCGCCCACCGTGGCCGCTGTGCCCGCCAGCAGCGCGGCCGAGCCCGCTGCCACCCACGTCCATTTCCTGCCCAACCACCAACCGCGTCCTCTCCCGGCGGAGATGGTCGCCGGTTCGCCCAGGGCGGGCGTGATGTCTGCCGCGGCGGGTGGTGGCGCAGCCCACGCAAACGCGCCTGGTCCTCCCACCAGGATCGTCTGCTCGCCCCCCACCACCACATCGACGTACTCGAAAGACGACGGGCCGCCTGCCGGGGTGGCGCTGATCTGGTGTCGCCCCGGCGTGGCCCACACGGGTTCCGCGAGCGGCGCTGGCCCCAGGGTTCGACCATCCAGAGCGATGATCGCGTCCGCGAGGTCGCATTCGATGCGAATCCGACCCAGTCTGGACTGCAACTCCACGATGGACCGTCGCGCATCCGCCAGCTTATCCGCGGGCGCGTCGGCAGCCTGGCTGGCGAAACGTTCAAACGACTCGAGCGCCTCGGCCGGTCGGCCCAGAGCGCGATGGGCTTGAGCGATGTTGAACCACAGTTCGGCGGACGGGAACGCGGCGTAGGCCGCCTCGAACTTCCTCAGGGCGCTCGCGTGGTCGCCTTCGCGATAGAGCAACTCGCCTTCGTCCAGCAAGGCTTGGGCCCGGCTTCTGTCGTCCTGGCCGGGAGCCGCTTGTGCCAGGTACGTCAGCAGGACGATTGAAGCTGCGCTGATGGTCATGGGCCCTCCTCCCTTCCTCTCCTTCTCCACCGCCAGGACAGCTCTGATGAGCTGGTGCCGACTTCGTCGCGCGAGTCCGTATCATAAGAGATCGGCGCGGCCCCGCCACAATCGATCGCAGGGCCGGTTGCCCATTCGCGGAGACTTGGCCCGGCTCTGCGGCGAAGTTTTTTGACTTGGATGCGGTCTCGTTGCACCTGGAAGGGGCTTGCAGAATCTCTACTCGCTCGACGACCAGTTGGTTGATGCGGCCTTCGTTGCGGACGTGGATGAAGTCCGCTTCCTCCTCGCCCAAGGGGGCAACCCGGACGCCCGCGACGAGGAGGGCCACACGCCGCTCATGCTGGCCGCGGCTGAAGGCAACCGTGAGTTGGTTCGCATACTGCTGGAGTCGGGCGCCGATCCCAACCTGCGCGACCCCGACGGGTGGAGCGCGCTAGACGTCGCCGTTGCCCGCAAGATGATAGACGTGGCCTGGCTGCTGGTTCAGTTCGGAGCTGACGTGAATGCCCAGGACGACACGGGGCGGTCCTTGCTCCTGCGCGCCACCTTGGCCGCGGGCGCACCTGACCCCATGGTCCAGTCTCTGGTGCGCTGGGGCGCGCGCGACGATTCCCCCCGCCGTCGAGGGCGCGTGCCCGAATCCGCACCGCGCCTTCTGGCTTAAGACATCGGCGAGGAGGGCACGCAGATGACGGGGACGGCCTGCGTCCCCGGACGCGTGGCTGATGGGCCCATGCTGCGGGCACGTTTCATGCTGCTCTTCGAGGATGCGAGCGCCCGGCAGGGGCGATCGCGGAAAGGGGAGCGAGAGATGAGCATGCTGAAGACCGCCGCACTGACACTGGCGTTCTTGGCCGGAGTGAGCGCTCCAGCCGCGGCTCAGTCCCGGATGGGTAACATGCACCGGGATCGTGATGCGGGCGCATGGGGTGCACAGTGCCCGGCGCTCGACCTGACACCCGACCAACAATCGCGCGTCTCTGCGTTGCGTGATGCGGCCGCGTCCAAGTCCGCCCCGCTGCGCGCCCAATTGCAGACGAAGATGGCCGAGATGAAGAAGCTGTGGGCCCGCGACAATCCCGATCGACAGGCCATCTTCGCTAAGCAGGGAGAGATGGAGTCGATTCACCGCCAGTTGCGCACCATCTGGACCGACTTCGGTCTGCAGGTTCATGCCATCCTGACGCCCGAGCAGCGCGGGAAGTGGGCGGAATGCGCGAAGGGCATGATGGGCATGATGGGCATGGGCCCGGGTATGGGCATGGGGCGATACCGGGGCGGCCCCGACGGAGGCCCAGGCATGGGGGGCGAGTGCACATGCCCCATGTGCCCGAGCGATCAGCCGTAGGCGCGGTCCGATTCCGGAAAGGGGGCACTCCGGTGCCCCCTCCGTCACGAGGCCTGATTGACTTCCCCGTCCGGCGCGGCAGAGTAGCCGCTCGCCCGAACGAGGACCTGCCGTGCAAGCCGCAGCGCCGAAGCAGTCGTGAGTTCGCTGGGCCTGGTCGCGGGTCTGGCCACCGCCGCCCTTTGGTCCGCCACGGCGGTCTGTTTCGAGGCCGCGAGCCGACGCATCGGCAGCTTGGCCGTCAACGTCCTGCGCCTGGTGGTGGCCCAGGTCCTGTTCGTGGCCCTGTCGCTGGTTCGCACGGGCCACGCGGTCCCGCGGCTATCAGGCGGAGCGTGGATCGCCCTTTCGGTCTCGGGTCTGGTGGGTTTCGTCCTGGGCGATCTCATGCTCTTCCAGGCCTTCGTGCTCATCGGCGCTCGCCTCTCCATGCTGGTCTATGCCTCCGTGCCCGCCATGACTGCGTTGGCCGGCTATGTCTTCCTCGGCGAGCGGATCGGCGGCCGTGCCCTCCTCGGTATGGCGGTGACCACGGCGGGCATCGCCCTGGCCATCTCGGGAAAACGCCAGGTCGATATGCAAACCGGCTCGCGCCGCAGGGGCGTGCTGCTGGCCCTGGGCGCCGCCGCCGGACAGACCGCGGGACTGTTGCTCGCCAAGGCCGGCTCGTCCGGCGTCGACAGTTTCGCCGCGACGCAGGTGCGCGCTCTGGCCGGCCTGGCCGGGTTCCTGGTGGTCAGCGTCGGTGTGGGCCAGGTGCGCGAGCTGGTCGCTGTGCTTCGTCGCGCCTTGGTGCGGGCCGCGGCGCCAGACCTCGCGCCTCGGCACGCCTCCGCCCGCACCGCCCTGTTCTCGCTCTCGCTGGGCGCCGTGTTCGGGCCGTTCCTGGGCGTCTCTCTGGGGCTTCTTTCGGCGCAGCTGCTCGCGGCCGGAATTGCCAGCACGCTCATGTCGCTGGTCCCCGTGTTGCTCATCCCCATCTCCATCCTCGTCTTTCGGGAACGCGCATCGTCGGCCGAAATCCTCGGGACCGTCGTGGCCTTCGCGGGGGTCGTCCTGTTCTCGCTGTAGCTTGGCCACGTCCCGCTCGGCGCTTCGCCGCGACGGATGGGAGCGCAGACTCAGCCGCGGCGCGCCCGCCACGTGTCCGCGTCGGAGCCGGGCACGGTGGGACGCGTCTCGGACCACGCCAGGGCCGCGCGCGCCAACAGATCCTCTAGACGCTCGATGCTGGGCGGCTTGGCCACATGCTCGTGAAACCCTGCCTCGGCCGCGCGCCGCTGATCCTCGGGCTGGGCATAGCCAGTCATGGCCACGAGAAAGGTGTCGCGCAGCTTGCCCTCGGCGCGTAGGGCACGCGCCACCGCATAGCCGTCCATCTGGGGCAGGCCGATGTCGCAAAAGACGATCTCGGGTTCGAATTCGCGTGCCACCTGCAGCCCCGTGCGCCCGTCGCCCGCTAGCCGCACCTCGTGGCCCATGAACTCCAGCACCGAGCGCAGACTCTCGGCCGCGTCAGCGTTGTCCTCAATGACCAGCACGCGGCGGGGTGTGCGCCGAATGGCCTCGTCGCCGGCAGGCGTCGGGGCGCGCGCCTCGGTGAGCGGCAATTCCACCGTGAACTGCGAGCCATGTCCCAGACCCTCGCTGAAGCCGGTCACGGTACCACCGTGCAGCTCGACCAGTCGGCGCACCAGGGTGAGGCCGAGTCCCAGGCCCCCCGTGGTGCGGGCCAAGGTGGGATCGGCCTGCGCAAACGGCTCGAACAAGCGCGGCAGGGTGGCCGCATCGATTCCAACCCCCGTGTCCCGCACCCAGATGCGCGCCACGCGCTTGTCCACATCCGCGTCCAGGCCCAGCGTGACCAGCCCGTCGGCCGGAGTGAACTTGCCGGCGTTGTGCAAGAGATCGCCTATGACCTGGGTCAGGCGCATGGGATCCGCGTGGACCACCACCGTGCCCCCCGGCAACTGGAGCTGCAACCGCACGCCCCGCCCCGCGAAGAGGCTCTCCGCGTCCTGGGCGGCGTCGCGCAGCAGCGGCGTCAGCTCCACTTCCGAGCACTGCAGGCGAATCATCCCGCGGCTGATGCGAGCCATGTCGAGCAGATCGTCGACCAGGAAGACCAAATGGGTGATCTGTCGGTCGATGACGGCCAGGGCCTGTTCGGCCTGTGGACTGCCCGGCGGTGCTCGATGCAGGAGGAAGAGATTGTTACGGAGTGGGGTCAAGGGGTTGCGCAGCTCGTGCGACAGCAGCGCCAGAAATTCATCCTTGCGGCGATCGGATTCGCGCAGCGCCTGCTCGGCCTCGTCGCGTTCTTCGTGGCGCGCCTGCAACTCGCGATTCCGATCCTGAAGCTCCACGGCCAGCTCCTGCACACGCCGATGGGTGAGGGCGTTGTCAACGCTGACGGCCAACTGCCGCGCGGCCTGCTCCAGGAAGGCCACGCAGTGCGCCTCCAAATCCCGTAGGCAGCCCACCACGATGACGCCCAGGACTCGCTCCTGCATCACCATGGGCACGGCGGCCAGGGCGCGCGGCGAGACGCGGTCGAAGCCCAGGCGGACCGCGAAGGCCGACTCGGCGGGCACGTCGCGCACGACGATCGTGGCGCGTGTGCGGGCGGCCTGCCCGGGAATACCTTCACCCAACCCCAGCGTTTCCACGGCTCCGTCGAGGGCGTAGGTCGACTGGCGCCGCAGCAGAGAGAGCTCCTCGTTCACCAGGTAGATGGCGCCCAACTCGGCCTG
Organism: Pseudomonadota bacterium; assembly: GCA_023438785.1. Lineage (GTDB taxonomy): Bacteria > Myxococcota_A > Polyangia > Fen-1088 > Fen-1088 > Fen-1137. Next base: position 14,541 of record JAEXQJ010000183.1, read on the forward strand.
CACATGCGCCACCAACTCAGACAGGGCGGCGTCGCAAAGGGCGGCCGGGTCGAGGTGCGAGCCGCAGAGTCCGGCGAACCGGGCCCCCATGGCCAGCCGCTCCTCTCGCTGCCTCAGTTCAACGGCCATCTGGGCGAACGAACTCGAGAGCTGCTGGAGCTCGTTGCGTGCGCTGGCGGGGGTGACCGCGCCCAGGGCGAGTGCAGGCCCATAATCACCGGCAACCAGCCTCCGTGTGGCCGCGATGAGATCGCGCGCCGGACGCCGGACACCCCTGGCGGTGAGCACGGCCGTGCCGGACGTGAGCACCAGCACCGCCGCCACCAGCGCGAGAAGCGTTCGCTCGGTCTCGGTCTGCAGGCTGTCCACGGCCGCACGACTGCGTCCGATGCGTTCGCTCAGCAGACTGGAATAATCGCGTAGGGCTGCAATCAGCTCGTTCAGCTCGCGGTGGGCGCTGTCGTGTCGACCAATCCCCGCGGCCAGAGCCTGGCCGGCGTGGTGGTAGCGTTGGCTCAGCTCCAGAACCTGCGCCACCAGCGTGCGTTCATCGTCGCTCACCGGCAGGCGCTGCAGCTCGGCGAGTCTGACGTGAGTAAGCGCGACGGCCTTCTCCAAGTCGTCGCGGGCTGCCGGCGTGCCAGTGTCCGCGTGGAAGTCCTCTGCGAGTCCCTGCGCAAGAACTGCGCGTTCCAGGCTGTCCATCACTTGCCCGCGGGTGGCGAGGAGTGCCAGTTGGCCACTGCGCAGGTCGCGAATGCGCGCCAGGCCCAGCAGGACCTGAATGACCACGAGTGCCAGCAGCAGCGCTGTCGCACTGAAGGCCAGCCACACCTGCTGATTGATGGATAGGTCGGGTCTCCGTCGGCTCATGGCCTGCTTCCCATCGCCAGCGTCGTGCATGGGACTGCCGGCGCCCGCGCTCCATTCACCTGGACAGTTACTCTTTGGTGACCGGCCCTGCCGACGCGGCTACCGAACCGGAACGCGGACGCCGGAAGCTCGAGATGGCAAATCGCCGATCGACGAAAGGCGTTCTTGGCACGGGCAACCTCCGGATTTTTCATCGCACTTGGTGCCGCCGCCAATTGCCGTTCGGGGTTCGAAGCGACTGTGGTGGTCCAATCGGGGGGGAGCATGGCGGCGCAACCGTAACGGTGTTGCAAGCAGCGGACCATGGGGAATGGTGCGGATTTTCTCGAAGATCCGGGCGTTGTCGACGGCCGGGGTCGCACGCCGTGCAGGCTGGCACGCAGATGGCAACGGGCGCCCGGACGTATTCGGCCACGTTGGGACTCTCCGTTTGCGAGTGCAGTTGCGGGGGCGGGGCCGGGCAAATTGAGAAGGAAAATCGTGACAAATCCGAATCATAACTCCAGCAATCCTGTTGCAGCCGAATTGTGCAGCCGAGAGGTTCGCGAGCGCCTGGTACATGTGGCGCTTGGAATTCTGCGCGAAGGGGCCGAAGCCGAGGACGCGGCCCACGACGCCGTGGAGCAGGCCCTGCGGGGCTCGGATTCATTTCGGGCCGAGGCCCGCGTGAGCACGTGGCTGCACCGGGTGGTGGTCAATGCGGCGCTCATGCGCGCCCGTCGAAGGCGCCACATGTCCGAGTACATCGCGGCCAACGACCAGAAGAACGAGCCCGAGCGCTATGCGAGTGCGGCTGTCGTGCAGGCCACGCCCACACCGATGAGCCTGCTGGAGAGCATGGAAGAGCGCTGGCGCCTGCGGCGGGCAGTGGCCGCGCTGCCTCGCCCCTATCGTGAATTGGTCAATCTGTGCGTGTTCGAGGAATTGGCCCTGCCCGACGCGGCCCGCTCGCTCGGCATTTCCAGTCAGGCTGCGCGTACGCGCATGTGTCGGGCTCGTGCCCAGCTCCGCGAGAGCCTGGCCGCCTGAACAGTCCGAGCCCCGTTCGGCCGCCCGCCGGCCCGGTGCGGGCCCGGGTGGCCGCAGGGTTTGCGCGATCGGGCGAGGGAGCCCATGCGTAGGCGGATCGCTCACGTGGGGGTGAGCCAAGGCCGAGCGCCGTCCCGCATCAGCCGGGACAGTGAGCACCCGGGACGGTGAAGTCGGCGAGCGGCCCCGTGATTTCCGCGAGACTGGGCCGGACCGAAGACGCGCGAGGTGACGTCAACCCGACCACATGGCGACGGAGCGGCAGCTGTTGATCGAGACCCCGCCACGCTCCTGCAGCACCACCATCTCGAGATGCACACTCCGTCGCCACGCTGAGGCTCTCGCCTCATCCCCGGCGCGTCCTCCACCCATCGCCGCCGCCCCGTCCCCACAGTCCCCGCCGCCCCACAGGCCTTCGCCGCCAACCAACTCGCCCACGAACCTGTCCCGTCCCGCCGCGCCCCACCGCCCCGACGGCGGGGGCTAATTCAATCGATGTGCCATTCGCACGCGTCGTTTGGCGACCGTAAGTGCGCGATGTCTGGACGGCGGCGTTACGCATCTGTAATTGCTCACGCGCGGGCGGCACGAAACCGAAACACCGGGGCAGATCGGGCATTGGTGAACGCGCGGGAGAGCGGAATTTCGTGGCGAGAATCCGCTTGCTTTCGAGGTATCCGAAACGCACCATACAGCGTCGTTTCTGTTCCTGCTGAAGGCGAAACCGAGACACCCATGCTGGACATACTGCTGGTGGATGACGAAGCCGACATTCGCCTGCCGCTGGGCGAAGCGCTTCGAGAGCTCGGTCATCGCGTCGCCCTCGCCTCCGACGGCGACGAGGCCATGCAGTGTTTGGATCGGCAGACCTTCAATCTGGTCATGAGCGATATTCGCCTGCCCAAGGTGGATGGCTTCACGATCTTGCGACGCCTGCGCGACGAGCAGCCCGATACCCACGTCGTCCTGATGACCGCTTTTGGCACCATTCAAGAGGCGGTAACCGCGGTGAAGGAGACGGCCATTGATTACGTAACCAAGCCTTTCGAGCTGCCCGAGGTGCTGGGGATCGTCCAGCGCATCGACGAGCGCTGGAAGCTCTTGCGTGAGTTGGCCGCGGCGCGCGCCGAGTTGGCGACACGGCAAGTGGGTCAGATGATCGAAGGGCGCTCGCCAGCCATCGTGCATCTGCGGAACCAGGTCAGTGCCATCGCCTCCAGCTCGGCGGCCGTGTTGTTGACCGGCGAGAGCGGTACGGGCAAGGAGCTGGCGGCGCGTATGATCCACGCGGCCAGTGACAGGCGGGACGCGCCATTCGTGGCCGTGAACTGCGCCGCGGTGCCGGCCACGCTCATTGAAGCCGAGTTGTTCGGTCACGAGCGGGGCGCCTTCACCGGCGCCGTGAAACGGCGCGACGGCCGGTTCAAGGCGGCGGATGGCGGCACACTATTCCTGGACGAGATCGGCGAGATGCCGCTGGACGTGCAGGCCAAGCTGCTGCGTGTTCTGCAAGAGGGCTCATTCGAGCCGATTGGCACGAATACGACCGTGAAGGTGGACGTGCGGCTGGTTTCGGCGAGCAACCGGGACCTGAAGAGTGTGGCGGCTGAGGGGGCGTTTCGTCAGGACCTCTATTATCGCATCAAGGTGTTCGAGCTGCGTTTGCCGCCGCTGCGGGAACGCTTGACCGATTTGCCGGTTCTGGTTGAGCAATTCTTGCGCGAATTCAGCGCGCCGGGTGAACAGCCGCCGAGCATCGCGCCCGCGGCGTGGGCGGCGTTGCAGGCCTATTCCTATCCGGGGAACGTGCGCGAGCTGAAGCACGCGATCCAGCACGCCATCATCTTGTCGCGGGGTCAGGAGATACACGTTCAACACCTGCCGTCCGAGTTCCGGGGGAGCATGCGCGCGGCGACTGGCGAGCGGGTGGAGCCGCTGGCCTTCGTCATGGCGCAGTTCGAGAAGGACTATCTTGAGCGGACACTTCAGCTAGCCGGGGGGGAGCGCCGCAAGGCCGCCGAGATGCTGGGCATCTCTCGGAAGAACCTCTGGGAGAAGATGGTCAAATACGGAATCCACTAGAGAGGCGATGGGCGAGGCGCCGATGCCGCGGACCCTGAGCGGATTGCGGGCGACCGGTTTCCGCGCCTTCAGGCGCCGCCGGGCCCGCTGGCCTGTGTCTGTTGCGGCCGGTTGCGTGGCGTTCGCGGTCCGAGCACGGGGATGGTGAAGTGGAACGTGGCCCCTGGGCCGGTGGAACCGTCGACCCACAGGCGCCCGCCGTGGTGCTCAATCAGCTTGCAGGCCACGAAGAGACCCAGTCCAAAGCCGGGCTCCGTGCCAGCGGGCTGCCCGTTTAAGAAATCCTCTAGCACGGTGGGGAGTTGCTCGGGGGCGATGGCGGGGCCTTGGTCGGAGACAGAGAACCGGACTTCGTCACCTTCGGTGCGCACGTGCAGTTCGGCGCGGCCGGTGTCTCCGCCGCGCTTGAGCGCGTTGCCCAAGAGGTTGAGCAGGACCCTCTCCAGCCGGGCCGCGTCGGCCGAGGCCGTCATGGGACCTTGGGGCATGAGCAGTCGCACCCGGTTCATGTCGAGGACACGCGTGTTGCGGGACAGAACCTCGGGGACGAAGCGATCGATGGCCAGAGGTTGCAGGTCCAGGCGCAGGCGACCGTGGCGCAGGCGAGCCGAGTCGACGAGCTCCTGAATCATGGCGTCCAGGCGGCGAGCTGCGCTGACCAACATGGCAGCGAAGCGCTGCTCTTTGTCCAGGCCGCGCTGGGTGACCGACTTCTCCAAGAGTTGAGCGTTGAGGTGCACGGAGGTGAGCCGGTTGCGTATGTCGTGCGAAACGGCGCGCACCATTTGTTCGTGTTGTTGCTCCAAGTCGTGCAGCGGCGTGATGTCTGTGAAGCTGATCAGGGCGCCATCCGCCGGCAGCGGTACGGCCCGCAGTGAGAGCCACTGGCGGCGGCCGTTGCTCTCGATGCCCAGCACATGGTCGCGGATGGTCTCCCCTTTCAGGGCTGCATGGCCCGGCCACTCTTGCGCGGTCGCGGTGGCGCCATCGGGCCGCACGAGCTGCACGCGGCTCAGCAGCTTATCGAGCGGCGGCGCTTCGTCCGGACAGGCGAAGGCCGCGCGTGCCGCCGAATTCATGAGCGTGATGCGGCCATGGGCGTCCAGGACCATCACGCCACCGGCCATGTGAGAGAGAAGGGCTTCCTGTTCGACCTGACTGAGCTGCCGCATGTCCTTGTTCCCGGTAGGGCCGCCGGACTCCGGAACAGCACGCCGTGGCCGCCTTTTCCTCCCCCTGTCCGCCCCCCCCGCCATGGGGCACATTATTAGCTCACTTGAGGGCGCTGGACCGCAAATCGCGTCAGCGGTGTCCGCCGCGCCAGTCGCTCTTGGCCCGGGGCGCAGGTGGTGGCAGCGGGCCGTGCTGTCCACGTGGCCAAATCGGGACACGGTGCCAGGCGGGCGGGACGGCGATGGGGGCGCCGAAACCCCAGTATGGGTAGCCCCACGGATAGCTCCAGAAGGCGCCTGGTCCCCACCACAGGGGACCGAAGCCCACGCCGAAGCCGACGCGGAAGGCGGGGTAGGGTTCCTCGTAGCGGCCGGAAATGCGTTCAAAGGTCGTGGTCTGGGAGATGGTTCGGTCGGCGCGGCGGAGGTTCCACCACAGGGTGGCGCGCGGGGGATCCGCGTCTGGGGGGAGCAGAAAATAAAGATCGAGCGCGGCCCTCGTGCCGGGGCGGACTTCGATGCGCGGCTGTCCGTTCTCGCCCCGGGCGAAGGCGGCTCGCACGGAGCCGCGACCCAGGTATTCCAGAATCTGCTCACCGGCATCCGCGGTCCACGTCGCTTCGTCGCTGGCATTGTGGGCCCACAGCCGCAGGTGCAGATACAGGACCTCGTCGCCCGGGCCAGAGAGCTTCTCCCCGCCGAACGACACCACGCAGACCTCGCCCTTGGGTGCGGCGGGCGGCACCGGATACGTGGCGGCTTCCTTCCCATCCACCTGGACCAGATTGGGGGTGAGGGGACGATAGACCGTGGCCTCGGCTGCGCAGCCCGCCAACAGAAGCGCCGCGAGAGCCGTGGTCAGATCAATTCGCATGTCTCCTCCGCCGGAGCAGATAAGCGGAGCGCCGCCTCGCTGCGGGCGCGCTCATGGTCGTCGGTTGTGACGGCCCATGGCCCCCCATCGCGCCAGCGCGACGGGGCGGCTCTCCCCAAGGCAACTGCTGTGCGAGCCCCATGCCAGGGGCGCGCGGCGATTCGGGCGCGGTTCCCTCACGAGCTGGAACGAAGATCCCGGCGTTTCGTCCCACGGGGCATTCCACCCCCTCGACGCGACCTTGTGCGCGTCACGTGCTCTCGGGCAAGGACACGCGTTCGGGGCGAAGGCCAGGTGCTCCAGCGTCGCCCCGGGGCTGTGCTACTCTGCCGGCCATGGCGAAGTCAGCGTGTCCCCTGTCCAAGACTCAATTCATCGAGAAGGCCGAACCCGTCAAGCTGGCCATCAACGGCCAGGAACTGATGGCCGACAGGAAGGAGTTCTCCACGGGCTCCTTTGGTTGGTACTACAACGGCAAGATCAACGTCATGGTCGACGGCAAGCTGCTCAGCGTGCAGGTCGGCATGAATCTGACCGTGGTCGGCAGCAAAGAAGCCGAGCGCTAGGAAACGGCGGGCGTGCGAAGCCCGCCGCGTGTTGCTACGCCGGCGTCCCGACGCCGAGGTACCGCAGGATGCCCTGCGCGGCCTTGCGACCCGCGCCCATGGCCAGAATCACCGTGGCGCCGCCGGTCACGATGTCGCCGCCCGCGAAGACGCCCGGGATGCTGGTCATGCCCGTCTCCGGGTTAGTATCGATGTAGCCGCGCTTGTTGAGCGTCAGGCCCGGCGTGGTCTGGGCGATGATGGGATTGGCCGAGGTGCCGATGGCGTACACGATGGTGTCCACCTCGAACACGAACTCCGAGCCTTTGACCGGCACGGGGCGCGCGCGGCCCGACGCATCGGGCTCGCCCAGCTCCATGCGGATGCATTCCATCCCCTTCACCCAGCCGCGTTCATCGCCGAGGACGCGTACGGGCGCGGTCAGCCAGTGGAACTTCACGCCCTCCTCCTCGGCGTGATGCACCTCCTCGGCACGCGCCGGGCTCTCCTTCTTGGTGCGGCGGTAGACACAGTAGACGTTCTGCGCGCCCATGCGCACGGATACGCGGCAAGCGTCCATAGCCGTGTTGCCCGCGCCGATGATGGCCACGTTCTTGCCCATGCCGGTGGGCGTGTCTGATTGCGGGTGCTGGTAGGCGCGCATCAGGTTCACGCGCGTCAGGTATTCGTTGGCCGAGAAGATGCCGTTCAGGCCCTCGCCCGGGATGCCCATCAGGTTGGGGAAGCCCGCGCCCACGCCGATGAAGACCGCGTCGTAGCCCATGTCCTGCATGAGCTGCGGGATGGTGTACAGGCGGCCGATGATGGCGTTGGTCTTGACCTTCACCCCCAGGCCTTGTAGCGCCTCCAGCTCCTGATCGATCAGCTTCTTGGGCAAGCGAAACTCAGGGATGCCGTATTTGAGTACGCCGCCAGCCGTGTGCAGGGCTTCGTAGATCGTGACCTCCACGCCCGCGCGCGCCAGGTCCACGGCGCAGGTCACGGAGGCGGGGCCGCTGCCGATCATGGCCGCGCGCTTGCCCGTCTTCTTGATCTCGGTGTTCGAGGCCTTGTTCCAGCCGTTCTTGAGCGCCAAATCGCCAACGAAGCGTTCCAGGCGGCCGATGCCCACCGGTTCCAGCTTGTTGCCCACGATGCACTGGGATTCGCACTGGCTCTCCTGCGGGCACACGCGGCCGCAGATGGCGGGCAACACATTGTCCTTGGACAGCACCTCGTAGGCGCGGCGAAACTCGCCCGCCTCGATGGCCTCAATGAATCCGGGAATGTTGATGGCCACGGGGCAGCCGGACACGCAGCCCGGCTTTTTGCACTGCAGGCAGCGCGCCGCCTCGGCCCTGGCCTGCTCCTCGCCGTAGCCGAGCGAGACCTCACCCCAGTTCCGGGCCCGCACCGCCGGCTCCTGCTCGGGCATGGGGTTCTTCGTGGGGGCGATGGTCTTGATGGTCTTCTTGGTCTTGGCTGCTTCCATGACTGCGTCCTAGAGGAACCGGTTGAAGGGGCGGTTTACTTGGCGAGGTTGCACTGGTGCCTCTCCTGGTAGAGGCGCATTGACTCTTTCTCAGCAGGGGTGAAACGTTTGGCGCGAGCCAGGAGCTCGTCGAAATCCACCTGCAGGCCGTCGAATTCGGGCCCGTCCACGCAGGCGAAGGCCATCTTGCCGCCCACCGTGACCCGGCACCCGCCGCACATGCCCGTGCCGTCGACCATGACCGGATTCAGGCTGACCACGGTCTTGATTCCGAGGGGTTTGGTGACCGCCACGCAGGCCTTCATCATGATCGCCGGACCGATGGCCAGGACCTCATCTACGTCGGGGTTCTTCTCCAGAACCTCTTTGAGCGGTCCCGTGACCAAGCCCTTGACGCCGAACGAGCCGTCGTCGGTGGCGATGATGCACTCGTCACTGTACTTCTGGAAGCGATCCACCCAAAACATGAGGTCCTTGGAGCGGAAGCCCACGATGGAGATGGTGTGGGCGCCGTTCTCCTTGTATTGGCGCAGTTGCGGGAAGGTGGGCGCCACGCCCAAGCCGCCGCCCACGCAGACGACCTTTCTCAGGCTCTTCTCGAACTGGCGCGCGTGGCCGAGCGGGCCCGCCAGATCGTCGAGATAGTCGCCCTCCTTGAGGCCCTGCAACATGGTGGTCGTCTTGCCCACCGCCTGGATGACCAGGGTCACCGTGCCCGCCTCGCGATCGAAGTCGGCGATGGTCAAAGGAACGCGCTCGCCCCCCTCGCCATGCCGAACGATGACGAAGTGCCCGGGGCGGGCGGCCTTTGCGATGTCCGGTGCCTCGAGCTTCCAAAGATAGGTCACCGGGGAGAACTGCTCTCGCTTGACGATCTTGAACATCGTTAACCTCGTGGAAACAAATACCTACGGCACGAGAGACATCGAGTCAATCGGACGTTGAGTCTTACTGAGATGCGGCTCGGGAGAGGAGCGCGGCAGTCCTGTTTACGACTGGCTGCCGTTCGGCGCCTGGGCGCGCTGAGCCGCCGCGCGTCTTCCGAGGGCGGTCTCGATGGCTTCCCGCAGGTCTGACTCCACGTACGGCTTCTGCAGAAAGGCGGTCGGCGCGAGGCTGTTGAAGCGTCGGCGCACCGAGGGCTCGCCGTAGCCGCTCGACAGGACCACGCTGACCTGCGGATCGATTCGGCTCAGTTCCTCGAAGGTTTCGATGCCGTCCATGTCCGGCATGGTGAGGTCGAGCAGGATGCACCCGATGTGCTCGCGTTCGCGGGCGTAAAGCTCGATGGCCTCACGTCCGCCGCCAGCCGACATGACGTCGTAGCCCAGGGCCTGGACCAGGTGCGACACGGCGGTGAGCACGCGCTGGTTGTCGTCGACGATGAGGACGACACCCGGCGCGGGCCCGGGAGGACCATCAGGTGCATGCGGCGTATGGGGACTCATGTGGTCTTCACCCGAGCGCCCCGCAAGGCCCCTTGCTCTCGCCCGCGGCACTCTCTTCTCGCTGCCGTACGGGCGGCCATGTGTATTCGGGAAAAGTGCCGCATCTGTACCATGCCCCCACCGTTTCGAACATATCGACACCGGATGGTACTCCGGTTCGGACCGCGGAGTCATGTCGCGGCGTGGGATTTTCCCGGCCCGTGTAGGGTGGTGGACGTAGTCTGCGCGGATGAACGGTCCCGCCCGGCCGCTGCGCCTGCTCTATCGCGATGCCCACCTGGTGGTGGCTGACAAGCCTGCTGGCTTGGCCGTGCATCGCGGCTGGGCCCCCGAGTCCGACGTGGCCATGACGCGAGTCCGGGACGCCGTGGGCGCCCGCGTCTATCCGGTACACCGTCTTGACCGCGGCACGAGCGGCGTGCTGGTCCTGGCGCTGTCGCCCGAGGTGGCGCAGGTCTTGGGCCACGCTTTCGCGTCGAGCCAGGTGCACAAGTCTTATCTGGCCCTGGTGCGCGGCGTACCGGCCGCATCGGGCCTCATCGACCATCCCCTGCCGCCCGGCGAGGACAAGCACGCGGCGCGGGTGCCGGCCCGTACGGCCTTCACGCGGCGGGAGATCCTGGGTCGGTATAGCCTGATCGAGGCCTGTCCCGAGACCGGGCGCCTGCATCAGATTCGCCGCCATCTCAAGCACATCTCGTGTCCCATCATCGGCGACGTGAACTATGGCAAGGGTGAGCACAACCGCTTGTTTCGCGAGCGCTTCGGGCTGCATCGCATGTTCCTGCACGCTCACCGCGTGGTCTTGCCGCACCCGATGACAGGCGCGCGTCTGGAGGTCTGCGCGCCCGTGCCTGCTGAGCTCGAGGGTGTCCTTACGTCACTGCGGGCTGCCTGTGCGTCAGGGTGAGGTACACTGCGCCGCCAGGAGACCACGATGAGCATTGCCCACACCGAGATTTGGAAGAAGCTGGAGCAGCACCAGAAGACCATCGCGCCCCTCACGATGCGCGACATGTTCCGCCAGGACGGCAAGCGTTTTGAGCGTTTTTCGCTACGACTGGGCGATCTGCTCCTCGACTATTCGAAGAACCGCATCACCGCGGAAACCATGTCGCTGCTGCAGGAGCTGGCGCATACGGCCGGCGTTGAAGCCCTGCGCGACAAGATGTTCGCCGGAGAGCCCATCAACCTGACCGAGAAGCGGGCTGTCCTGCACGTGGCGCTGCGCAACTTCTCGTCGCGCCCCATCAAAGTGGGCGGCCAGGATGTGATGCCCGAGGTGCGCGCGGCCCTCGATCATATGAAGGCGTTCAGCGAGTCCGTGCGCGGTGGCGCCTGGACGGGCTACACCGGCAAGCCCATTCGCGCGGTGGTGAACATCGGCATCGGCGGCTCCGATCTGGGCCCCGTCATGGTGACCGAGGCGTTGCGCCCCTATCGCCGCGATGACCTGGAGCTGCACTTCGTGTCCAACGTGGACGGCTCGCACGTGGCCGAGGTGCTCAAGCGCGTGGACCCCGAGACCACACTCTTTCTCGTGGCCTCCAAGACCTTCACCACGCAGGAAACCATGGCCAATGCGCACACGGCGCGGGCCTGGTTCCTCGCACGCGCCAAGGAAGAGAAGCACATCGCCAAGCACTTCGTGGCCCTCTCGACCAACGCCAAGGAAGTGGCCAAATTCGGCATCGCCACCGAGAACATGTTCGTGTTCTGGGACTGGGTCGGCGGGCGCTACTCACTGTGGTCGTCCATCGGTCTGTCCATCGCCCTGGGTATTGGCTTCGACAATTTCCGCGCGTTGCTCGAGGGCGCGCATGAAATGGACGAGCACTTCCGCACGGCGCCGCTGGACAAGAACCTGCCCGTGACGCTGGCCGTCCTGGGCATCTGGTACAACAACTTCTTCGGTGCCGAGACGCACGCCATCCTGCCCTACGACCAGTACCTGTCGCGTTTCCCGGCCTACTTCCAGCAGGGCGACATGGAGTCCAATGGCAAGCGGGTCACGCGCGACGGCCAGGTGGTGGATTACCAGACGGGCCCGGTGATCTGGGGCGAGCCCGGCACCAACGGTCAGCACGCCTTCTATCAACTGCTGCACCAGGGGACCAAGCTGGTGCCCTGCGATTTCTTGGCTTCGGTGGAAACGCACAATCCCGTCGGAGAGCACCACACGCTCCTGCTCGCCAATTACCTCGCGCAGACCGAGGCGCTCATGACCGGCAAGACCGAGGCCGAGGCGCGCGCCGAATTGGAGGCCGCGGGCATGAAGGGCGAGGCGCTGGAGGCGCTCTTGCCGCACAAGGTGTTCCCGGGCAACCGGCCTAGCAATTCGCTGCTCTACCAGAAGCTGGATCCGCGCACCCTGGGCAAGCTGATCGCGCTGTACGAGCACAAGATCTTCGTTCAGGGCGCCATCTGGAACATCAACTCGTACGATCAGTGGGGCGTGGAGCTCGGCAAGAAGCTGGCCACGGCCATCCTGCCCGAGCTGCGCGCCGCGGGGACGGTGTCCGCGCACGATGCCTCGACCAACGGGCTGATCAACGAGATCAAGACGCGACGACGCTAGAGCACCGAACGGTTTGAAGACCGAGCGAAAAC
>JAEXQJ010000187.1 GCA_023438785.1 Pseudomonadota bacterium
TGCAAAGTGCGGTCGCGCTGGCCTCCAGCCAGCAGGCCAAGTCCGCCGAGCCGCTACCCGACGACGACCGGTCGAAGCGTTCGCCGCCCTAGAGCCCCGAACGGTCTGAATCGGTCGCGCAAACGCAGATCTGCGTCGCATCCCTTCGTTGCTCGTCGGTCAAATACGTCGAGTATTCTCCCTGCTCGCGCCTCGGGATGCTCGCGCGCCTTCGCTTTGGTGCTCTACCCGCCCAGCTTCAAGTTGCGGCGGATGCGCGCCTGCGGCTCCTCGAAATCGGGGACGAAGGGCCGACCGGTGACCAATTCATAGAGCGAGATATAGCGGCGCGCGGCCTCGCAGCGCACCTCGTCCGTCAGGGGCGGCGGCGGTCCGTCTCCCCGGTATCCCTGCTCGGCCAGGGTGCGCCGGACGTATTCCTTGTCCAGGCCGCGCGGCTCGTCGCCGCGGTCGAAGCGGGCCTGGTAGTCATCCCCGTACCAGTAGCGCGAGCTGTCGGGCGTGTGGATCTCGTCGATGAAGCACAGGCTGCCGTCGGAGCGGCGGCCGATCTCGTACTTGGTGTCCACGAGGATGAGCCCCCGCTGACTGGCCAGGCTCTGCCCGAAGGCGAAGACCCGGGCGCACATCTCGGCCGCGCGATCGAATTCGGCGGCGCCCAGGACGCCCATGGCCAGGATCTCGTCGCGCGAGACTGACCGGTCGTGGCCGCCCTTCTCTGCCTTGGTCGAGGGGGTCAGGATGGCCTTGTCGAGCTTCTGGTTCTTGCGCATGCCGTCGGGCAGCTTGTGGCCGCAAAACATGCGGTTGCCGCGCTCGTAGGCGTACCAGATGGACGTGGTGGTCACGCCCGTCATGTAGGCCCGCATGACGAACTCCACGGGCAGCGGCTCGCATTCGGTGGCCACCATGACCGTCGGATCGGGCACATCGATGACATGGTTAGAGGCCAGTTGTTTGGTGGCCTCGAACCAGTAGGCCGCGATCTGGTTGAGGACCTGACCCTTGAAGGGAATCGTCCCCAACACCACATCGAAGGCACTGATGCGATCCGTGACCACGATGGTGCGACGGCCGCCCTTCGTGTAGCAGTCCCGCACCTTGCCCTCGTACTTCTGTCCCAGCGTCGCGAGGTCGGTCGTACCGAGCGTCTTGGAAAGCTGGGCGCAAATCTGATCGTCCGAAACCATGGTGTCTCCTCGGCTGCTAGTCGCGGTCGCGGAGAGCGCGGTCGATGATGGCGCCGCTCCAGCGTAGGTGGTGCTTGAGGTCGAAGGCCTGGTCCAAATCGGCGGGCTGTAGGCGCCTGGTGATCTCCGGGTCCGCGCCCAGGCGCTCGCGGAAGCTCGTCCCAGGCGCGGCAGGCTTGCCCAGGTTCTCGGAAGCCGCCAGGGCGTGTTTCTGAACCAGTTCGTAGGCCGCCTGGCGCGCCATTCCCGTGTGCACCAGGGCCAGCATGACGCCCTCGCTGAAGAAGAGGCCGCCCGTGAAGTCCAGGTTCTGGCGCATCCGCTCCGCGTTGACCACCAGTCCCTCGACGAGAGAAGCCGCGCGGCGGACCATGAAGTCCGCGATGCCCGTCGCGTCGGGCCCAATCACGCGCTCCACCGAGGAGTGGGAGATATCGCGCTCGTGCCAAAGGGCCACGTCCTCTAACGCCGAGCCCGCGTAGGCGCGCAGCAGGCGAGCCAACCCGCACAGATTCTCGGAGAGGATCGGGTTCTTCTTGTGGGGCATGGCGGACGAGCCCTTCTGCCCCTTGCCAAAAGCCTCACGCGCTTCGCCCACCTCGGTGCGCTGCCAGTGGCGCACGGTGAGTGCCAAGCGCTCGACGGCGGTGCCCAAGCGAGCCAAGGCCATGAAATACCCGGCGTGTCGATCGCGCGCCACGATCTGGGTCGGCACCACCTCAGGATGCAACCCCATGCTGCCCAGGGCGCGGGCTTCGATCTCCGGATCGAGGCTGGCGTACGTGCCCACCGCGCCCGCTAGCTTGCCCACCGAGATCTCCTCGCGCGCGGTGACCAACGCGCGACGAGCCCGGCTGACCTCGCTGAAGAAGCCGGCAAAGACGAGGCCCGCCGTGATGGGCTCCGCGTGGATGCCGTGCGAACGACCGATCATCAGGGTCGTGCGGTGCTGGTCGGCCTTCTTGGCGAGCGCCGCCATGAGCAGGTCGACGCCGGCGAGGATCTCGTCGGCCGCGCTACGTAGCAGCACGGCCAGCGAGGCATCCAGGACGTCGGACGAGGTCATGCCCAGGTGCAACCAACGCGCCGGCTCGCCGGCCAACTCCTCCACATGGGTCAAGAAGGCGATCACGTCGTGACGGGTACGCTCCTCGTGTTCGAGGATGCGCGCCGGCTGCAGCTTGCCCTGGGCGCTAGCGCGCACACTGGCAGCGGTGCCAGCCGGTACGCGTCCGGCGGCCTCCATGGCTTCGCAAGCCGCCAGTTCCACCTGTAGCCAGGTCTCGTAGCGGCGGGCATCCGACCAAATCTCTCCAAGTTCGCGGCGGGTGTATCTCTCGATCATGCTTTCCTGCGCGGCAGGGCAAACTATCTAGCGGATCACGTTGGGCGATTCAATCGTGGGTCGTCAGCGCGCCGCGATGGGAATCGCACCCAGACCTACCAGGATGGCCAGGACGCCCACGGTCACGAAGAGAGCGGACCGGACGATTGCCATGTTCACGTAGCGCTGCACGCCGGTTTGGCGCGGTCGGGGCTGGCGCATCAGCAACTGCAGTGCGGCGGTGACCAGCAGAATGACGCCGCCGAATAGGAAGAATCTGAGACCGAAGTTGATGGGCAACATGATGATGAGACCACTCAGGGTGAAGGTTGTTCCGCGGCCAATCGCCCGTGTGGGTCGCGTGGGTCCACGAGGGAGCAAGGGGCCGGGCGGGCCTCCGCCGATGGGCAAGACGGGTGGTGGGCAGACCCCCTGACCTCCGCGGGAGGACACACCCGGTCAGCTCTATGAACTCGGATTGACATCAGCGGACAGGGAAAGCTAGTACAGAAGGAAGCCCTGGGCCACAGCGGCCGGTTTGCAATTGCAGGAGGCGGAGCGAATTGAACATCCTTCGGGTCCGTTGCAGAAACGCCGAGGAGTTCCACGGGTTGTATAGCTCCGAGTATGCCGAAGGTGCGGTCTTCTGCCCCACGACGGCGCCGCTGTCGCCCGACGTACCCGTGGTCGTCGAGCTCGTGTGCAAGGCCCTGCCCAACCGGGTGTTCGTCCGCGGCACGGTTATCTCCTGGCGCCCTGCCCTGCCTCGGCTCCGGGTCCGCGCTGGCGCGCTGGTGAGATTTGCGCCCGAGGAGGGCGCCAAGCGGGATTTCATCCTGGAGACCCTGGGTGGCATTCGTAAGGCTCCTCCCAAGCGCAAACACACGCGCATTCCCATCGGGCTTGCGGTCAAACTGCGCGTGGGCGCCGCCGGTGGACCGATCGCGGCCGAGTTGCGCGAGATCAGCGCCAGCGGAGCGCTGGTGGCCGCCGCGGTGCAACCGCCGCTCGGAACGGATGTGGTCCTGGAGGTCGTGCCCCCGGGCGGAGTTGCGCCCATGGACATCTCCGGTCGGGCCCTCTACCACGCCGGACCGGGGCAGACGGGAATCAAGTTTCTGTTTCGTGAAGGGGGCGGCTCGCGGCGGCTGCGCGAATTGGTTCGGCGCTTCAAGCTCTTCTGAGTCAGTGCGTGTCGGCGTGAGTCCGCGAAGAAACGCCAAGCCCGGAATCATCCCCCAAGGCGACGCCGAGCCCCCACCACCGGTGGCTAGCCACGGGCGACCAGGGCGGAAATTCGTCGCACGGCGGGTGTCGGGAGCCTGTACTATGGGTGCCCGCTGATGACAGCCTTCCCAGCAACGGGAACCATCCCCGTCGGAACCGTACTCGGTAGTCACTTCCAGGTTCAGCGCTTTGTCGGGCTCGAAGCGGGCACCGAATTGTACGAGGCGTTGGACAACAGCTCGGGCGCCGCGCTCACCGTGCGGGCCTTTGCGGTGTCCGCCGCTCTCCGGCCGGCCGCAGAGGCGGACCTGGGCCACGCCGCCGGCATCGCCCACCAGAACCTGGCCTCGGTGCGCGGCTGGGGCTACGCGGGCCAGGTCCTCTTCGTCGTGAGCGAGTCCCATCAGGGAACGACTCTGCGTCAGCTCATCGACGCCAAACGCGCGCAAGGAGGCGCCATCGGTGCCCAGCACGCCTACGTGATCCTGGGGCACGTGGCCAATGGATTAGAGGCGGCCTACGCGGCCGTGGCCCATGGAGCGCTCTCGCCGGCCAGCATCCGCGTCTTGCCCACCGGGCGGGTGGTGGTCACCGAGTTAGGGTTGAGCCGGGCCGTCCCCGCGCTCGCCCGACGCGGAGCCAGCGATCCGCGCTCCGCGGGGGTGTACGTGGCGCCGGAAGTCGTCTCCGGTGCCGCGCCCACCCCGGCGGCAGACGTCTACTCGCTGAGCGCCGTGCTGTACGAGCTTCTGACGGGGCAGGTCCCCGGCTCGCCCGTCAGGCCGCCCAGCCGCATCAACCCGAGCGTTCCCCCCGTCTTCGATGCGGTGCTGGAGCGTGGCCTGGCCCGCCTGCCCGAGGCCCGTTTTTCTCGGCCGGCCGAACTGGTCCAGGCCATCGCTGCCATCCAGGATCCCACGGCCGCCGGCGGGCCCGCGACCTCAGCCGCAACCCCGCCCGCGAGCGTCGCCAAATCGTTCAGCGTCGCGGATGCGGTTCGCATGACCGATGAGTACGAGCGCTGGCTCATCCAGAAGGACAAGCTCGACTACGGCCCCTTCTCGTTGTCTCAGGTCAAGGCCCAAATGGAGAAGGGCGTCTTCACCGGCGACGACATCATCGTCGACGTGGACTCGGGCGATCGGCAGAAGATCCGTGAACACGCTCAGCTGATTGATTTCGCGCGGGACACGGAGCGACGGTTGGAGGCGCAGCGGCGAGCCCAGGCGGAGCGAGCCCACGAGCACGTCGAGCGGAGCAAGGGCCGATGGATGATCCTCATCATCGGCTCGGCCGCCGTCGCTCTGGCGGTGGGCGCCTTCTTCTTCATTCGCGCCCTCAACCCGGCCAAGGACGAGGCTCTGGCCGCACGGGTGAGCGAGTCGGACATCGACAACTTCCTGCGCGAAGTGAAGGTCGAGTTCGCTCGGCCGAAGCGGGCCGGTGGCGCACGCCGGAGCACCGGAGGCACCTCCACCGGTCGGGCTGGCGACTTCAAAAATGATATGGACTACGGCGACGCCACCCAGCGCGGCGGGGACGACATCCTCGACGAAGGCGTCATCGACAACGTCATGCGCGCCAACTACCGCCGGCTCGTTCCCTGCATCATGCACGGCGGTGTTCGGTCTATCGACGTCGACTTCGTCATCCTGCCCACCGGTCGGGTGCAAGCCGCGAAGGTCAACGGTCAATCCAGGGGCGGAGTGGCTAGCTGCGTGTTCAACCAGATGCAGACCTTCGGGTTCCCCTCCTGGAGGGGGAAGAAGACCATCGCCAACTGGTCGATGTCGATGAAGTAGCGGCTCCCCGCTGGCCTTCCATCAGCGACCGAAACCGAGCTGGTCCTTGTTGGGCTTGGGCGGCGTGAAACGCAGGCCCACGATGACGTCGTAAGTGAAGAAGAAGCGCTCCTGCTTCGCGGTCTGCAGGCATATGTACTGATCGCGCAGCTCGATCTTGACGACCTTGCCCACGGTGAGGATTTCGCCAGGCGCCCCCACCAGGAAGGTGGCGTCTCGTTCCTCCGGAACGGCAAGCCCGTCAGCGCTCCCTTTGAGTCCCTCCGCCTCACAAGCCAGCACGATGGTGTCTTTGGTCATGGCTGGAGTCTACAACGTCCGCAGGCGTTCCAACGTACGCGCGATGGCATCGGGCAGATCGCTGGCCATGAGGTGTCGCGAGCCGAGCGCCTCGGTGGCGGCTTGTGCCGAGGCACCATGGGCAAAAACCCCCGCGCAGGCAGCCGCCACCGCGTCCAGCCCCTGGGCCAGCAGGGAGCCCACCACCCCGGTCAGCACATCGCCGCTGCCCGCGGTACCCAGCGCGGGGTTGGCCGTGGGGTTCAGGTACGCCGTGCCGTCGGGGGGCGCGCCGCTGGGGGGGGGCCCCGGGGGCACCCCCCC
>JAEXQJ010000203.1 GCA_023438785.1 Pseudomonadota bacterium
CGGGGGGGTTGGCAGCCATCCCCCCGGCCCGCGGGTAAGCGGGGGCCGGGAGGGAAGGGCGAGAACGGCAGCGTGACCTCGTCCGAGCCGACGGCCATCCGCGCTTGGGAGGGCATCGCTCGCCCGCTCGGCCCCAGGAACGGTTCAGCGCCATTCCGTTGAGCGCCGCGGGCCCTCTCTCCGAGGGCCATGCACCTGCCCACCGAGATCCCCGAACTCCACCCCGCGCGCCCACCGCCCGAAGCACCGGCGTGGGGGAATGGGGACCACGGCGCCAGCGACGACTGGCTCAACTGACGGGGCTCTCGGCCGACCGTGCTGGGGCAGACTGTCCCGCGTGGCTGTACCTTCCGCCGGCGACGCCCAAACCAGGTGCCGGAGTTTTCGCGCGCCTGCCCTTCGGCACGCAAGCCGCCGCCAACCCGGGGCAGGGCAGCGTTCCCCGATTCACCAAAACACAGTTTTAACCGCTTACGGTGCACGACATGATGGTCGAGGGGAATTCCTCCACGTATGTCTCGCCCACCACGCCGACGAGCGGCCTGCGCGCCCCGGTCCTGGGAATGGCGGCGATCTTGGCAGGCACAGTGGCGGGGCGCTCAATACGCGCAAATCATTCGCGTTGACAGCTTCCACTGCCGATGTTGCAGTGTGACCAAGTAGTCGCCGTTTGGTAATGACGCCGCACCATGGTGTTGTCCGGTGTGACTACGTAACATAGGGAGGTTGATCATGAGAGGTACTCGTTGGAGCGCATTGTTCGTGGGTGCAATTGGCTCTTTGGTCGCGGGCACGGCGTTGGCGGTGACGACAACAGTCAATGGACACGGAGCGTTCTCCCCGTCGAATTCGGCACAGTCATCTTGCTTCACGGAGTACTACGGAGGAATCAGGAAATGTGCAGGTGGCACCGAGGGGGCCATCTATTTCAATCTCCCTCTCTCTTACCAGAGCGGATACTTCACGGTCTATGCGACAGGGCTCAGAGACGGTAGTGCGGTTTCCTGTAAGCTCGAAGTCCTTACGAAAGAGGGTAACACCTACTCTTCCACCACTCCCGTGTCGGTCTCTCCGAACGTAAAAACATATCTGGGGCAGTCCTACATACCGAGCGATGGCACCCTCAGGGTTGTATGCCTGGACGTCGCTCAGTATTCCGGGCTCGCGTCAATCAGCTATAGCTATTAGGCCGGGATGTCTAGAATCCCATTGGGGCTCTTTGGCAGTGTGGGCATCAATCCGCCCCGACCTTAGGGGCCCCGATGGGCCGAGTATTGGCCGCGATCAGAGTGCATGATTTGAGCTTTGATCGGGAGGCCGCGCCCAAGCCGCGCAGTCTTTCCCGAATTTGAAGTTGTTCCCCGGACGGACCCTCCACCCTGTGGAGGTGGGAATCGTGTGAGACGGCCAGAATAGCGGCCGCATCTGGACCAGATTGAGCCAGGTCCTAGGCGCTGCTGGCCTGACAAGCGAGGCATCTGGGAGTGCCTATGACCACGCGATCTAGTCTACCCCGTCACCCTTGCGGGCGGCCGCCGGTCAGTTCAGGTAGAGCGCACGCTCTCTACGACCAACGCCATCGCGAATCTCTCGGAGCCGTCAGGGATCTCGGGGCCCGGGTGAGGCGTTGGCGCAACGGACGGATGATCGCGCGCTGGACGGCGATCCGCTGATCGAAGCCCAGGACCACTTCCACCGTGTCCGCGAGCATCGCGGCCTCAAGACCTTGCCGCCGCCCTCAATAAGAAGCTGCAACCGAGCCTTGCTCCAGTTGCTCAAGTCGCGTAACTGTCATGCGGGGATTAACTGTAACCGCCCGAGCCCGCCGGCGACCGTTTCTGAGGCGGTGTTCGTGCGCGATCCACTGACTCCGCTGATTGAGAATGGCAGAGAGGTTAACGCGCAGGACGTGATGTCTAGTGGCTTTGGCTTTTGCGGAGCGCACAGATGCAGTACAGGCAAGACTGCGGTCGGGGTGCCCACCTGCAACTGCGGCAGGGGGAGCCTATTCGCAGCAGGTGGGTGCCAATTGGGAAATCTCATGACCAGAAACAGAGGGCGTCTCAGAGCAGGCATCTCGCCCGGCCGCGTGGTCGGCATTGTGCTCTTGCTCACGGGGTGTTCCCGCTCTCCGTTGCCCGAGAACCACGACGGGGCGCCGTCCGGTGGCTACAAGGCCGTGGCCGCGGGGTACACGATGACTTGCGCCATTCGAGCGGATGACCGGGCCATCTGCTGGGGGATAACCGGAGATCCCAATGGGGCCGAGGTGACGCGAATCTCGGCTGGAGGCCACGTCACGGCATGCGGCATCAACAAGGCGGGACAGATTCAATGTTGGGGAAAGAGCCTGGGCGAGCCCCCATCTGGTCAGTTCCGGGACGTGTCGGTAGGCATGGATCACGCCTGCGCGTTGAATATGACCGGCGTCGCCAGGTGTTGGGGCAATCCGGAATCGGGCGGTGCCGCGCTTCCGGCCGGGGAGTTCACGGCGCTTTCGGCCGCGCAGGGGTTCACCTGCGGGCTTCGTCGCAGTGGCTCTCTTGAATGTTGGGGCGCCCAGGCCCCTGCTGTGCCCTCTGGCACGTACCGGATGGTGGCCGCTGAAACCGAGCACACCTGCGCGATTCGCCGTGACGGTTCTGCCACATGCTTCGATCGCGTTGGAAAGGCAAGTGATGCCCCCGGCGGAGGGTACGCTGAGGTTGGCGTGGGCGGGCCATTCTTTGCGTGTGGGCGCACGGAAGCCGGCATCGTCAGGTGTTGGGACGCGAGTGGTAAGGAGGCGGCGACCGGGGCGCCGGGCGATGGGCCAGACGCGCGCTATTCCAGCATGGCAGTCGCAGGGGGCCACGTATGCGCGATCGCTCTGGATGGCTCACTGAAATGCTGGGGGAACGATTGGAGCGGAGAGACCATCGTTCCCGGTGCTCCCTTCGTCGAGGTTTCGGTGGGCAGTGCCCAGGTCTGCGGCAGGCGAAGCGATGGGGCGGTCGTTTGCTGGAACGAGAGAGTTGACCGCCTGGTCGCCCCCGGCGTGCCGTTTCGTCAGATTGCGACGGGTGAGGGCTTCGCATGTGGCCTGCAGGCCGACGGGACGCTTGCCTGCTGGGGTGATGGCCCGGCGGTTACGGGCGTCCCCTCGGCAAGCAACTATGTCGCGGTCTGCAGTGGGAACATGGCAGCCTGTGGGCTCACGGATGAAGGACAGGTCACGTGCTGGGGCGACGGGGCGCTCGCCCAGGCCGAGGTGCAGACTGGTCCCTTCGCAGAGATCTCCTGCGGGCCCGAGAATATCTGTGGCCTTCGCTCGGATGGCAGCCTGGCGTGTTGGGGCGAGAACGGTTCCGGCGAATCGACGCCCCCGGCCGGGCAATTCGCGCACGTGTCCGCGGGACCTGGATATGGGTGCGCCACGAGCAGCGCCGGCGACTTGACCTGCTGGGGAGACGCGCCGTTCGCGACCACGGTCTGCCCCGTCGGCTGCCAAACCGTCTCGACTGCCCCTGGCTTCTTCTGCGTCCTCGATAGCAACCGTGAAATCACCTGCTGGGGCGAGCGGACGGCGGGCAGCTTTCCGGTGCGCACGCCCCAAGGCAAGTTCACGCAGCTTTCTACCGGACCCGATCTGGCGTGCGGCGTCCGGATCGACGGCGCCATCATCTGCGGCGCCGCTCCCGGCATGCTGATCTGGTAGCTGAGAGCGGGCGTTTGTGAGCCCTCGCCCAACTTGGTCCTGACGCAGACGCCTTTCGGCGTATGCGCAGGTCGCCGGCGAAGATGGTTGGCGAGCTGCGGTTGGCGGCGGCCGTCCACTGGTATTCGCGCAGGCTCGTCTCTCAGGAGTGCGCGGCACGGATCGCGAGCCTCGACAGAACCGATTTCATCCTGGCCTTGCCCGAGAGCGGGTTGACGCTTTCGCGAGCGACCTCCGGTCGGTCCAATGCGAACTGGCGAATGGCTGAAGGTGTGGCCTGGACCCGTCCGCATGCCGCGGCGCCGGCGTGGTAAGGTTGTTGCATGGTCGGGCGCCTGAACATCCCGGACGAGACACTGGTGGCGCTGAAGCTGAGCGCCGATGCCGCTGAACGTGAGCTTGTCCTTGCGGCTGCCATCAAGTTGTTCGAGGTCGGGCGGCTCTCGGCGGGTGCAGCGGCGCAGCTTGCTGGGCTGCCCAAGCCCGTCTTCATGACCAAGCTAGCGGACTACGGCGTGCCGGTGTTCACGCTGACCGAGGCCGAGATCGCCCGAGACGCCCGGAATGCCTGACCAGCGCCGCGTGGCGGTTGCGAACACGTCGCCGCTTCAGTACCTGCACCAGTGCGACTTGATCGATCTCCTGCCGAAGCTCTACCCGGAGGTCCTGGTGCCGCCCGCGGTGGTTCAAGAGCTGGCCAACGGTCGCGCCCTCGGCTTTGATCTGCCCGACCCCACAACCTATCGATGGGCTCGCGTGGTACGTCCGGCGAGCATGGCGATCCTGCCTGCGGTTAGTGACCTCGGCGCTGGCGAACGCGAGGCCCTCGCGCTGGCGGCCGAGACGCCCGAAACGGTTCTGATCATCGACGACGGTCTGGCCCGACGACACGCCGAAATTCTACGCGTGAGGTTCACCGGCACGGCGGGGCTTCTGGTGAAGGCGAAAGAGGCTGGGCTGATCCCTACGGTCGCGCCGATCCTGGATCGCCTCGCCGCTCTCCGGTTCAGGCTGACGCCCGAAACCCGTGCGGCGATCTTGCGGTTGGTCGGCGAGACAGAGGCTCGCGCATGAAGACTGGATTCAGGTTCGACCACGTTGGCGGGTTGGCTCGGCACCCGGCTGGATGGGCCATGAAGTCGCCAAGGCTTTTGTGACCGGCCTCCTGCAGCTTCGCGAGCACGTCTCGCGCGGCGAACCCACCAATCGGAGGTTGACGTCCTTCGTGGTGCGAGCTCGTTCGAGGCGTAGATCAAGGACGAGGCTGCCCTTCAGCGTGGCCGCAGCTCCGCGCACTGGCCGTTTGGGCCTTAGGCGTCGTCACGCAAAAAAGCGCAACCCTCGGTTCCGTTTCGTGCCCTTGGCCGGTGTCGCTCGCCGGGGGTATGGGGCCAGGTGACCGCTGGCTACTCAGCGTCGACTTCGGCCTCAGGGAAGCCGTTTACGTTCTCGACGGGATCCTTGCCCTTCATCACGTAGGTCTCGCCGTTCCAGCGGCAAGTGACCGCGCGATGGCCCTGCACCTTGCGCAGGTCGTAGCAGCCACCGGATTTGGTCTTGAGCACGGTGATGATCGCCTCACCGTCGCAGCATCCCTCCTCGATCTTGTTAGGGGAGCCGTCCTCGCTATAGCCGTCGTTGCGCATGGACGAGCTTTGCATCAGCGTGGCCCAGACCTTCTTCACCCTCTGGCCATCCACGGCGAACAGCGACAGGTAGCTGTTCTCGCCGCCGCCGCCGGCATAGGGCCAATGCATCCAGGTTCGGACCCCGAAGGCCAGCTTGTCCGGGGCCAACCGATAGGGCGCGAGGTCGAGCTCTCGCACGTGGCGTTCGGCCACTCCCACCACACGGCCGCGCGCCTTGATGTCGACCTTCGCGCCCCCTGTGCCCCCTGCGAACACGGCGATGTACAGCGTCGTGGACTCATCGTTTCCGCCCATGGGGCCGTCTTTGCGATAGGTGACCGTCTCCAGGACCGCCACGCTCAACCCGGGCGAGGCCCGCCACGGCTTGACGAACAGCAACCAAGGCACCTCCACCCGCTCCTCGCTAACCACCATCGCTTCCGGGAACAGGAGCTTCTCGATTTCGCTGGCGTCATAGCCCGCGGGCACGCGGCTGTCCTTGGCGAAGCTGTCGCGAGACACGCGAACGCAGCCGGCCGCCCAGGCGGGGCCCTGGCCAGCGGCCCGCGCCGACTTCGCCACGACGAGAAGCGCGGAGACACACGCGAGCCAGATGACCGTCCGCATGGACGTGCTGGCCGTCGCCGGATGTCTGATGGTCATGCCGAGAGCATAGACCCACGCCCCGGGGCCGGACCATCGGCCGCCAGCGCAAGGAGAAGTTACCTTGCGACCCCAACGGGATTCGAACCCGTGTTCGTGGCTTGAAGGGCCACTGTCCTAGGCCGGACTAGACGATGGGGTCAGACTTGTGAGGCAGAGAGCGGTGACTGGGCCCAGCAGGAATCGAACCTGCGACCTACGGATTAAAAGTCCGCAGCTCTACCAATTGAGCTATGGGCCCGGAAGAGTGAGTCCTTTCTCCGGCCGATTTGCCGGGGGCGCAAGTTGTAGCACGAGCGACCGGAGTCGTGCTGGCGAAAATGCGCGGGGGGGGACGGGGGCGGGCACGCGGCGGCGGTCCGGCTTTCACCAGGACTGCTAGACTGGCGGCCGGTTTCGCATGAAGGCTTCGGTGCAAGTTCAGATCGGCGGACAGCGCTACGTCCTGCGCAGCGACGAGGACGAGGGCGTGGTCCGCGAGATGGCGGCCTTCGTCGACGAACGGTTTCGCGAGGTCCAGAAGTCGACGCGCACCGCTGACACCCAGGCGCTGGCCCTCCTGACCGCCTTGCGCATCACCGAGGAGTTGTTTAAGGAGCGCCGCGCCTCAAAGGAGCTGAAGAGGCAGGTGCGCGAGAAGGGCCAGGCCTTGCTGCGCATGCTCGAGCGCTGCGCCCGGGTTTGAGTGGACCCCGCCGCGCACGCTACCTGGCGTGTCACATTCTTTGACGCCGGCGTCCGAGAACGTCGGCTGGCGGGCCGGTTTCTTAGGGTATAGTGAGGCCCGTCGTCCTTCCCCACCTGGGCTGGGCGTTTTCATAGATGCTCTCAACTCTTCATCATTTCCGAGGCGAAGGCCTCGTTCTTGCTCCTGCTTCCCTGGTGCACGCGGTGCCCGGGGGTTGGGTCGTGCGGGGTTTGGGTAGGGCGCGAGCTGGTTGGGAACGGGCCGGCGACACCGATGTCTTCGGCTGATCTCTGGCTTCGTGACGAAAAGCGCGCCCTGCGGCGCTCGATGACCAGCAGGCGGGAGGCCCTGCCGCCCGACGAGCGGGTGCGCCTCTCGCAGGCGGCGACCGAGCTTCTGCTGGGACTACCCGAGGTGCAGAAGGCCAAGGTGGTGGCCAGCTTCGTGTCGACGCGTTCGGAGATCGACACCTCGCATGCCATCGCAGCCCTGACGGCGCGCGGCTCCACGGTGGTGTTGCCGCGGGTCACGGCCGAGCTCCTGCCGCCGCGGCTGCGCTTTCACCGGGTCTCCGACCCGTCCGAGTTGGTGTTCGGGATCTTCGGCTTGCTCGAACCCGGCCCCGGCTGTCCGGAGGTCGCGCCCAACGAGGTGGACGTCTTCATGGTGCCCGGCCTGGCCTTCGACGGGCGCGGGGGGCGCGTGGGCTACGGCGGCGGCTACTACGATGAACTGGCCGCGTACGTGCGTGCCTTGCCCGCGGGGCCCGGCGCGTTCTTCGTCGGCTTCGGGTACGACTTCCAGCTCCTCGAGAGCTGTCCCACCAGCGAATGGGACGTTCCCATAGATGGCGTGGTCACGGACGCCCGCGTGGTCCGCGTTGACCCGCACGCGGATTGAGAGAATCAAATGAGTCCGATCATCATCATCCTCGCTGTGCTGTGCGCCCTGGCGGCGGCGGGATTGGCCTTCTTTTTCGGCCGGGCCTCCAAGCCCGACGCCATCGCCGAGAGCGAGGAAGAGCGGGAGCGCGTTCTGACCGCCGCCCGCACCGAGGCTGACGCGCTCAAGCGCCAGGCGGCCATCGAGGCCAAGGAGGCCGCCCAGAAGATTCGGGCCGAGGTCGACGCCCAGTTGCGTTCTCGTCGCCAAGAGCTGGAGCGCCAGTCGGCCGAGTTCGGCGCGAAGAACGAGAGCTTGGAGCGGCGCGAGCGCGATCTGAAGGGTGAGAAGGAGGGCCTGCTGCGCAAGGAGCGGCAACTCCTGTCGCGCGAGCAGGCCGCGGAGGCGGCGGCGCGCACGGCGGCCAGCCAGCTCAGTGAGGCGCGGGCCCGGCTGGAGAAGATCGCCGGCCTGACAGAATCCGAGGCGCGCACCATGCTGGAGAACGAGGTGCGCGAGCAGGCGCGGGCCGCGGCGGCCGCGGATGTCAAGCGCATCGAGGACGAGGCGCGCGAGCAGGCCAAGCAGAAGGCGCAGCTCATCCTGGGGGCGGCCGTGCAGCGCTACGCCAGCGAGTACGTGGCCGAGCGCACCGTGGCCGTGGTGCCCTTGCCCTCGGACGACATGAAGGGGCGCATCATCGGGCGCGAGGGCCGCAACATCCGCGCCCTGGAGCAGGCCACGGGCATCGATTTGGTCATCGACGACACGCCCGAGGCAGTGGTTATCTCCTGCTTTAATCCCGTGCGCCGCGAGATCGCGCGCTTGGCGCTGACCCGGCTCATCGCCGACGGCCGCATCCATCCCACGCGCATCGAAGAGATGGTGCGCAAGGCGACCGACGAGATCGAGCAGCAGTGCAAGGAGGCGGGCGAGCAGGCGGCGTTGGATTTGGCCGTGGGCCGCCTGCACCCCGATCTGGCGCGTCTGGTCGGCAAGCTGAAGTTCCGTTCGGGCAACGCCCAGAACCTCCTGCAGCACTCCATCGAGGTGGGCTTTCTGGCAGGTGTCATCGCGGGCGAGTTGGGATTTCCGGTCAAGACCGCGCGGCGGGCCGGGCTCCTGCACGACGTGGGCTGCGCCGCGGAGCAGGAGGTGGAGGGCTCGCACGCCCAGGCCGGTGCGGCGGTGGCGCGCAAGTTTGGCGAGTCGCCCAAGATCTGCCACGCCATCGAGAGCCACCATGGCGAGGTGCCCGCCGAGGATGTGTTGGCCCACATCGTGGACGCGGCCAACGTGTTGGCCAACCAGCGGCCGGGCGCCAAGCGCGAGACCCTGGAGTCCTATGTCCAGCGCCTGGGTGATTTGGAGAAGGCCGCCTCCAGCTTCGAGGGCGTGGAGCGTGCCTTCGCCATTCAGGCCGGCCACGAGGTGCGCGTGTTGGTCGAGAACACCAAGGTCAGCGACGAGCAGGCCCGCCTGCTGTCACGTGACATCGCGCGCAAGGTCGAGGCCCAGTTGGCCTATCCGGGGCAGATCCGCGTGTCCGTGATTCGCGAGACGCGCGCCGTCGACTACGCCCGCTGAGCCGTCCGGGCCGAATCTTGACCGCCCCGGCAGCTCGGGGATGATGGGCAGGCCATGCGTACTCACATCCTGGCCTTGACCCTGGCCGGCTCCTTGCTGAGCTGCTGCGACAACAGCGACGAGCCCATGACCCGCTTGCAGTACTGTCTGCAGAGGGCGGAGCGCGAATGCAGCAACGTGGCGCCTGCCTGTCTGATGCCCGAGACCGAGTGCATGGCCAGTCGCGAGGCGGTCTGTAACAACCAGGCCCGAATCGACCTGGATGGCCAGCGGGCTTTCGTCCCGGCCAACGCGCAGTCCTGCCTGGCCAAGGTCAGCGAGATCTTCGCCAAGCTCGAGCGGGGCACCGTGGCCATCAGCGCCCATGATTGGCGGAGCATCGACGAGGCGTGCGAGCGCGTCTTTCAAGGCACGGCGCAAGACAACCAGACGTGCAGACAGAGCTCGGACTGCACCGGCACCCTGGTCTGCGACCGAGGCTACTGCGGGACGGCCAAGTTGGTCAGCGCCGGCGCCGGGTGCGCGAACACGGGCGAGTCCTGTCCCCAGGGCAGCTACTGCTCCGGTGAGACCGGGCGGCCCGTGTGCACCCCAAAGCTGGGCTACGGTGGGGCCTGCAGCCTGGCCGTTCCCTGTCAGGAGACTCTGCGTTGCGATGCCACCGGCATGTGCGTGGAGCGATTCGCGGCGGGCGCGATCTGCCAGGCGGACGCGGATTGCGAAACCGGCTTCTGCGAGCCGTTCGCCCAAAGGTGCGCCATCGACGTCCGCTTCGCCATGGGCACGCCTGCCTGCACGGTCTTCCAGACCGCCAGCCCCACGCGTGGCGCCACCACCGCCGACGCGGCGGTGGTTGAGCTTGGCCGGGGCCTACCCGCCGTAAAGCCTCTCGAAGAAGGCCACCATGTCCTCGGGCTTGGCGCCCAGGAAGGCACGCCCGACCTGCGCCGCCAAGCGTGCCAAGGCTGGTCCCGAGCGGGCAACTTCCTCCAGTCGGGTTCGCGCCTCCTTGGCCACCTCTTTCTGGGCCCAGGTCGGCGCGGCCTGCAGAACCAGGGCCTGCACGGCCACCATACGGCGCGCGCTGTCGAGCTCGGATGACTGGAGGATTCGCGCCAACTCGGCCGGTGGTTTGAGTCGGGCCCACGCCGTGGCCAAGCCGTGCACGGCCGCGTTGCGTACGTCGTGGGCGGGATCAGCGACGGCTTGCTCCAGGAGAGGCGCGGCGGTCGCCGGATCCCGTTGGGCGATGCGCGCGATGGCGTCCGTGGCGGCCGCACGCACCGACTCGCCTCGCTGGTGGAGCACTTTGGCCAGCATGGCGGTGGTGGCCCCAGGCGCGCTGGAGACACTGCCCAGGGCCAAAGCCCCCGCGCGTCGGGTGGCCGGATCTCCCGCGCGCAGCATGGCCTGGAAGACGGGCAGAACCTGGGCGCTGCCGCTGCCGGAGGCGGTGGCCAGGGCACGCACCGCCTCGGCGCGAACCAAGGGATCCCGGTCTTCCGTGCCCGCCTGCAGGATCTCGATGGCAGGTGGCTCGCAGTTGCCGGCCACGCGCATGGCCTCCAGGCGCAGGTTGGCGTCCAGATCGCGGGCTGCCTGACGCAGGATGGCCGTGAATCCATTTCGCGCGGCCACGCGCAGGGCGAGTTGACGCTCGTCGAGGTCGCCCTGGGCGAAGAAGGTCGAGAGCTTCTTTTCCAGATCGGCCGCGCGATTGCCCAGGGGGGCGCGGCTCTTGGCGTACGCGATCAGCGCCTCGGCAGCCGCCACGCGCACCGGGCGTTCCGTATCGTCCAGGAGGCCGATGAGGGGCGGCAGCGCCAGCTCCTGCACCTGGGCCGACAGTGCGCCCAGTGAGGCGGCGACGGCGGTGCGCACGGCCTGCTCCTCGGAAGAGGCGAGCTGGATGGCCATGCGCGCGGCGCCCTTGGGATCGCCCTCGGTCAGATTCCCCAGGCACGAGGCCGCCTCGATGCGCACGGCCCGATCCGTGTCGTGGGCGGCCAAGCGCAAATAGGGCGACGTGGCCACCGGGGCCTTCTTGGCCACTTCGCACAAGGCCCGCGCCGTGGCCCGGCGGGTGCTCGGATCGCCGAGCTTGAAGGCACGCACCAGCGGAGGCAGGACGGCGGCGGGACGGGTTCGCCCGATTTCGCCGAGGGCCGCCACGATGAGACGACGCGAGCTGGGGCGCACGTTGCCCACCACATGGCCGAGCATCTCGGCCACCACCATGGGTTGGGAGGCGGCCAGGCGCAGGGCGGACTCGATGGCCGCCTCATGCACCTCCCCGTTCGGATCGAGCAGCGACTTGCGCACCAACTCGGGCCCCTCGCGCTTCAGGTAGCCGAAGGCGCGTGCCGCCTCCACGCGAACCTCGGGCGAGGGGTCGTAGATGAAGCCCTTGAGGGGCTTGGCGGCCAAATCGGGTTGCTTGATGGCCACCACGCCCCACAGCGCCGCCCCGGTCACACGCGCGGCGGGCGGGCCCTTGGTGGCCGTCGCGGCCAACTCACAGACCTTGGCCGGCTCGATGAGGCGGGCGTAGAGCGGCAGGGCGACGGTGCGCAGGCGCGGCGAGGCGTCCGGCAGCACGGCCTTTTCCAGCATGGGCCGCAGGTTGGTGAGCACCGCGCCCGTGCGTCGCAGATAGGAGAGAGCGGCCACGCGCGCCTCCTCGGGTGCGGTCTCGTCCGCCGCGATTTGCGACAGGCTGTGGGTCGCCTCCGCCGGGGCATGGTCCGCAATCTGGTCGAGGAGGCCCAGGGCGGTCTTGCGTGCCAGGCCGTCCGTGCTCCACAGGGCCAGGCGAACCGCGTCTGCCGCCGCGGCCGGCGAACGAGCCGCGAGATCGAGCAGCGCCTTCTCGGCCATGCGGCGGAACGTGGCGTCCTTGTCGGCAAGAGCCACGGACAAGATGCTGGCGGAGGTGGCTGGATCGAGGGAGCTGCACTCGCTCAAGGCGGCGCTGCGCACGGCGAACGCCTGATCGGCCAAGGCCCCGCGCAGGGTGGCCGCGTGGCTGCCGCTGCCCTGACGGCGATCGATGGCCGCTGCCACCTCCACACCGCGCCGGCGTACCTCGGGCGAGGGATCATTGAGCGCCGCAGCCAGGATCTCGTCCTCGCCCGCCCGGCCCGTGCCCACCACGGCCAGCGCCTCCAGCGTCTCCCGGCGCAGGGCCGGATCGGCGAAGGCCTGCTTGAGCGAGACGACGCCGTTCGGATCGCCGAGCAGCACCAGCGAAATCCCTCGCTGCACGGGGCCCAGGCCGTCGAGCACCCCGCGCAGCCAGCCCGGGATGGGTTGGCTGCGCTTGAGGTCGAGGCTTCCCGTGGCGTGACCGCTGGCAACGCGGGCGGCGAGATCTCCGGAGATGGCCGTGGCGGCGAACCCCGTGTCCGCGATGATCGAGCCGAAGGGCGGGCTGGCCGGCAGTACGTTCAGGAAGGAGAGAGAGGGGCGACCGCGGCGCACGACCACGCGGCTGCCCGGGGCATCGCGCGCCGGATCGAAGGCCAAGGTGTAGGAGCCGCGCAACTCGAAGACGAGGGCCAGCAGGATGGCCAGGGCCACGGTGGTGCCCAGGCCGATGTGCAGCACGGCCCTGCGGATGCTGCGTCTGAGCACGGTGGCTTCATCGCTGGCCAGGTCGCGGCCCAGGAAATGGCGAACCTTGCGGATCTCGCGCAATTTCAGGCGCTCGCCGGCCAGAATGCGCCGTCGCAGAATCCGCCGCGCCTCGTGGATGCCCGCCGTGTCGCCTGCGGCGTACTCCTGGATGGGAGCGACGAGGCAGGGATGTGCGGGCAGGTAGCGATCGGGGCTGCCGGGCGCCTTGCCCAGAACCCCGCGCGCCTCGAGCACGCCCACGATCTCGTCGACCCTGGAGGTGGCGAGCCCGGTGCGGGTGGCGAGGGCCGCGACCGTCGAGGGCTCGCGCTGAGCCGCGGCGAGCAACACGCGGCCTGCCTGGTGTCCGCCCGCCTGGGTGACGGCGCGGTGGAGGTAGCCGTGCAGGAGAGCCATCGCGCCGCCGCTCCGCTCGTAGCGGCGCTGGGACGTGAGGCGCGCCTCGATGGCCATGCGGGCCACGATTTGCAGCTCGGCCGGCAGGCACATCCCGCCCCGACACAGGTCGCCGGCCATCACGGAGGCCAGCCCGGCCTCGAAGAAGGTGCCCGTGTTGAGCGCCGTTTGCTCGATGATCTGGGCGGCCGTGTCCTGATTCAGCCGCCGCAGCTCCATCCAGGCGCCAGGCGCGGGTGAGAGCTTGCAGGCCGCGTAGAGGCGGTCGAGCCGGTGGAAGAGGGCGGACTCGATGCACAGGAGGATGCGCAGCCTCGGACCGGCGGCGGCGCTCACCTTCTCCAGCAATTGGGCCAACTGGGCCAGGACGGGTTTGTCCGCGTCGCCCTCGCCCACCACCGCCTCCAGGTGATCGAGGATGAGCAGCGTACCGGCGCGAGACGAGCGGGCCAGGCGAACCAGATAATCGGCGGCGTGATCGCCCGGGCTGGGCGGCTCGCCGCTGACGTGCGCCACGGCCTGCCAGAGCTCCTGCTCCAGATCGACATAGCTGGACAGGTACACGCCCGCCACGTCGTGCTTGGAGAGCGCCGGGAGGAGGCCCGCGCAGAGCAGCGAGGTCTTGCCCACGCCGGGCTCGCCGGTCAGCGCCGTGATCTGGTCGCCCTCTTTGGTGACCAGTCTGAAGAGCGCCGTGATCTCGTCAGCGCGCCCAAAGAACAGGGCCGCGCTGCTCTCGTCGTAGGGTACAAGCCCGCGGAACGGACCAGGGGAGGGGGGTGCTCCTGCCGTCATGGCCCCAGGATAGCCGCCGGTCCGGGGCAGGGGGGGCGGAAAATCCCGAGGCTGGTGCCCCCCGGGGGGGAG
>JAEXQJ010000211.1 GCA_023438785.1 Pseudomonadota bacterium
CCCCGGCCCGGTGGCCCCGGCCCCCAGCACGCCACCGGGCAAGACCTCGGGGGCAGGCCCGCCGCGGCCCAGGCTCCTGCCGCCCGGGGTGGCCGAGGGCCAACTACTCATCGACCCACAGGACGAGCGCTACCGCCCGGTCATCCCCCCGGCCCTGCGACGGGCCGGCGTGCGTGCCACACCTCTTCTGAAGGTGTGCGTCTCCGAAGCCGGCACCGTGCAAAGCGTGACCGTATTGCAGCCCTCGGACGCGGTCCTCGATCCGCTCATCGTGGCCAAGGTGAAGACCTATCTGTTTCGACCCTCGCTGCACGAAGGCCGTCCGGTTCCCTTCTGCTACGTGCGCCAGTTCAGGCTGAGCGTGGAGTAGCCGGCCGCCCGGACAGTGGCCGGGCCACGGGCCAACGCCGGCCAGATTTGCCTCGCTGGCCGCTCGAAAGCGGCGATGTCACGGGCGCGCGACCTGGCACCGATCTCGCTTTGGGGACGGGCGTGCTCGCTCACGTGCTGTCCGCGACCGTCATCGGCATCGAGGCCGCCCCCATCAACATCGAGGTGGACGTGGGGCAGGGCCTGCCTGGCTGTCACATCGTGGGCTTGCCCGACGCGGGGGTGAAGGAAGGCAGCGTTCGCATCCGCGGCGCCCTGGAGAACAGCGGCTTCAAATTCCCGCTGCGCCGGATCACGGTGAACCTGGCGCCCGCCGACCTGCGCAAGGACGGGGCGGCCTTCGATGTGCCCATCGCGGTGGGCATTCTCTCGGGTACGGGCGTGGTGCCGGCCGAGAAGTTCGAGGGCACCTTGCTGGTGGGCGAGCTGGCCCTCGACGGCAGCGTGCGGCCGGTGAAGGGCGTCCTGCCCATGGCGGCCTACGCGCGGGCCCGGGCCGTGCGGCGCCTATTCGTGCCGCGCGAAAATGCGGCGGAGGCTGCGGCGGTGGGCGGCTGCGAGGTGGTGCCCGTGGGGCACCTGCGCGAATTGCTGGAGGCGCTGCAGGGGACGGTGCCGGTCACCCCGGTTGCACCCCCGCCCGCTTTTGCGCCGAGTACCAGCGCGGATCTGGCCGATGTGCGCGGGCAGGAGGTGGCCCGACGTGCGCTGGAGATCGCGGCGGCGGGGGGACACAACCTGCTCTTCGTGGGGCCACCCGGGTCGGGGAAGACCATGCTGGCGCGGCGGCTGCCGGGCATCCTGCCCACCCTCTCCTTCGACGAGTCGCTGGAGACCACCATGGTGTATTCGGTGGCCGGGCTCCTGGGCACGCGCTCGCTGGTCAGCGAACGCCCGTTCCGCGCGCCCCACCATACGGTCAGCGTGGCCGGGCTGGTGGGCGGCGGGCCCATGGTGCGGCCAGGGGAGATCTCGCTGGCCCACAACGGCGTGTTGTTCCTGGACGAGCTGCTGGAGTTCGGCCGCCACGCCCTGGAGGCCCTCCGTCAGCCGCTGGAGGAGCGCGAGATCGCGGTGGTGCGAGCCCGGCGCACGGTGGTCTTTCCCGCGGATTTCATGTTGGTTTCGGCGCTCAATCCGTGTCCGTGCGGTCACCTGGGCAACCCCCTGCGCACCTGCACCTGCTCGCAAGTCGCCATCAATGGCTATCGCGCCAAGCTCTCGGGGCCGCTGCTCGATCGCATCGACATGCACGTGCAAGTGCCGGCCATTTCCTATCGCGAGTTGGCGGCGCGCGAGGCAGGCGAGTCCACGGCCACGGTGCGCGCGCGGGTGGAGGACTGTCGAGCCCGCCAACTGCAGCGCGGTCCCCGCTGCAACGCCCGCCTGAACAGCAAGGAGCTCAACGCTGCCGTGAACCTGGACAGCGACGGCCACCGCATCCTGGAGCGCGCCGTCCAGAAGCTGGCCCTGTCCGCGCGCTCCATTGAACGCGTGCGGCGCCTGGCGCGCACCATCGCCGATCTCGACGCGAGCGCCGAGGTGCGCGCGTGCCACGTGGCGGAGGCGCTGCACTACCGAGTCTTGGATCGGGAGGGCGGGGCATGACGGCGAATGAGCGCGCGGAGGGGAGCGGCGAGGGCGCAGAGGCGGGGGAGGGCGCGGTCCCCGGCTGTACCGCGGGATTCGAAGCGACCGCGCGTATCGCCTCGGCGTCGTCGTTGACTGGGTGGTGGCCGCGGGAATCAAGGCTGTCGACGCGCTCACCGTCGTCCACACGTCGCAGGCCCTCTCGTGTCTCCGCACGCCTCTGCTCAAGCACGGCCGTCGCCTGCACCTCTGATCCGCCTGCCGTCTGGGCTCCCGCTTACCCGTGTGCACTCGTCAACAACCAACCAGGAGAAGATCGATGTCCACCATCAAAGACAAGCTGAAAGCCATATCCGCCGCGCTGACCGCCATAGAGAAGCAATTCGGCAAAGGCGCCATCATGTCGCTGGGCGGGGCGGATACCGCGGACATTCAGGTCATACCCACGGGCTCCGTGGGGCTCGATTTGGCCTTGGGCGTGGGTGGTCTGCCGCGCGGCCGCGTGGTGGAAATCTACGGGCCCGAGTCCTCGGGCAAGACCACGCTGACCCTGCACGCCATCGCCCAGGCGCAGAAGGCAGGCGGCATCTGCGCCTTCATCGATGCCGAGCACGCGCTCGACGTGACCTACGCGCGCAAGCTGGGGGTCCGCGTGGAGGACTTGCTCATCTCCCAACCCGACAACGGCGAGCAGGCCCTGGAAATCGCCGACAAGCTGGTAGGTACCGGCGCGGTGGACATGATCGTCGTCGATTCCGTGGCCGCGCTGGTGCCCAAGGCCGAGATCGAGGGCGAGATGGGCGACGCGCACATGGGCCTGCAGGCGCGCCTGATGAGCCAGGCCCTGCGCAAGCTGACCGCGGTCACCAACCGCAACGCGACTTGTGTCATCTTCATCAACCAGCTCCGCCAGAAGATCGGCGTGGTCTACGGCAACCCGGAGACCACCACGGGCGGCAACGCCCTCAAGTTCTACGCCTCGGTGCGCCTGGATATCCGCAAGATCGGCGTGGTGAAGAACGGCGAGCAGGTGGTGGGCACCAAGACGCGCGTAAAGGTGGTGAAGAACAAGGTGGCCCCGCCCTTCCGCGAGTGCGAATTCGAGGTGCTCTACGGCGCGGGCGTGAACGCGGCCGGCGAAATCGTCGATCTGGCCAGCGAGGCCGGCCTGCTGGAAAAATCCGGCGCCTACTACTCGTGGAAGGGCGAGCGCATCGCCCAGGGCCGCGAAAAGGCCTGCGCCTACTTGGCCGAGCACCCCGAGCTGGCCGACGAGCTGCGCACCCTGCTCGTCGAGCGGCGCAAGGCCGAGAACGCCCGCATGGGCACGCCGGCCGCCAGCGCGGGGCAGGCGGAGTCGGCCGCGGCGTGAACGCGGGGGTGGGGGCGCGGCGACGGGGGGATCGGGCGATCCCTCGCGCCCGTCCGCGCGAATACCCCAACTCGCGGCGACGCTGGGTGATGTCGGCGCTCCCGCGCGTGCGTGCACGCGTCCGGGTGCCCGCACGCTGCTGTGCCCGTTGCACCACCCGCTGTGACCGGGGCGCTGTAGCGCGCGTGACACACGGAGGGCCTGCCGCTCGCCGGGCCAGCGACGAACGACTGGCATAGGCGTTGCTCTCCTGGGGCGCATGCGTGTTCCGTGCGGAAGAGGTTCGGGGTCCATCGTTCTGCTTTTCATCACGGCGGCGCTGGGCGGTTGTGTGTCGGCGCAACCGGTGTTGCGGCTCACCCCGCGGACCAACGATCCGGTGTGGGTCGGTGGCCTGGCCGTGACCAGCAAGACAGGCAAGAGCGCCCGCATGGCCACCGCCTTCGCGTTCGAGCGCGACTCTCAGTTGGGCTTTCGCGTGGAGATCGAGAATCTCTCGTCGGAGCCCATGCTCCTGGATTCGAACGCCTTCTCGTTCGCGACGTGTACGCGTCCCGATCGTTCGCGCCCGGAAACGTGCACCCCCGCGCGCCTGGCCACCGACCCGGAACAGGTGCTTCTGGATCTGGACATCGCGCGCTCACGCCAGCAGGCAGAGAACGCCAACGACGAGGCCTTCCACGGCGTGATGCTCTTGCTGGGCGCGACCGCGGCCGTGGCCAGCGCGGGCCAGCATCACGGCACCCACGAGGCCCTGGAATTCGCCGCGCAAGAAGGCAACGCGCTGGAGGCGGTTCAGGCCCGCGAGGGCCGGCAGGTCTCGGCCTACGAGCTGAACCGAGCCAACTGGGCCACGGCGGCTCTTCGCAAGACCACCCTCTTCCCCGGCCAGGCCATGGCCGGCTTGGTCTTCACGGACCGCGACGTGAACGCCCGAGGCGTGTGGCTGCTGGCCCGTATCGGCGAGGACGTCTTCAAGTTCCCCTTCGACCAGGTGACCTACGTCCCACGCCGCCGCGGTGAGG
The DNA here is from genome assembly GCA_023438785.1 of Pseudomonadota bacterium. Classification (GTDB taxonomy): domain Bacteria; phylum Myxococcota_A; class Polyangia; order Fen-1088; family Fen-1088; genus Fen-1137. The sequence goes on from JAEXQJ010000211.1 coordinate 4,378, forward strand.
TCGTGCGGCGCTGACATCGCTCGCGAGGCCGGCCAGTCCTCCCTCGCGGCGGGGCCGAGCACGGAGGCTGGGTTCCGTCCCGCGCCTTCGCGCCACCTCCGCGAACCGCCAGATGGCGGGTAGGCCCTCTTTGAGCTAGCCCGGGCCCCCACAGCGCACGGGGCGTGGACCGGGCGCCATCAGGCGGGTGGGGGTCAGGGCGGGTGCGTTGGGGTCCAGGGTTCCGCCGCGCTTCTTGAGCAACTCGAAAATCGTGTCGCGGACCAGACGATGGCCTTCGATGTTGGCCTTCACCTTGCCGAACAGACCGTCGCCCCCCGTGGCGAGGAAATCGTTGGTGACGATGGTCAGCCTCTCGTCCGGCTTCACGGGCCGGTCGTCGTCCCGGCGCAGACGCACGACCAGCCGCCCCGCTTCGCAGCGGGCCTCGACGCGCAGGCCGGACATCAGGATCGGTCGACCTGGACGCTCCAGTTGGCGGACGAACAAGCGGCTCAACTGGGCGCCGGTCAGGCGCAGGGTGGCCAGGCTGTTGTCGAAGGGCAGGGCCTCGAACAGCGCGCCGAATTCCAGGCGCCCGGCAGGCAGCCCCGCGCGGATGTTGCCGCCGGTCATGAGGGCGACATCGGCATGCGGGTGGGTCTGGCGCAAAAGATCCACCACCAGGTTGCCGAGCGGCGTCTCGCGCTCCCCGTTGTGGCGGAAGTCGGCGGCCAAGGTCACGCCCGTGTCCTGCCTGCGCTGCGACTCTGCCCTCTTGAACGCGGGTGCCAGCAGCGCCTCGACGCGGGCGTCCGCCTGCACCTCGCCGCCCTCGTAGGGTCGGGGCCGACAGTCCGCCCTGCTCGCCTCCCCTTTTTCGCCGCACACGAAATGGGGCACGAATAGGCGGGTGTCACGCACGTGACCAGTGACCCGGTCCACGATCAGGTCCACGCGGCCGAACGCCCGCCCCAGCGAATAGGCCTGGATCACCGGGACGCGGCCCACGCGATGGGCGATGCCCTGGTGCGTGTGGCCCGCCACCAACACGTCCACGACGCCCTCGGGCAGGGCGCGGGCCAGGGCCATGATCTCGCTCTGCACATCGCAACTGGCCAGATCGTCGGGATCGCCAAAGCGCGTGCACCGGCCGCCCTCGTGGGCCAAGCCGATGATCACCTGCGCCCCCTGGGCTCGTAGACGCGCCGCTTCGCGTGCCATGGCGGGCGCCAGGGGCGCGAAGGTCAGGCCGTCGACGTTAACCGGCAGCGTGGTGGTGGCAGTCGACGGGGTGGTCACGCCCACCAGGCCGACCTTGATCCCCGCCACCTCGATGAGGACCGAGGGCCGCACGTTGGGCCAGGCCACGGGCTGGTGCGCCTGCTCCAGGTTGGCGGCCAGGAAAGGAAACCGCGCCTGCCGGGCCCGGGCCTTGAGGGCGCCGCGCGCATCCTCGCCCGGCCTGGCCGGCAAGAGGGCCGGGCCCTCGGGGCCGAAATCGAACTCGTGGTTGCCCAGCGCCGCCGCCGCGTAGCCCAGGGCGTTGTAGGCCTCCACCACCGGTGCCCCTTCGGCTTGGTTGGACTCCAGCGTGCCCTGGAACATGTCCCCCGCGTCGACCAGTACCACGGCCCCACCGTCGGCCGCCCGCTGCCGGCGCAGGTTGGCCAGGTGCCCGCCCAGCCAGGGCAACGCCTCCAGGCGGCCGTGCAGATCACTCGTAGCCACCACGGAGATAACGACGCCCTCGTCTTTGCTGACCGTGCGCCCGGGCGGCACCACGTCCGCCACCAAGGTCAGGGCCACCATCCAGGCATGCACTGCGCTCATCGGGCCAGCATACCCGCAGGCGCGCCCGGCATCGCCAGCGCATTCCCAGTTGGCCAACTCGTGTTAGGTTCACCGCATGTTCAAGGGAGTCATCACCGCACTCGTCACGCCGTTTCGCAACGACGCTGTCGACGAGGAGGCCCTGCGCCGCTTGGTGGACGAGCAGATTCGCGCCGGCATCGACGGCCTGGTGCCCGTGGGAACGACCGGCGAGTCGCCGACCGTCACCAACGAGGAGCACATCCGCATCGTCAAGATCGTCGTCGAGGAGGCGCGCAAGCGCGTGCCCGTCATCGCCGGCACAGGCGCCAACGCCACCCACGAGGCCATCGAGCTGACCCGCGAGGCCAAGGCGGTGGGCGCCGACGGCACGCTGCAGGTGACCCCGTACTACAACAAGCCCACGCAAGAGGGCCTGTACCGTCACTTCAAGGCGGTGGCGGAAGCCGTGCCCATGCCCATGGTGCTGTACAACGTGCCGGGCCGCACAGGTTGCGATCTGGCGCCCGACACCATCGCGCGCCTGTGCGAGCTGCCGCAGCTGGTGGCGGTCAAGGAGGCCACGGGGTCGGCCCAGCGGGCCGCGCAGATCATCTCCCGCGTGGGCGATCGCCTAAACGTCCTGTCGGGCGACGATGCGACCGCGTTCCCGTGCTACGTGCTGGGCATGCAGGGCTGCATCTCCGTGGTGTCCAACGTGGCGCCGGCCGACATGGCGGCCATGTGGGACGCGGCCGCGGCGGGCGACTGGGTCCGGGCGCGCCAACTGCACTACAAGCTGTTCCCCTTGTCCGAGGGCCTGTTCATCGAGGCCAACCCCATTCCGGTGAAGGCCGCGCTGGCCATGATGGGCAAGATCGCCGACGAGATCCGCCTGCCTCTCGTCGCCATGAGCGGCGCGAACCGCGACAAGGTGAAGAAAATCCTCGTCGACCTCAAGCTGATCTAGCGACCGCGGGCCGTCGCGCCCGCATTCCCGCCGCTCACGGAGCTCGTCATGTCTGATCCCGTCCGTATTGCTGTATTCGGTGCCGCCGGTCGAATGGGCTGCGCCATCATGCGTGCCATCGCGAACGCGCAAGGTCGCCTGGTGGCGGCCGTCGAGCGCCCGGATCTCCCCCAACTGGGCGCCGACGCCAGCCAACTGGCCGGTCTGCCCGCGAGCGGCGTCAAGCTGCAGGCCCAGCGCCCCGCGGCCGGCGTCGCGGACGTGTGGATCGACTTTTCGTCGCCCGCCGCCGCGGTAACCAACGCCCAAGCCGCGGCCCAGGCTGGCGCGGCTATCGTCATCGGCACCACCGGCGTGTCGGCAGCGGACAAGGCCGCCGTGGCCGAGGTGGCCAAGACCATCCCCGTGGTCCTGGCGCCCAACATGTCCGTGGGCATGAACGTCATGCTGCGCCTGGTGACCGAGGCCGCACGCCTCCTGAGTCCGGCCTACGACCTGGAGATCGTGGAGGCCCATCACCGCGCCAAGCGCGACGCCCCCTCGGGAACGGCCCTGCGTTTGGCCGAGGCCCTGGCCGAGGGCAGCGGCCGCGATCTGGCCAAGGTGGCCCGCTACGAGCGCCACGGCGACATCGGCCCGCGCACCGACGACGAGATCGGCATCCAGACCATCCGCGGCGGCGACGTGTTCGGCGATCACACGGTCTTCTTTTTGGGCCAGGGCGATCGCATCGAGATCACCCACCGCGCCTCCTCACGCGACACCTTCGCCGTGGGCGCCGTGCGCGCCGCCCTCTGGCTGGCCCGCAAGCCCGCCGGCCTTTACGACATGCGCGACGTGCTGGGTCTCAAGTAGGCCGGATCGGCTTCCACCTTCGCCTCTGGCGCGTACCTGACGGCTGAAACGGCGACACCTGGGCGTCGACCGGCGAGCGGTGCCCGCCACTATAATGGCGGGCCCATGGCGCTGAGGAGCCCCGCGCGTCTTTCAGTTCTCGGGGTCGTGCTGGCCATCGGCGCGATGGGAGCCATTCTGCTGGCCGAGGCCGGCGCCGGTGATCGCGCGACGGTCGATGAGCCGTTCTGGATCACGAGCAGCTACCTGACCTGGCGGCTGGCCACGCAGGGCGCCCCCCTCGAACGCTGGGACGACGCCTTCGTCCAACACCAACTGGGTGCCTGGGGCAACCTGAACCCGCCGGTGGCCAAGTACATCGTCGGCGGCGCGGTGGCATGGGCGCGTACCCCGGCAGACCGCATGCTCTACGCCTGGCGCTGGCCCTACAGCTACGAGGAGAACTTGGCGGCAGGCAACCTCCCGCCCGAGCACATCCTCACGGCCGGGCGCATGGCCATCGCCATCTTGGCGGTCGTCTGTCTGGGCCTGCTCTTCTGGATCGCGCGGCAGCTTGTCGCCTCGCCGTGGGCGGCGCTGCTCGCGCCCGCGCTGCTGTTCGCCAGCCAGCCCTTCCGCTGGCACGGTGTGCGCATCTACACCGATATCCCTCAACTCGCGTTCACGCTCGCTGGAGCGGGCTGGGTGCTCGTTTGGCTGCGCCGCCGTCGCCCGTGGGCCCTGCCCTTAGGCCTCATGCTCCTGGGGCTGGCCTGCGGCAGCAAGCTGAGCGCTGGTACGGCGGTCGTCGCCACCGCGGTCTTCCTGGCCTGGGTCCCCGGCTCGATACGCGCGCGCATCGCCCGCGCCGCCATGGCCGTGGCGATCCCGTTCGCCACCTTCATCGCCATCAATCCGTTCCTGTGGTCGAGCCCGCTGGAACGCACCCTGTGGATGCTTCGCGGGTGGTCGGCCTCGATAGCCCAGCAGGCACTCGATCCACTGCACGCTTCCGCGCGGGTCACCAGCCTGGGCCGTGCCCTGCGCTTGCTGTGGTCGCGGGTCTTCTGGAGCCCCGAGCACGGCCTCCACGCCCAGGGCCTGGAAGGCGCCCTTCCTCATCTCGTGGTGGTCATCGCCACCGTCGTGGCCGGCGCCGTGTTGGGGAGAATCCTCCTCGGATTCGCGTCGCGCCGAGGCCTGCCCTTGCCGATCTCGCGCGGCGCGAAGATCGTGCTGCTCATCGCGGCCTTTCCCCTGGCCTGGCTGGTCGAAGGGTCGACGGTGTTGCTGCTCGGCCTGATGGTCGTGGGACTCGTGCGACTGGCCATACGGCTGCGCGGCGCCGGCCGGTTCCAGGGCGAGGCCTATTTCGTCTGGCTGCTCGCCAGCACCGTCGTGGCGACGGTGATTTGGCTACCCTTCGACTGGGCCCGGTACTACCTGCCCGTGCTGGGATGGACGCCCATCCTGGCGACACTGGGCACGGATCGCGACGAGCCTTCGCCCTGACCCTCGTCGAGACTCAGCCGGGCGCGCGTCGGGGGTCCCGGGCAGCGGTCGCTATGGTCGGGCGTAGCGCCTGCGCAGCGACAGCACAGTGGAAGTCCCGCAACAACACCTGCCCGATTGTTGCCCAGGTCAACAGCGCCGGGACCGGCGGGGCCGGCACCGTCACGAGGGCGAGGGTGGTCCACCCCGGCCTTCTCCCCGCGGTGGACGCGGCCAAACAGGGGAGCCGCGCCTTGGTCATTGGCATCGAGACGGAATCACTCGTGCTTCGTGCTCCGCCAACCGGCGGCCAGGCACCCTTCCACTTCCATGCCCCGGCCACGGAAGCGAACGACATCGTCGTTGATCCAAAGAAGGAGTCCGAGGTAGGTCAATGCAATCGTGGAAGTCAGATACTGATGTCCGACGCATGGGCGCACCAGGGCAAGGGAGGCATCTACTTAAAGGTGATTCCGGAAACATAGGAGTTGGTGCTCAAGTTGCTTTGGCTGATGGCGTTGCCCTGCACGGTGAAGTTGTTGAAGTGGACGCCGGTGACATTGACGCTCGACGAAGCTCCGTGCAGGTTGATTGCCTTCCGTACATCGGCGCTGACATTCGTGAAGAAGGTCTCCTTGATGACCGTCTTCCCGGCCGCCGTGCGCCAGCTGGGAAGGCTGTTGTTCTGCACGTCAACCAGGGAGGCATCGGCGGCTTCGATGCGGATATCCTGGAACGTCGTATTCTGTACCACCGCCGTATCAGCCCCGTCGATCACCAAGCCTCGAGCTGCCTTGACCAGATCGATGTCCTTGAACACGACGTTGTCCATGGTCTGCCCCATGGTCTTCGTCCCGATCTTGCAACCCGCAGAGTTGTTGTAGACCACGACCTTCTCGTGGATGATGTTCTTGGTATTGACTGTGCCACTGGCTTCCTCGTTCTTGGTCGCCATGGCGTCATCGCCGGTATACAGAAAGGCGTTGGTCAGCGTGCCATTCGTCGACTCGTCGAAGTCCACGCCGTCGGTGTTGTTGTAGGTGGTCGTGGTCGGTCGACAATTGATGACCTTGTAGTTCTGGAGCGTCACCTGATCACTGCGGTAGATGAGCGTGTTCCAGTAGCTCGAATCTCTCACCAGGACCCCGTCCACTGTAACCTCCGAGCTTTGCTCGATCTTCATTAGGCTGGCGCTGAGACCCGCGGCGCGAATCGCCTTCCCGTTGGCGTCGAGAACCCCGCGGCCCAACAGCTTTGTGTTCTTGACTTGATACATCCGAATCAGCGAGTGCTGCATCCCCTCGATGTTGATCCCGCCGCTACCGGTGTTGAAATCGCCCTTGGAGCTCGAGCCATAGAGAACGGCGCCGCAGGCGAGATACATCGTCATGTTGCTCTTGAGCCACAGCTCGCCAACCTTGTACTTGCCGGCCGGGACATAGAGGATGTTCTGGGTGGCCCCCGACGCGGCGTTGATGGCCGACTGGATCTTCGAGGTCACCAGGGACGCGCCCGTGTTGTCGACGGAGTAGTCCGCCAGGTTCTTCACGTTGGCGTCGCCGATCTTGGGTGGATTGACCTCCTCGGCGTCGAGCAGGATGAACAGCAGCTCCTTCGAGTCGAACTTTAGGATCAGGTAGTTGGGGCCGGTGTTGAACGTGATAGCGTTCCCGCTCTTGGTGGCGGAGAGCTTCCGGCTCTTGGGGCTGACCGTAAACGAGCTGAAGCTTTCGCTAACCGTCACCACGACGGCGGCTGTGCCCGTCCCCGACAACGAGCCATGGGCATAGTGCACCTGCATCTCCGGAGAGAACTTGGTTAGCTTCTCCACGAACAAAGGCTTGCCACCGACTGTCACGGAATAGAGCGGACTCGCGGTTGCCCCTGGGAGATCCGGACACGTGACCAGCGCCGCCGGCCCGGAGGTTCCTGCGGTGCCGCCGGTCCCGGTGGTCCCACCGGCAGCGGCGCCGCCGGTGCCCGAGCTTCCGCCTTTCGCGGAGCTCGCGCCGCCGGTGCTGCCTCCGGTCGCTGTTCCTCCGCTTGAACCGCCGAGCGTCGTGCCACCGGTCGCGAGGGCTCCGCCGGTCGGCCTCGTGCCACCGCTGCCGCCGCTGGCAGTGCCGCCACCGCCACTCGACGTGCCGCCCGCTCCCGCCACTCCACCGGTGTTCCCACCCGAACCACCGTTCGTGATGCCCCCCCCGGCGGCTTCGCCAGCGCCCGATCCGGTGGTTCTCGTTCCCCCCAAGCCTGCCGCCCCGCCTAGGCCAGAGGCCCCGCCACTCGGCACGTTCCCGCCGGTTCCGCTGCTTCCTCCGGTCCCGACTTGATCTGGCTCTGCGGTGGACGAGCAGCCAACCAGTCCGGCTACCAAGATGGTCGAGGCGAAGATCGCAAGCGCGCGCTTGATGATGCGCAAGTCATGGGTGTGAGAGCATCGCCGTGGGCATCCGTGAGGTTCCATGAATATGGATTCCCGGGTCCTTGGGTCTTGATCTCGGCTGATGGCTGATTTCGACCGGTCGTGCGGCACGCGATGGACGTGGCGGCTCCGTTTCGACTTGTGCCAGCCTAGCGTCGTGCTCCTCGCCAGCACCTTGCCGCTGGCCGCGGCGGTCGCCAGCATGGCGGCTTCCCTTGCGGCCGGTCCGGGTGGAGATCGATTCGCCGGACGGGTGTGGCAAGGCCGATGACTTCTTCGTCAGCCTGCGATCTCGCACGAATCTAACCTAGAAGCCGCCGTACAACGCCACGCCGTTGAGCGTGGGGGTCACGGCCAGGCGCGGGCGGGGATGGGGCGCCTGCGAGGTCTCGTCGCCCGAATGGGCCAGTGCCAGGTAGAGCGACAGACCACCGGACAGCAGGGTGGCCACGGCGGCGATGTCGGTGAACAAGGCGTAGTTGCGCACCCGCGATCGATCCTGATCCACCCGGTTCGGCGACACCGCGAAGGTGTCGAGATCCCGGTCGAGGTCGTTTTTGGCCCGCAGGGTGAGCAAGCCGAAAATGCCCGTGGTCATGGCACACGCACCCGTAACCGCCAGACTCGTGATGAGCGGCACGCGCGAGCGCGCGGTCTTTGTCTTGGCGGGGGCGGCCGACGTCGATGCCGCCGCGCCCTCCGTGGCGGGAATGCCCCGAGGAGCCGCGTGCAGCTCGAGCCCGATCTCTACGTGATCCGCGCCGGCGACGGTGACGGAACGGGTCTCCGAAAGCATGCCTGCCTTGGTCGCCGCCACGCGGCAGGGGCCCGGATTCACGGGAACCGGCCCGGCCAGGGGCGAGGTGCCTATCGGAGCGTCATCAATGCTCACCTGGGCGCCATCCACGCTGACGGAGATCTCGAGATAGGCGATACGGGTCTGCAGCTTCGCGATGGTTTCCTCGACCTGCGTCCTCCGGACGGCTGGTATCTCCGCCGCGCCGTTGGCCAGGTACTGCTTGTAAGACTTCAGCGCCGCCACGTAGTCGTGCAGCTCGTACTGCGCCTGCGCGATGTTGTAGAGAATCCGATACGAAGGGCCGTTGAGATTCGCCTTTTGGAACTCGGCCAAGGCCGCCTGGAAATTGCCCTCGTGGAAGAACTCGACCCCGCGTTGAAAGGCGGCGCGCGCGACATCCAGGTTGAGGTCGCTGGTCGGCTTGCCTGTGGCCTCGGCGCCCAGGGCCGGGCCTCCGCCCATGATGCCCAGGACGATCAACCAGATACGAATGACGTTGCTCATGGGGTGTATGGGTCCTTTTCGTCAACGTTGGTGTGGACAGGGACAGCGGCCCGAAGCAGGTGACTCCCGGGTTCCGCGATCGAACCAGACTGGTTGCTGGGAGCAGGACGCCGTCGCGCGCCGGGGGCGGAATCCCCATCGACAGGCGGCGGGGGCGCTTCGCTGGGCGGCTGGGCCGCGAACCGCGCAGGGGACGCCGGCCGGGGCACCGGGTTCGCGATCGGGATTCGCGACACCAGCTTCTTCTGCAATTTGACCGGGCGGGGCTTCACCGCCTGGGCGCGCGATCTCGTGCCCGGCGACATCTCGGATGGATTCCCCGGCCCGGTCCCATCAGGCACCACGGCAGGGGCCGCGGGTGCGGCTCCCGACTTCCCTGCTGTCACAGCCCCCGGAAATGCCGGAGCCGGACGAGAGGGTGTGGTTGCCGCCGGCGATAACGCCTGATTCGCCTGTCCGGAGTTCCAGCGAAAAGACCATATGACAAGCCCGCTCGCCAACGCCGCAGCCAACATGGCCGCCCCGACCAGAAGGCGAAAGGCCATCGTCGATGTCGGTCGGGCATCTATGGAGGTACGGACCGGGACCGAGAATGGTTTGGTCGGCGTGTTCGCCCCTGCGACGGGCGTGGTCGGCGTCTTCGAGGGCGTGGGGGACGGGAGGGCGCTGACAACCGAGACCTGGGTTTTCGATGTCGGAGTCGACGGCGGGAAGGCGGTCCTGTCGGCCAGGCGCGTCTCGATGAGCTTGCCCAACTCGCGGCGCTCGGCCGCAAAGACCTCCTCCATCCGTTCGACGAGGATTCGTCGGCCCGGAACGCTCCGTTTATCCAACTGCGCCTGAAGCTCGATGCGGAACTCCGCAGCGTTGGCATAACGCTGCTCTGGATTCCACGCCATCGCGCGATCGCAGATCTCAGCCAGCGCGGGATCGACGTCGGGGCAGACGTCGCGAATCAGGGGCTCCTTGCCGCTCAGGCGTGTCTTGGCCGCATCGATGAGGCTCTTGCTTCGGTTGAAGCGCCGGCCGGCCATGACCTCCCACAACATGACGCCTGCGGCGAACACGTCGGCGCGGGCATCGGGCTCGCCGCCCCACAACTGCTCGGGCGCACAATAGGCGGGCTTGCCTTTGATGTTGCGCTCGGTGTTGGCCGCCAGGGCCCCGCGAGCCTTGGCCACGCCGAAGTCGAGCAGCTTCACGTCGCCGGCATAGGTGACGAGAACGTTGGCCGGGTTCACGTCTCGGTGAACCACGCCCAAGGGCGTCCCGTCGTAGTCGCACAAGGTGTGGGCGTAGTGCAGCCCGGCCAGGATCTGGGTGAGGACCCATAGGTGGGTCTCGATGGGAAGAACCCTGGGATGGATGCGCCTGTAGATGGACGCAAGCGAGAGCCCTTCGAGGTACTCCATGGCCAGGATGTAGTTGCCGTCATGCTCGGCCACGTCATAGGTCTGAACGATGTTGGGGTGATGGAGCCGCGCGGCCAGGCGCGCCTCGTCCAAGAACATGGCGACGAAATCCGAATCGCTGGCGTACTGGGGCAAGATCTGCTTGATCACCGCCAGTTTGTTGAATCCTCCGGGGCCGCGGCTGACCGCCAGATAGGCGCGCGCCATACCCCCTTCGCCGAGCAGGGTGATGCTCTCGTATCGGCCTATCTGTCGAGGAAAGTCCTCAGACATGGCGACTACCGAGGACTGGGTACCATGGCCGTGTAGGTCATCCGTCCCGCCACGGTCACCACGCTGAGGGTTCCTATCGCGTCGCCGTTATCCAACACTCCGGTGAGGGTTGCGGTCCCAGGCGGCAGATTGAGCAAGCCGCCGTTGCCCGAGCTGTCGGTTGCCGAATGCTTGGTCGAGGGAATTCCCTTGATCATGTAGAACGGCGCGGTCTCATCGTTGCCTTCGGGGCTGGTGAAATGCACGCCTTCGGCGGTTTGGCCAAGGCAGTTGTAGGCGCGTGCCAGCACGTGGCCCCGGTTGGGCATCACGGTCCCGCCCGCCATGGTGGCAAAGGTGGCGAGCGCGGTTTCCTGCAGAATCGGGACCGAGGGGACCTCGCGATTGCTGGTCAGGGGAGGATAGAAGAAGTACAGAAACGGCATGATGCCGGCCGATGTCGACTGGAAGTAACCGTCGAAACCCGACTGCACCGTGAACGATGCTCGACCGGCGGAGTCGCTTGTGAGATCGCGAATGATGGGCGCGGCACAGGTTGTATCCAGTTTGTGGCAGACCTGGAAGGCAACCCCCGCGACGGGCTGCCCGGTAATGATGTCCGTGAAGTTTATGATCGCGGTGACGTTGCCCGGGGTCGATGAGGGCCACACAACATTGTCGAGGCAGGTCCAAGGTCCCGGCGCCTGACAGGTGTTATCCACGCAAACCCAGCCCGCGAACTCGTCCCCGCGTTGCGTGCAGTCCAGACTGACCGAGCACTCCACCTGCTTCACCGGCTGGCAGAAGTGATCCACGCAAATCGAATCCGCGAATTCTCCGCCGCGCTGGGTGCAGTCCTGGGTGACCGAACACTGGACAACATCGCTGTCCACCAAGCGGCTGCAGGCCGGGGCCAGCAATAGAATCGCAGCGACCATGAGGGCCCCACGAATCAGGCGTGCTGGCGAGTGGAGGCGACTTCGCGACGTGCAGTCAGGGCAGAGAGAGGGCAATCGCATGCTTACCTCGCTGTGTAAGTACAGTCACATACTAGACCACGCTGTGCCACGAAGTCGCAATCTCTCTTACCAGAGCTTAGGCGAAACGAAGGCTCTTCTTCTGGCGCGAGCCCCCTCCCAGCACATGCCGCCAGACCTACTCTCCATGCTTAAGGTGGCTACACAGGCTCGCACGTCCGGTGTCGGCTGCCGCTCGCTGGTCTTGGGAGGCGAGTCGCGGCCACAGGGCGCAGTTTACCCCCGCCCGGTCTGGTGGACACCGCCGTCGGTTGTTGCTGC
>JAEXQJ010000277.1 GCA_023438785.1 Pseudomonadota bacterium
GAGCAACGAAGGGATGCGACGCAGATCCGCGTTTTCGCGACCGATTCAAACCGTTCGGTGCTCTAGGTGAGCGACGTCCTTCAGCCACGCCTCGACGACCAGGGCTTCCTTGCGGACACCTCTTGGCCACAGGCGCTCCACCAGGTAGCGCCTTCGGTCCTCGCCGGCTGCGTGATCGTAGGCGCGCTTAAGCGCGATGTTTCCGCTGGCTCCCTTCTCCACACCACCATTCTGGCCCGAGCCTTCGGCCGATGCCCCCTGTTCTGGGCATGCCTTTCGGCGTCTTGAGGCGATGGAGAGAAGGTGCGAGCCGCGCCGGATACCCGTTGAGGGTTGGCCAGGCGTTTGATGGCGGCATGTCCGCCGGCCCACGCTCGGTTTCGGAACGATTCCGGCCGCGATGTCAGTGGTTTCCTTGTCTCAGCCGGAAATGGCGCCCAGGAGGCCGACGGTTCGATCCCGTTCAGCTCCACAGATTTCTCGCACGTACGCAGGCGGCAAAGGCCAGGAACTCCGTTCCGGAGCAATCGGAAGGATTGTCGGCCGGGCTCGCCTCGGGTGCTTGGGTTCCGAGGCCCATGCCCACCCCTCGTCCACCAGCCGCTACGCCTTGTCGTCGGCGTAGCTGGTAAGCGAGTCCCCCAGACTGACGGTCAAGACGGCCACTCGAGAGCCTCACGTCGTGCGCTCGGTTCGCGATCCAGGTCGCGAGGCGCGATAACGGGTCCGGTCGAAAGAGTTCGATGGCCGTCACCGAAGCCTCTCCGTTGGCCTCACATTGACCCCGGTGGTCGCCCCGGCGTCCTCCAAAGCCGACCACAACTCCTTGGAAACACAAACGTGAGAGGGCAGCGGTCGAAGGACGTGCACATTCCGTGTCATTTCCACGTCGAGAACCATCCGATCGATCCAACTGATCTTGCCGATCACGTGAGGCGGAAGCCTCGGGTCATTCGGATACGTCCCAAACCTCGATCGCGCACGGTCGATGTAGCTCTCGCCGCGTTTCAGAATGCTAACCAGGTACAAGGGTTCGGGTTCACCAGGAAGAACTCCGCGAAAGAGCTCAACGTCATTGGGCGCGACGGTGGACACGACCTTGGCCGCGCGAGCGCTGACGATCGGGACCAGGCCATGGGAGAGGGAGATGTCTGCGGGACGGTGCTCCACCCGAACATCCGGCAGACGATAGAACGCCAGGACGTCGCCCCCTCCCCGGAGCGCGGAGACATTTCCGGCCGCAACCGCGCCCAGGTAGCCCTTTTCCGAACCACAGTAGACCGTGTTGACGAACTGGTCCTTATGGATGTCATCAATGAGCAGATAGTACCTGGAGTCCGTTTTGGCGCTCCCTCCGTTTTGTGGACACCGGCAATCACTTGATTGGGCCAGGGTGGGCATACAGTACAGAGGGGTAGAAGTCCATTGCCCAGTCCTCGTTCGCCCCCGGGCTGTGGTGCCACCTGGGTGTGGTGCCCTGGGTGTGGTGCCAGTGAGCTACTTGGATACCGCCCGTGAACGGCGTCATCGTCATCGGATGGCTGCTAGCCAGAGAGTGCCGGTCTAGCCAGGGTGTGGTGCCAGTGAGCTACTTGGGTATCGACCGTGAACGGCGTGATCGGATGGCTGCTAGCCAGAGAGTGCCGGTCTAGGCGCGCTCAGCGGCCTCGCGGAGACGGTGATCGGCTCTCCGGGCGCGGGAGATGGTGGCCGTCGGCGGGTGGCTCTCGCGCAGCTTGCAGATCTCGGGCAGATCTCTCCCTTCACCAGGGGCCGGGGCTCGTGGGGGCCGAAGGCGCGTTCAGGCAGCGGCAGCGGATTCCGCCGCTGCCTCAGGCCGGGCATTGAACCGGGGCGCTGGCGGGAAGGCCCAGTCTGGGAAGAGTCTTGCGATGTCCTTGGCCTGGCCGAACAGCCTCGCGACGCCGGCGCGGAAATCGGAGACGAAGGCGCGGTACGCGACTCGGAATTCGTGGCCCTTCTCTTTGTCGTGGGCGTGCACCAGCGGTGCAGGGCTGCGGTCAGGGGACGCGGGGCGGTGGTGCGGGTCCTGGGCGAGGATCCTGGCGACGCCCAGGGGCTGCCTGCCCTTGGCCTTGTTGGCGGCAGCAGCAGCGACGTCGATTTCGTGGACCACGCGGCGGTAGTGGGCCTGTTGCTGGTCACTGTCGAGGTGGCGCAGGCAGGGCAACGGTGTGAGTCTGACGTCGAAGGTCTTTGCGAACTGTCCTGGCAGAACGTGTTTGCCGCTGGCCCTGGCGACGTACTCGGCGCTGCGGTCCAACCAGGTTCCGCGCAGTCGCTCGCCGCGAGTGAGGGTCGCGATGCAGTTCGCGCCCGGCCAGGCTGCAGCGCCGGCAACCAGTCCCTCCTTCGTCCCGTGGGACAGGAGGTAGCGCATGCGGGCGTGCGCAGCCTGCTCGTCGACTACGACGATCGCGCGGTACCTGCGCGACCAGACGCGGTCGGGCCAGTCGTGCAGGCGAGCGGCTTCCTTAGCCATGTTGGCGTTGAGATACTGCATGAACCTGGCGAGTTGCTGGGCGCTCGTGGGCGACAACAGCACATGGCAGTGGTTTGAGGCGACCGCGAAGCCATGGACGGCCATGCGGTAGAGGTCCTGGGCCTTGCCGATGACACCAAGAATGATGTCATTCAGCTCGGGCGAGGGCTTGAGCAAGAGCCTGCCCTGGATGGTGCGGGTGGTGACCTCAACGAGACAGCCGGGTGGAATGAACCGCAATGGTCTGGCCATGCACCGTTTCTCGGCGAGGTCGGACGAGTGTTGCGCGCTCCGGGGCTGAGGCCCACACCCGCGGGGCAGCCAAACGACCGGATGATCTTTCGGAGCGGGTTCTGCTGGGCGGACGTCAGCGCTCTTTGGATTGGTGGCTCAACTAAGACTCTCGCCCCCCCGCCCCCCCCCC
>JAEXQJ010000303.1 GCA_023438785.1 Pseudomonadota bacterium
GCGCGGCTCAGGACAAACGTGACTTCTTCTTCCTCGAAGAAGAATCGCCCGAGGCGGCGGCCAGGCTGATTCGCGATCTGGTCGTCACGCGCCTGCCCCGTCGCTATGGCCTGCAGCCCCGGCAGATCCAGGTGTTGGCGCCCATGCACCGGGGCGAGCTGGGTGCGGCCAATCTCAACCGGCTGTTGCAGGATGCCCTGACCACCGGCCAGCCCGAGCTGCGCAGCGGCGCCCGCCTGTACCGCGTCGGCGACCGGGTCATGCAACTGCGCAACGACTACGACAAAGACGTCTTCAACGGCGACATGGGCGAGATCGTGCGTGTGGCCAGCGAGGCCGACGAGGCCGTGGTGCGTTTCGACGAGCGCGAGATCACCTACGCCGCCGACGAGTTGGACGAGCTGACCCTGGCCTACGCGGCCACCGTGCACAAATCGCAGGGCTCCGAGTACGCCGCGGTGATCATCCCCGTGCACACCCAGCACTACGTCATGTTGCAGCGGAGTCTCCTGTACACGGCGGTCACGCGCGGCAAGCGGCTGGTCATCCTGGTGGGCTCGCGCAAGGCGCTCAAACTGGCCATCGGCAACGCCGAGGTCTCGGCGCGTGGCTCGCGCCTGGCCCAGCGGCTGCAGTGAACGCTGTGGCGAGTGTGCCCGCGTTGCGCCCGCCTGGGCCACCGCCTCGGGCTGTCTGCGCGTGCGGGCGCAGGCTGGCTACGTGCCATTGCGCTGGGACAGCAGCACGAGCGGATGGATCTCCGGCGGCAGGACCTGTCGTGTCAGCTTGGGATACTTCTCCCTCAGCCCGTCGAGTGAGGCCGACTCGACGAAGTCCAGATTCCGCTGCACACGCCGTTCTGGGAGTCACGCCAGTGGAACGGGCGTCCGCCGAAGGTGTGCGTCCGCGGTGGACGTGGCACCATGGCAGCCCATGACGGATCGCGATGCCCCTGAGTTCGCTTGCTTGGTGCGTGAATGTCGACCGCAACTGGTGCGGTTTCTGAGCCGGCTGGTGGGTGAGGCCGACGCGGAGGACGTGGTCCAGATCGCGCTGTCCAAGGCGGCGCAAGCGTTCGGCGCATTTCGCGGCGAGGCCAGCCCGCGCAGCTGGTTGTTCCGCATCGCCATGAACGCGGGGCACGACTGGAATCGAGCCCGCCACGCCAGCGAGCCCTTGCCCACCGACGACGAGGAGGCGTCCGAACTGGCCGAGGATGCGGGTCAGGAGCGTCGTCTGGTGCGCGAGCAGATGGGTCGGTGCGTTGGGCACATCCTGCAAAAACTGCCCGAGACCTACCGAACCGTGCTGGCCCTCAGTGATTGCGACGAGCTCTCTGATCGGGAGCTGGCCGCCGTGTTGGGAGCGACCGTGGGCGCGGCCAAGATACGGCTGCACCGGGCGCGCACCCGCCTCAAGGACCTGCTGGAGCAGGAATGCACGTTCTACCGCGACGAAGCCAACGTCCTGTGCTGCGACAGGAAGCAGCCTCAGGCCGGGGATACGCCCGCCGAGAAGACTCCCGCGCCCGCGTATCGTTTCGCAACGGGGACCCGTCATCAGGTTGAAAGCCGCACGGAAAGCGGCAATTCCCCAGACCTGAAAGAGGAGATCCCCATGGCAGTCGAGACCCTTCCAAGCAAGCAGAAGAACCTCATCGGCGTGGGCGCGGCCATCGCGGCCGGTTGCCGACCCTGCACATCCAGTTTCGTG
Organism: Pseudomonadota bacterium; assembly: GCA_023438785.1. Classification (GTDB taxonomy): domain Bacteria; phylum Myxococcota_A; class Polyangia; order Fen-1088; family Fen-1088; genus Fen-1137. Next base: position 1,714 of record JAEXQJ010000303.1, read on the forward strand.
GCGGGTGCGCGCGAGACCGGCGCCTGCGAGCGCGGCGTGCGTCTGGTGATCGAGGTCGGCCTGCGCGCCCGTCAGGCGGCCGCCGAGGCCATGTCCAGCTTCGCCGACGAGAACTTCGCCCACCCCGAGATAGATGCGGCCTTTCGTGCTGAGCGGGCCCAGCTGGAAGCCCTCACCGGCGTGGCCGCCGCGGTGGCCGGCAACGCGGCGGCGTTGGTGAAGGCCCATGTCGAGGCCGCCCGCGCGCTCGGCGCCAGCGACGATCAGATCCGGCTGGCCGCGCACATCGGGCAGACGGCCCGCCGAGGCGCCCAAGAGGCCGCCGACGCGGCGCTGGCCGAAGCGCTGGGCGAGCTGTCGGCCGACAAGGCGCCCTGTTGCTCCACGCCCCAGGAGCAGGCCACATGTGACTGCTCTGCCGGGGAGGCGGGACGGGTGCCCCAGGACAAGGCTGCCACCCCGTGCGGATGCTCCGCGCCCGATGCAGGTGAGGCGGCACGGACGACCCGTGCCCAGGCCGCCTGTGCCTGTGGCTGCTCATCGACGTGACGGGGACTCACGCTCGCTCACGGTGGAGGGCAGCCGTCCTCCGCTCACCCGGGGCGGGCGCTGTCGGCCGCCGACGGCTTGGCGCGACGGAGAAAGAGGTCGTGCGAGCGCGTGACCTCGTTGCTGTCGACGGCGAGGGCCATCAAAGATGCGAGCCGCGTGTGCATCCCGGGTGAAGGGTGGTCGTTTGAGGAGCCACGGGCGTGCGGTGATTGCAACCACTCACCGCGCCCACAAGCGATGGAGGTGACCCATGCACCGTATCAGCACCGCAATTGGCTCGTCCCTGTTCCTCCTGTTCGCCTCGATGGGAACCCTGAATGGCTGCGGGATGTCGCCGGGTGAGGAGGAGAATTCGGAGGAGACCCTGACGCCGCAGACGATGCAGGCGCTCACCGGCAACGGCAGCCCCAGCGGAGCGCACTACACGCTGAATATCATCGGGGTGCCCAATCCCAAGAGCGCCACTCTGACGGACAGCCACGGCGGCCGCATCTTCGTGCCGCTCTCCGGATCCACACAGATCAAACTGGCCGAAGGTGAGTTCCAAGTCCTCGACGGCAACGGCACCGACGGCAGCGCCAGCTTTCAGCTGCCCAATCCCGATCCCGAGAACGACGGTGTCACCCAGTACTCGGTCTACGCGCGCGCTCTCGGCACGCCCGGTGGCAGGTCGAAGACCACCACTTGCGCCACAGATCCGACGACTGGGGAACAATGGTGCAGCATCTACTCGATGGTCCTGGTGCGCGACAGCTCCAAGCCGACGTTCAGCAACGTGTCCAGGGAACTGCTCTACGTCTATGCGGACGTCGACGGCGACGGGAAAGCCGAGCGCTACAACCTCTTCAACGGCGCCCTGCAGGATTACTTCTGGCAGTACGACAACAGCGGCCTGAAGCTGGCCCAACTGCGCTTCTACGCCATACCCACCACGGTGCCCTAGGAGCCTGAGGCGTCGGACAGTCGCGGCGAAGTGTGGCCCCCTTCCCTGAGCCGGGTGGGGGCAGCCCGCGTGCTGAGGGGTGGCCGCGTGCGCATTCGGGCACCTGGTTGGGCCTCGTCAACAGGGTCGGCTGAAGGGGCCATTGAGCCAGTCGTCGCTGGTCTCATGATCCCCATCCTCCCCGGTCCGCGCTCCGGGCGTCGGCGCGCGGGTGGAGTTCGGGGATTCCGGTCGGCAGGTGCGTGGCCGCCAGGATCCTTTTGGCGATGGGATGGCTCTTGAGGAGTGCGAGGAGATGGCGCGATTGACACTTGCTGCGCGCAAGGTCGATGGCGAAGGTGCTGCGCCAACTCGGACCACAAGGCCCGTGTGCATTTGCCTGATCATCGTCACAGGAAAGAACCTCTATCCACCGCCCACCGTCGGGAGGACCAAGGTGGGCCAGCCTCGGCAGAGGCGCAGCGCCGTCGGATTTCGAGCGGGCTCGCCGCGCTTGGGCGCATGGGCTGCAGAGTCCGCGGTTCTTCCGTCGGGCAGACCGCTGCCACACCCAGGGGCTGCCGCATTCTGGACCCGGCTTATGGGCTGCGGCGATCAGTGAGCGTGGCCGCCCGCGTGAAGTGGGCGCACTCGCCTCGATGTAGACTGGTGCGCGTGAGGCGCATCCGCAGTCATCGCTTCCTGGCCTTTGCCGCCGCGTTGTGCGTGTGGCTGGCCACCCGGAGCGCGTTCGCCGAGCCCACACCTCCCGACAAGCTGCACATCCTCATGCTCAACGGCGGCGGCAGTCGCCAGGACAACTTCTCTTCGCACCTGTCGCATCTGCGCCAGATGCTGGATTGGGCGCGGCAGGTCGGCGTGCCGCAGAAGAACATCTTCGTGTTGGCGAGCGACGGCACCGATCCGGCGCCCGATCTGGCGGTGGCCCTGCCGGACCCCGAGGGCATGGCGTTGCTCGAGGGTACGGAGCTGGGCGACGAGTTGCGCGGGGCCATCGACCTGCAGAACTCGTCCCTGCCGGACGTGAGTCTGCGCCCCGCCACGCGGGCGGCTCTGCGCCGGGCCGTGGAGCAACTGCGCGCCCAAGTGGGACCGGGCCACACCGTGCTGCTGTTGGTGACCGACCACGGCACCGAGAATCGGCGTGATCCCCTGGACAATCGCATCAGTCTGTGGCGCGAGTCCATCTCGGTGCGCGAGCTGCGCGAAGTTCTGCGCAGGCTGCCCGCGGAGGTTCGCCTGGTGACGGTCATGTCCCAGTGTTTTTCGGGCGGCTTCGCGGCGCTCTCTCATCTACACGCGCGCCACGGTGAGCCCTCCGGCGCGGCCTGCGGCTACTTCTCGTCCACCGCTGATCGCATGGCCTATGGCTGCTATCCCGAGGTGCGCGGCAGTGAGGCGGTGGGGCACGCCTTCGAGTTCTTCTCGGCCTTGGCGGGCAGCGGCCGCTTGGCTCAGGCCCATGCCGATGTGGTATTGGCTGACCAGACGCCGGACGTGCCCCTGCGAACCTCCGATGTGTACCTGGCCGACGTGATCACGCGGGCAGCACGCCGGCGCCACACCGACGAGGCGCGCTTCGCGGACCAGCTCCTGCGCAAGGCCTGGCAGGGCGCCAGCTTCAGCGCCGAGCGCGCCCTGGCCGCCCGCCTGGTCACCAACTTCGGCCTGGAGCGCCCGGTGGCCCTCACCCTGGGTGATCTGGACGGTCAGGAAGACGAGCTCATCGAGTTCGCCGATCAGACTGCCAACGACACCAAGACTTGGGCCGCCGCGCTCGGCGATCTGAATCAGGCCAACCTGGATGCCTTCCTCGCCACGCGCCCGGCCTGGCAGAGTAGCGTGGCCCACGAGGCCCTGCGCCGCCGGGACGCGCGCGGCCGCCCCGCGCGGGGCCGCGCCCGAATGGC
>JAEXQJ010000329.1 GCA_023438785.1 Pseudomonadota bacterium
GCGTCTCGACCAGCAGCCAGCTCTCTTCCCACACCTTCGAGCGGTAGGCCTCCAGCAGCTTGCGGGCAACCTCCATGCGGTTCGCGATCCTGTGGGATCGCAGGCCCGACGCGTGAAACACGAAAGCCCCCTGCCGGGAGAAGTCGATGGTGATCTCGGCCTTCGCGATCCCCGTGACGTTCGCTCCGGCCGAAAAGTCCACCTTGGTTCCCGAGGTGGACGTGTACTTCACGTCCTGAGTCGAGCTGCTCTCGCTCAGCTCAAACGCGATCCCCAACTCGGCGAGGGATCCAACACGCTTGAAGACTCCGTCCTTGATGACGCCAGCATCGCCGATCTCGATCCGGTCGCCCGGGAGCCAGGTCGCGAAGAAGCCAAGATTGTCGTGCATTTCCTTCTGGTACAGCTTCACCGGACTTGCCATTTCTGATCCTTGGTTGAGGGGTTATTGCTCTCGTGGTGCCGATTTCCTGATGGAGATGGCTGCAGCCTGTCCCTTCGCTCGTCCGAGGTCAGTTCGACGGCGCCTCGGAGGACATCAGGTCCGAAAGCGTGTTCGGGTCGGCTAGGCCAGCGAGGATGGCGTCGACGATCATTGAGTCTTCGTGATCCAGAGCGGAGCACAGGGCGTCGGCGTCCCGTTCGCCAGCCAGGATGCGGCGGATAGCAGCGACGAGGTTGGTCCAGCCGCGCTGTTCGAGGCGTGGCAGCGCCTGTTCCAATTGTTTTCGCCCGTCGACATCGTGCACAGCCGCGACGGTGCCAACAACCAGCCGGCAGTGCTGTCGCAGCTCGTGCCGGGTGCCGGGGTAGTTGCGCTTCGCCTCGCGGGCCAGGCGGCGGTATTCGCGGGCTTGGATTCGGAGTTGCGCCTTCGAGCTGTGGTTCGCAGAGTCGGCGGCTTCGGCGTCCGCGACATCGGCGAGGATGTCGTACGTCGTCCAGATCTGCGCCGCTCCAGGATCGAGGGTCCGCTTGATAGCCATCGCCTCTTCCGCCAGTTGCCTTGCTTCGGCCAGCCGGCCGGGCTGTCCTTTGAGAAGATCGGCGAGGTTATTCAGGCATTGCGAGGGACTCTCCCTGTCACCGACAGAGTGGAAGCCATCAATCGCCTTCCGATACCAACGCTCGGCCGCGTCCAGATTGCCGGCCATCTGACTGACGATGGCCAACTGGTTCCAAGTCGTTGCGGCGCCGTTGATTCCGCCGACCATCCCAATCTCCTCCTTAATACGCGCCGACTCACGATAGTGTCGCTCCGCGTCTTCCCACTGCTGCGCGGTCTGGAAGACTAGGCCAAGCTGATGCCAGGCCACAGCTTCCGCCGCCGGCTCGCGTAATTGCTGGAACAGCGACAAGGCCGTGCGGCACCTCTCGATGGCTTCCTGGAGTTTGCCCTCCAGCATGGCCAGCATGCCGAGTTGGCCAGTGGTGACGCCTTGTCCGCGCAGGTCGTTCAGTTCTTCGTCAATCCTCAGACCGTCCTCGTAGGCCCTTCGTGCCTCGGCTAACATGCCTCGTTCGCAAAGGGCATTGGCCAGGTCGGTCAGCAACACGCCTCGATGCCGCTTCACGTCATCGCTCTGCTCCAGCTTGTCGCAAACGGCGATTGCTTCGCTCGCGCTCTGGGCAGCCAGAGCGGGGCGTTTCCCGGCGATAAAGCACCGGCTCATGCGGCCCAGAGTCATGGCTCGTCGGTCGGAGGGTTCCTCTCCGACTTGTTTCAGGATGGCCTGGAAGACCTGCATCGCCTCGACCACCTGGCCGGCATCGAACAATTGCTCTCCTCGGTTCGACTGCGCCATGAACCACGCGTTCGAGCCGACATCGATCGTCGCCTTCTGCGCCTGGGCCAACAGCCTCTGGGCCTCCTGCTTGAGGCCGAAGTAGTCAAGGAACCGGTTCACGTTGTCGGCGAAGTCCACCGCGTCCGGGTCATTGGCGTCGAGAGCAGCGTGGGCAGCATGGAGCAGATTGGGCAGCTCCCGCCAAGCAACGGCCCGCACTTGGTGCGGATTGCGGCGGTCTTGCTTGTAGAGATAGCCGGAGGTCAGGTAGTAGCGCTGGCGGTGGGCATCGCCGAGGCGCGTCTGTTCGGCTGGGTCGAGTTGCGCCCAGAGCATGGGCGCCAGGGTGGGGTGAAAGCGCAGGAAGGGCACGGTGACGCCTGGGAGGCTCTCGGCTTCGATGAGGGCAGCGGCTTCGAGCTGCCGGCGCAGGCCGGGCCACTGGCTTTCACTGAGGCCCGTGATGGCGATGAGGTCATCTTCCATCGCCCCGCCCTGGAAGACGCCCAGGCGCGCCAACACCTGGCGCGCGGCCTGGTCCAGCTTGTCGAGCGAAAGCTCGAGCGAGGCGATCAACTCAGCCGGGGTGTCCCCGGCGCTGGCAGGCGGGCGCTCCGCGAGCAACTGCTCCAGGCGCTGGCCCAGTGCCTCGGGCGGGCGGGTTTTGAGTTGCTGGGCCAGCACCCGGATGGACAGGGGATGGAACCTCACCCGCTCGAACAGCTCGATCAGCGCCTGGCGCCTGGGCGCCGCCACGGTGGGCGCGGGCGGCAGCCGCATCAGGGCCGCACACCACTCCAGTGCCTCGTCGGGGGCTCGCACGCTGCCCAGGCCGTCGAGCGGCATGCGGCGATGAACGAAGGTGCCCTCGCTCTTGTACTCCGCATGCCCGGACTCCGGCCGCCGGGTGGTGCACAACACGCGCGAGCCACGGGCCAGGGACCACGCGACCGCCGCATCCAACAGGGCCTGCAACGACTCTGGCGCCAGGGCTTCGAGGTTGTCGAGGATGACCAAGGTCGGCGTCTTGGCCAGCGCGGCCGTGGCGGCCTGGGCATCGATCAGCGATTCGCCCAGCACGGTGCCGATGTTCTGCACGGCCACGGTCACGGCGTCGCGCGCCTGTACCCGTGAATAGTCGACGAACACTGCTGCTTGGAACATCCCCGTGCGCGTGAGCCAGCGTCCGGCTTCCAGCGCCAGCGCGGTCTTGCCCTGCCCGCCGAAGCCGGTGATGGTGATACGGCGGGTGGCACCGGCGAACCAGCGCTCGATTTCCCAGATCTGGTGCTTGCGGCCGAAGAAGCCGGTCTCGGGCACGCGCGGCAGATTCGAGCGCGGGGCCTGGCTGGCCGGGGCTGGTTGCGCCCCGGCCTCGCTGGGCTTGAGCAACGGCGCATCCTTGCCCTGCTGGTAGAGCGCGGGCAGGAACCAGTCGTACAGCTTGAGCTGGACGCGGTTCGGGCCACGCTGGACCTCGTATTTCTCGGGGTGGTTGAACAGGCGTCGTCGGGCATTGTCGAGCGCCTCGCCGATGCCTTTGTGCTGGGCCAGCTCTTTGTAGAACGCGCCGAACAGGGCCCGCGTGGTGTGGACGAGCACCGAGTGGGTCATGGCCAGCACGGACGGGATCCCGGTCGCGGTCAGCCGCGCGGCCACGCTGCCCATCGGCCGATCGGGCTGCTCGCCTTCTGACTTCTCCTGCTTCTTCTCTCCCCCCACGGCAGCGGACTGGCACGCGGACAAAATGACCAGGGCGACCTTGTGACGGTTGAGGTTGGCGCCGAGCTGCTCGGCCGAAACGAAGTCGCCTTGGCCGTCGGACTTCTCGAAGAGCAGGTACCCGGTGTTGGGTGCGCTCTCCGCGGCGGCGACATCTCCGGCCTGCTTGTCGCGAAGGGTTTCCTCAGCGTGCCGAATGCGATGGCCGCGCGCCTCTTCCACGCGCTTGGGCAGGCCACCCTCGCGATCGAACACGCCGTGGCCGTCGAAGTGGAGGATGTCGACCGGAGGCTTGCCGCTGTCTTCTAGCCGCTCGAGCAAAGCATCCAGGGTGGGCTGGCGCAGGAACTCGCAGGTCACACAGCCGGGGGCGTGCTCGTCGATGGCATCGAGCACGGGTTGCGCATCGGCGCGTGGATCGAGGAACCCCGCGTCCGTGGGACGGCTGATCACGAACAGCAGGTGCAGTCGATCTTTGGTTTTCGGGACAAACGGCAGCCCGATGCCGGTGGCCCCGGCCACGCGGCGGCGAATGCTGATGCGCGGGGTGTTCATAAACAGGAAGCCGCCCGTATTGGCATCGTGAAGCAGCTCCCAGGGCAGGCCCAAAATGGCAGGCTGCTCGGCCGAGATGGTGAGCAGCCGCGTTTCGGTCTCGTCATCCCACAGCCGCTGGAAGCGGCTCTGGGCGCTGGCATGCTGGAAGACCGCCTTGAAGAGATCCCCGCCCCAGACCGGAAGCTGTCGGGCGATGCGCACGGCCTCTTGGTCGTCGGGATCGCCGAGCGAATGGGCGCCGTAGGTCTCGATGTACCACTGCAAATCGAGCAGATGCTTGTCGGTGATCGGGTTGTCAAAAGGCAGCTCGCCAGAGCCGTCGTCGTCCGGCCCAAGGCGGACGATCACGTGGTGGGCATCAGGAAAGCGCAGGTTGAGCTCGATGGTCATCTGGTCGCCTCGGACCGTAGTTGAGACCATTAGTCCCCTTAGCGCAAGGCGCTAGCGCGCTCCCTGGGATTTCCCGAGGAGGGCGAGGCTGCGCCCGGGGCGTTCAGGAGGGCGCGGGCGCTTCGTCAGGTATGGGGATCGCGCTACGGCTCGCGGGTTCGAGCTCAGCGGGCCTGGCCCGCTCGCGCCTTATACGTAGTCCTCGTACTTGGGGTCGAAGACGCGCTCGTTCACGTAGGCGGCCATGTCCGCGGGTTTGGGGAGGGTGGTCAGACCTTCTTTGTAGGCGATCTCGCCCACGGCGACGGCGATCTTGGTCGAGACCTCGCGGATGCGGGTCAGCGACGGGTAGACGCGGCCTTGGGCCAGGTCGCTTTCGAGGACCAGGTCGGCCACGATGCGCGCTGCCGCCAGGAACATGGAATCGGTGACGCGCGTGGCGCCGAAGACCAGGGCGCCCAGGCCGATGCCGGGGAAGATGTAGACGTTGTTGCCCTGGCCGGGGACGAAGGTCTTATCGCCCAGGGTCACGGGGGCGAAGGGGCTGCCGCTGGCGAAGACGGCGCGTCCTCCGGTCCAGGCGTAGGCCTCTTCCGCGGTGCACTCGGCCTTCGAGGTGGGATTCGAGAGGGCGAAGATGATGGGGCGGTCGTTGAGCTTGCCCATCATTTCGACGATGGGCTGGGTGAAGCAACGGCCGGCGCCGGCCACGCCGATGATGGCCGTCGGGCGAATGGCCTCCACCGCCGCGGCGAAGTCCTTGACGGGGGCGTGCTCGTGAGCGAACGGCTTCTTGTGGTGCTGCAGATCGGTGCGGCTCTTGACCACCAGGCCCTTCGAGTCGACGTACCAGCAGCGCAGGCGCGCCTCGGCCTCGCTCATGCCCGCCTCGCGTGCCGCGGCCACGAAGAGCTCGCCGATGCCGGTGCCGGCCTCTCCCGCGCCGAAGAACAAAAGCTTCTGCTCGGTGAGCTGCTTGCCCGTGAGGCGCAGCGAGCCCAGCAGGCCCGCCAAGGCCACGCTGGCCGTGCCCTGAATGTCGTCGTTGAAGCAGAGGACCTGGTTTCGATACTTCTCGAGGATGCCGAACGCCGTGCTGTTGCCGAAATCCTCGAACTGAATCAGGGCGCTCGGGAACACGACCTGCGCCGCCTTGACGAACTCCTCGATGAACGCGTCGTACTCCGGGCCGCGCACGCGCTTCTGCTTGAGCCCGAGGTAGAACGGATCGTGGTGGAACTCGACGCGCTCCGTACCCACGTCCAACGTGATGGGCAGCGTGTAGTAGGGGTGCAGCCCCGCGCAGGCCGTGTAGAGCGCCAGCTTGCCGACCGGGATGCCCATCCCGTTGGCCCCCAGGTCACCCAGCCCCAGGATGCGCTCACCGTCGGTCACCACGATCAGCCGTGCGTCGCGATGCGGCCAGTTGCGCAGCACCGACTCGATCTTGCCCTTGTCCTTGATCGACAGGAACAGCCCGCGCGGCGCCCCGTAGATGGTCCCGTACTCGATGCAGGCCTGGCCCACGGTGGGCGTGTAGATGATGGGCATCGTCTCCTCCAGATGGTCGAGGACCACCCGGTAGAAGAGGATCTCGTTCTGCGTCTGCAGCGTCGAAAGGTAGATGTACTTCTCCAGCTCGCTGGACTTGCGGCGCAGATTCGTGACGATGCGATGCACCTGCTCGTCCAGCCCGAAGACTCGCGGCGGCAGAAGGCCGCGCAGGCCCAGGGCATCGCGCTCGCTGTCGCTGAACGCCGTGCCCTTGTTGAGCTGAGGGTTCCTGAGCAGCCTGGAGCCCGAGGGATAGTCACGGAGGCCGTTGGCCGAGATGTCGCGAATGGGTTTGGTCATGGTGCTCCCTTGGCCACGGCGTCCGTCGCACGAGGCCCGAGGGCCTTACAACCGTGACACACGATTGTCAAACCGCGGGCCCGGCGATGTCCGTCGCCGCCAGGTGCCCGCGAACGATGCCAGGCGTGCGTGCTAGAGATCCGCTGCGGCGTCGGAGGGAAGGCCCGCGTCCAGCCCCGTGGCCGGCGCCAGAGCGGCGTCTCCCGCGTCCGGCGACACAGCCGCGTCGGGGCCGGTGATCGGCGCTAGCGCAGCGTCGGGGCCGGTGATCGGTGGCGCGGCGTCGGGGCTGGGCGCGGCTGCATCCGGCGTGGTGCCCGCGTCCGGGGGGGCGGTGAGCTGGCGGCACTCGGGAGGCACGGTCGTGCAATTGGCGCCCGCGCGGCAAGTGCGCGCGATGGCGGCCAGACGAGAGGCGAAGGGATCGGTCGTGATGTAGGGGCACGACGTGGGCCAGGGGATGTCGGCCTGGCAAAGGGCGATCACGTCGTCCGTGGCCACTTCGCGGGCCGGGTACTGGCACAGACCATTGAGGCACGTGAAGGTCGTTGGAATGGCCCCGCCCGTGTTGGTTGAGTTGGGGCACTCGGCATCCGAGGTGCAGACCAGAGGTCGCGAGGGGTAGGCGTCGCTGACCACCAGGTCCCCCAGAGGCGAAATGTGCACGGCGGCCACGGCAGCCACATGCGCCCTGACCAGGGCGAAGACATCCTGGCCGTCGTCTTGTAGCTGACAGGTGAGCGGCTCGATGGAGGAGTCGAGGGGGTTAGCCACGCAGATCGAGCCCGAGCAGGACAACGTGTACTTCACGTTGACGCTGTCCGTGAACACGGGGTCGGAGCTATCGCTCGATGTGGACTTGTCACTGACACAACCGAACAGGGGTCCCAGGCCGACGGCCAGCAGAGCGACGGAAGAGAACCGCGACATGGGCGTACGCTACTACTCCCGCGGGGCTCCGGATCGACGGAAATCGTCGCGCCCGCTTTGCCGACGCGCAGCAAGTGCACACGCTGCGGCGAGCGGAGGTGGTCACACTCCGCGCCGCCCCGCATCTGACCCGGAGGCGTGGTGGCCATCGGGCAGACTTTGCAGGAGCGATTCGGGGCGTGCGTTTCGACGGAGACGGCCCGCGATGGCATCGCCACGTTCTGGATCCCCAAGCACGCGATCCGCGACGTGCTACGCGCGTGCAAAGACGAGGTCGAGCAGCCCTACCGCATGCTCTACGACCTGACGGTCATCGACGAGCGGGCGCGCGCCCCGGCCACGCGGCCGGCCAGTGACTTCACGGTCGTGTACCACCTGCTGTCCTTCGAGCGGAACGAGTATGTGCGGCTGAAGGTGGCCCTGCAGGGCGAGGCACCCGCCCTCCCCAGCGCCACGCCCGTGTGGCCCGCGGCCAATTGGTACGAGCGCGAGGCGTGGGACATGTTCGGTGTGGTCTTCGAGGGCCACCCGCATCTGCGGCGGCTGCTCATGCCCAAGACCTGGGTGGGGCATCCGTTGCGCAAGGATCATCCGGCGCGCGCCACCGAGATGCCGCCCTTCACGATGCCCGAGGACAAGGCCGAGGCCGAGCAAGAGGCGCTGCGTTTTCGCCCCGAGGAATGGGGCATGGAGCGCAGCGGCCCGGACACGGATTTCATGTTCCTCAATCTGGGGCCGCAACACCCGGGCACGCACGGGGTCCTGCGCCTGATCCTGCAACTGGACGGCGAGGAGATCGTGGGCCTGGTGCCCGACATCGGTTTTCATCACCGCGGCCAAGAGAAGATGGGCGAGCGCCAGACCTGGCACACGTACATCCCGTACACCGATCGCGTCGACTATTTGTCCGGGGTCATCAACAACCTGGCCTATCTGACCGCGGTGGAGAAGCTGGCCGCTCTCTCGGTGCCGCCGCGCGCGCGGGTCATCCGCGTGATGCTGTGCGAGCTGTTTCGCATCATCAATCACCTGGTGTGGTACGGCACCTTCGCCCAGGACGTGGGGCAGCTCTCGCCCGTGTTCTACACGTTCAACGATCGCGAACGCGGCCTGGGCATCATCGAGGCCATCTGCGGGGCGCGCATGCACCCGAATTGGTTTCGCATCGGCGGCGTGGCCCAGGACCTGCCACGGGGATGGGACCGCCTGGTGCGCGACTTCCTGGCCTACATGCCGGGGCGCCTGAAGGAATACGACCGCATCGTCATGCGCAACGGGATCTTCAGGGCGCGCACCCAAGGCGTGGGGGCGTTCACCACGGCGCAGGCCATAGAGTGGGGTGTGACCGGACCCAACCTGCGGGCCTGCGGTCTGGCCTGGGATTTTCGCAAAAAGCAGCCCTACAGCGACTACGACCAGTTCACGTTTGATATCCCGGTGGGCCAGAGCGGCGACTGCTACGACCGCGCGGTGGTGCGTGTGGAGGAGATGCGGCAGAGCCTGCGCATCATCCAGCAATGCGTGGACCACATGCCCGAAGGGCCGTACCTGGAGCCGGCCACGCGCGCGGCACCGGCCCTGAAGCAAGAGGCCCTGCACGACATCGAGACGCTCATCACGCATTTTCTGAACGTGACTTGGGGACCGGTCATGCCGCCCGGCGAGACGTTGGGGGCCATCGAGGCCAGCAAGGGGAACTTCGGCTATTACCTGGTCAGCGACGGGAACACGCGCAGCTACCGCACGCGTCTGCGCACACCGTCGTTTCCGCACATGCAGATCCTGCCCGAGGTGGCGCGGGGTCACATGATCCCGGATCTGTTGGCCATCCTGGGCAGCCTGGATTACGTGCTGGCGGACGTCGATCGGTGATGCACGGCGAGTGACGCGGATCTGGGGGAGGACACGACGAATGGGGGTGGGGCGACGGGCGGAGAGGACCGGGCGGCGGCAACGCGCGCGTGGCACCTGCACGGGCTCACCAAGACGGAGGGCGCCATGAGCTCCGCACCGGCAGGCCGGGCCAACGGTCTCGATGCCATGCGGGCCCTGCAGGAGAAGCGCGGTTGGCTCTCGGATGAAGACCTGAAGGAGCTGGCGACCAGCCTGGGCGTCCCGTGCAGCGAATTGGAGAGCATCGCGACGTTCTACAACTTGCTCTTCCGACGGCCCGTGGGGAGGCACGTGATCCTCATCTGCGACAGCGTGTCGTGCTGGGCCGTGGGCTACGAGGCGGTTCGGCGCACCCTGGAGGAACGGCTGGGTGTGCTGGCCGGGCAAACCACGAGCGACGGGCGCTTCACCTTGTTGCCCGTGGTGTGTTTGGGGGCCTGCGATCGGGCGCCCGTGTTGATGATCGATGGGCAACTGCACGGCAACGTCGCTCCCGACGGTCTGGACGCCATCTTGGAGAAGTATCCGTGAGCGCTCTCGACGATCGTCCCCTCACCCGACACATGCGGGCGGATGGCCAGCCTCTGGACTTGCCGAGCAAGTTGCGCTTGGGCGGCTACCAGGGGCTGCTCAAGGCGCGCGGCATGGCGCCGGCGGAGATCCTCGACGAGGTGAAAAGGTCCAACCTGCGGGGCCGCGGGGGCGCTGGCTTCCCCACGGGGCTGAAGTGGAGCTTTGTCCCCATGGGCCCGAACGCCGCTCGACCCAAGTACATCGTGGCCAACGGCGACGAGATGGAGCCCGGCACGTTCAAAGACCGCCTCCTCATGGAGCGGGATCCCCATCAGCTCGTGGAGGGCATGATCATCGCCGCCTGCGCGGTCGAGGCCGACCAAGGTTACATCTTCGTGCGCGGCGAATACCCGCTGGCCATCGCGCGCCTACAGCAGGCCATCGCCGAGGCCGAGGCGCAAGGCTACCTGGGCCCGCACGCGCGCGGGGCCGAGCGCGGCTTCTCGCTCCACGTGCACGCCAGCGTGGGTCGCTACATGTGCGGCGAGGAGACGGGGCTGCTCAACGCACTGGAAGGCAAGCGGGCCAACCCGCGCGCCAAGCCGCCCTTCCCCCAGGTGTGCGGTCTGTGGGGCAAGCCCACCGTGGTGCAAAACGTGGAGACTCTGTGCAACCTGCCGCACATCCTGGCCAACGGCTGGTCGTGGTTCCGCGGCCTGGGACGCACGGCCGACGGCGGCACGAAGCTCTACGGGGCCAGCGGTCGCGTGAAACGGCCCGGGGTTTGGGAGCTGCCCATGGGCACCCCCGCGCGCCACATCCTCGACGAATGCGCGGGCGGCATGTGCGACGGCTACCAGTTGCGCGGCTTCATCCCCGGCGGCGCCTCCACCGAATTCATGTTGCCCAGCCACCTGGACGTGCCGCTGGACTTCAATGAGCCGCAGAAGTGCGGCAGCCGTCTGGGCACGGGCTGCCTCATCGTGCTCGACGATCGCACCTGCCCTGTGGGCATGGTCCACAACCTGGAGGAGTTCTTCGCGCGCGAGTCCTGCGGCTGGTGCACGCCCTGCTGGAGCGGCCTGCCGTGGACCGAACGCATCCTACGCGCCATCGAGGAAGGGCGGGGTCAGCCGGGCGATCTGGATCTCCTGGAACACCAGACACGCCAGTGCGGTCTCGGGCGTACCTTCTGCGCCCTGGCCCCGGGTGCCATGGAGCCCCTGCAGAGTGCGCTGCTGCATTTTCGCGACGATTTCGAGCGCCACATCCAGGAAGGGCGCTGTCCCTGGAGGGCGTGATGGCCAAGATCCACGTGGACGGACAGAGCTTCGAAGTGGACGGCGCGCGGAACCTGCTGCAGACGTGCCTCTCGCTCGGCTTCAACCTGGAATACTTCTGCTGGCATCCGGCCCTGGGCTCGGTGGGGGCCTGCCGCCAGTGCGCGGTCAAGCAGTTCAAAGACGAGGACGACGAGCGCGCGGGCAAGGGCAAGATCGTCATGGCGTGCATGACCCCGGCGGCGGACGGCACGCGCATCTCGATCCGCGATCCCGAGGCGGTGGCCTTCCGCGCCGGGATCATCGAGGGCCTGATGCTGAATCACCCGCACGATTGTCCGGTGTGCGACGAGGGCGGCGAGTGTCACCTGCAAGACATGACGGTGATGACCGGCCATGCCTACCGCCGGACCCGCTTCCCCAAGCGCACCTTCCGCAACCAGGAGCTGGGGCCTTGCCTGGACCACGAGATGAACCGCTGTATCCAGTGCTACCGCTGCGTGCGCTTTTATCGCGAGTACGCGGGCGGGCACGATCTGGACGTGTTCGGTCTGCGCGACCAGACCTACTTCGGACGCGCCGAGGACGGCACCTTGGAGAGCGAGTGGAGCGGCAACCTGGTCGAGGTCTGTCCCACGGGTGTCTTCACCGACGCCACCCTAGGACGCCACTACACGCGCAAGTGGGATCTGCAGATGGCGCCCTCGTTGTGCGGGCACTGCGGCCTAGGCTGCAATATCACCTTGGCCGAGCGCTACGGCAGCTTGCGCCGCACGGTCAACCGCTACCACGGCGAGGTGAACGGCTACTTCCTCTGCGACCGCGGCCGCTACGCCTACGAGTTCGCCAATGCGGACGTCCGCCTGCGCACCGTCAGCCTCGGCGAAGATGAGATCATCGCCCGCCTGGCCCAGGACGACGGCCGCACCATCGGCATCGGCTCGCCGCGCGCCTCGCTGGAAGCCAACTTCGCCCTACGCGCGTTGGTGGGCCGCGAGCGCTTCTTCATGGGCATGGCCGACGCGGAGGCGACGTTGGTGGCCCTCGCGCTGGAGTTAGCGCGCGGTGGACCGGCGCGCGTGCCCACGGTGCGCGAGGCCGGTCAGGCCGATGCCGTGTTGGTGCTGGGCGAGGATCTGCCCAACGTGGCCCCACGCCTGGCCCTGGCCTTGCGCCAGGCCGTACGCCAGCGCGGCTTCGAGGACGCGCGACGGCACCGCATTCCCGTCTGGCAAGATCACTCGGTTCGCGCCCTGGCGCAGGACGAACGCTCGCCGCTCTTCGTGGCCACGCCCTTTGCCACGCGTCTGGATGATGTGGCCGAGGCGTGCGTGCAGGCCGCCCCCGACGACGTGGCCCGCCTGGGTTTCGCCGTGGCCCACGTGCTCGATCCGTCATCTCCCGAGGTGCCTGCGCTGGACGAGGCCACGCGCCAACGGGCCGAACACGTGGCGAGCAGTCTGCTGGCCGCCCAATGCCCGCTGGTGGTGAGCGGCCCCAGTCTGGGCAGCGAGGCCATCCTGCGCGCCGCTGCTTCCGTGGCGTACGCGCTGTGCCAGCAAGGTCGGGCCGCGTCCCTGGCCTTCACCGCGCCCGAATGCAACAGCGTGGGCCTCAGCCTCCTGGGCGGCGGCCGTCTGGCTGCCGCGTTCGAGTTGCTGGCCATCGGCGGGGTGGAGCGCGCGGTGATTCTGGAGAACGATCTCTACCGGCGTGCCCCGGCCGCCCAGGTGGACAAGCTGTTCGAGCGGGCCCGTGAGGTGATGGTGCTCGATTGCGTGCGCACGCCGACGGTCGAGCGCGCCACTCTGGCCGTTCCCGTGGCCAGTTGGGCCGAATCGGACGGCACCCTGGTCTCGAACGAGACACGGGCGCAGCGGTTCTTCCAGGTCATGCCGCCCGCGGCGCCCGCGCGCGCCAGTTGGCGCTGGCTGGCCCAGGCGCTGGCCGCGGTGGGCCGCGCCGAATGGCCCACCCTCGACCACGTGCTGGCGGCGCTGGCTCAAGACAACCCGAGCCTGGCGCCGGCGGTGAACGCGGCACCCTCGGCCGCCTATCGCCTCAACGGCGCCAAGATCCCGCGCGCCTCGCACCGCGAGAGCGGCCGCACGACCCTGCACGCCAACATCCATGTGCAGGACCAGCCGCCGCCTGCCGATCCCGATTCGGCCCTCGCCTTTTCCATGGAGGGTTCGCCCCTGCAGCCGCCCGCGCCCCTGGTGCCCTTTTTCTGGGCGCCAGGTTGGAATTCCATCCAGGCGCTCAACAAGTTCCAGGAGGAGATCGCGGGCCCCTTGCGCCACGGAGACGCCGGCGTGCGCCTCATCGACACCCTGAGGAGCACGGCTGCCCGGGATACGGATCGCGTGCCGGCGCCGTTCACCCTGCGCGCCGGACAGCTATGGGCCGTGCCGCATTTCGAGGTCTTCGGCTCGGACGAGTTGGCCCGCCACGCCCCCGCGCTGGCGGCCCGCACGCCGCCACCCACGCTGACCGTGCATCCCGAGGACGGCGCCGCTCTTCACGTGCTGGCCGGCGACATGGTGGACGTGCGCGACGAGACCGAATCCGTGCGCCTGCTTCTGTCCTTCTCACCCCACGTGGCGCGCGGGACCGCGGCGGTGAGCGCGGGCTATCCCGAAACCGCGCGTCTCCGGATGCCCGGCTGGATCAGGATCTTGCGCCCATGATGTCCACGGCTCATTCCATCGCGGTCATCGTGGGTGTGCTGTTCGCGGCCGTGGGCCTAGCCTCGGGGCTCATCTGGTTCGAAAGGCGCGCCCTGGCCTTGTGGCAGGACCGTTACGGCCCCAACCGGGTGGGCCCCTTCGGTCTGCTTCAGGTCCTGGCCGACATGATCAAGATCTTCACCAAAGAGGACTGGGTGCCGCCCTTCGCGGATCGCCCGGTCTTCGTGTTGGCGCCCACCATCGTGATGATCACGGTGATGCTGTCCTTCGCGGTGTTGCCGGTCGCGCCGGGTATCATCATCGCCGACCTCAACATCGGCCTGCTCTTCTTCCTGGCCATGTCGTCGCTGGGCGTGTACAGCGTGGTGCTCGCCGGTTGGGCCTCGGACAGCAAGTACTCCCTGCGAGGCGCGGTGCGGGCGGCGGCGCAGATGCTCAGCTACGAGGTCTTCATGGGCATCGCGCTCATGGGCACGGTGTTCCTGGCGGGCTCGTTCAACCTGACCGAAATCGTGCTGGCCCAGCAGCGCATGTGGTTCGTGGTGCCGCAGTTCCTGGGCTTCATCCTGTTCCTCATCGCGGGCCTGGCCGAGACGCGCCGCTTGCCCTTCGATCTGCCCGAGGCAGAGAGCGAGCTGGTGGCCGGCTTTCACTCCGAATACTCGGGCATGAAGTTCGGCATGTTCTTCGTGGGCGAGTACCTGGGCGTGGTGCTCATCTCGGCCCTCATCACCGTCCTCTTCTTTGGGGGCTGGTTGGGCCCCTGGCTGCCGCCCTTGGTTTGGTTCCTGCTCAAGACCACGGTCTTCATCACGCTCTTCGTGCTTCTGCGCGCCTCCCTGCCGCGCCCGCGCTTTGATCAGTTGATGGACTGGGGCTGGAAGGCGTTCTTGCCGCTGGGGCTCATCAACTTGGCGGTGACGGGCGCCGTGGTTCTGGTCCTGCAATCGACGGACGTCGTGGCCACGCCCGCGCCACCACCCCAGCCCGTGTCGTTGTTCGCCCTGCCCGGGCCGCTGCTCAGCGATCCGTCGCCCGATCCGTACGAGTTGGAATGGGCGCACGCCCACGCCGCGATCGACGCCGACAGCTTCGCCGACGGACTGCCCATCGAGTGTCGCGCCCCGGTCGCGGCCAGGCCCCTGTGCGAGGCCACGCCATGATGGGCGGCATTCTGCGCACCATCTGGGACGTGTTCCTGCACGCCTTTCACCGCCGCGTGACCGTGCAATACCCGGAGCAGAAGTTTGCGCTGCCGCCGCGTTACCGAGGACGAATCATCCTGTCGCGCGATCCCGAGGGCGGCGAGCGCTGTGTGGCCTGCTACCTGTGCGCCGCGGCCTGCCCCGTGGATTGCATCGCCCTGCAGGCCACGCAAGACGAAAGCGGCCGGCGCTACCCCGACTTCTTCCGCATCAACTTCAGCCGCTGCATTTTTTGCGGCTACTGCGAAGAGGCGTGCCCCACCCTGGCCATTCAGCTCACGCCCGACTTCGAGATGAGTGAGTACCGGCGCGAGAACCTGGTCTACGAGAAGGAACACCTGCTCATCGACGGGCCCGGCAAGTATCCCGACTACAACTTCTGGCGCGTGTCGGGCGTGAAGATCGCGGGCAAGGACAAGGGAGACGCCGAGCACGAAGCGGCCCCCGTTGACCTGCGCAGCTTGTTGCCCTGAGGCGAATCATGGAGACGGCCTTCTATCTTTCGGCGGTGGTGGCGGTGGCAGCGACGCTGATGGTGGTGACCCGCCTGGATGCGGTGCACGCCTTGCTCTATCTCGTGGTGTCGCTGTTGGCCGTGGCTGTCGCGTTCTACACCCTCGGTGCACCCTTCGTGGCCGCGTTGGAGGTCATCATCTACGCGGGCGCCATCGTGGTGCTGTTCCTGTTCGTGGTCATGATGCTGGCCCTGAGCCGCGTCGAGCGCGTGCGCGAGCGCCGGTTACTCGACCCGGCGGTGTGGGCGGGCCCCAGCGTGATGTGTGCCGTTCTGGTGGGCGAAATCGTGGGTCTGCTCTCGCGCGAACGCCTGGCCGCGCCCACCGTGGGCACCGTGGACCCTGTCCAGGTGGCGCACGCCCTCTTCGGCCCCTACGCCATAGGCGTCGAGTTGGCCTCCATGCTCCTGCTGGCCGCGTTGGTCGGCGCCTATCACGTGGGCTGGCGAGGCAAGGCCGGCCGTCGCCCCAACCTCATCGAAGAAACGCGCCCCGGTTCGCGCGCCACCTGAGGTGCGCCGCTTGCGCGGATCCCACCGCGGAGAGAGCTTCCGCGCAACGCATGTCTCTGGCCGACCCACCTCGTGCCTGGACAGGATCGACCGCGGCCCTCACGCTGAACTATAGAGAGGATTCTGCGGAATAGTCAGCGGCCCCGGGGACGCCAGGCAGTTGCAGAAGGAGGGCTCGATGCAACGATTGATGCAAGTCCTGCTGGTGGCGTTCGCCATGATCCTGGTTCCCGCCTCGCCCGCGGGCGCCAAGGAGATCACGCGAATCAGCTGCGAAGAGCTGGTTCCCATCCTGGAAAGCCAAGGATTCAAGGCCACCGTCGAACGGCCCCACGTGGTGTCGGCCGAGAGCAAAGAAGGTCTGCGGGTGTTCTTCTTCCTCTTTGGCGAGGACGAAAGCATCCTGGCCTTCGCCGGATTCATGGCCGAGGGCGATCCCAACATGGTCAAGGCGGTCAACGACTGGAACAGCACCATGCGCTACTCCAGGGCCTACGTGACCAGGGAGGGCAACGCGGTCATCGAGCTCGACCTGGATCTGTCCGGCGGTGTCACGCCCGATCGCGTCGCCCGTTTCGCCAGGACCACGCGGATTTCGATCGCCGCCTACGCCGTGCACCTGCGCTCGCAGCACGAGCCGCAACAGGCGCCGGAGGAGCCCGTGCCACAGGAGAGGCGCTAACCTCAGGGCGCGTGGAGACCTTCGCACCCGTCCTGCACCACGAACGCGCCCCCCGCGTCGATGCACACGTCGTGAAGCTCGTCGAAGCCCTCGGCCGGCGAGGGCCGCTGCAGTCGCGCGGCCGTGGCGCGCAGGCCCCCCATGGGAATGGCTTGCCGTCCGGGGCGGCCCACGTTGCGCGCCTGGCATTCATGCAGGTCTGAGCGGAAGTAGTAACCCACCACGCGCATGCCGGCCGCCCGTGCCGCCGCGATGTAGGGCGCGCGATCCGCCACGGTCGGATTGGTGTTGTCGATGACACAGGCTTGCCGGGCCGCCAGGCACGCCTCGAACAGGATCCACTCCCGCCGCCGCGTGCGGAGCATGTCCAGGTTGATGCGAACGTGCGTGGCGAAGAAGCGCTCACGATAGAACGTCGACTTACCCGCCCCCTGCAGCCCAACGAAGATGACGACCTCCATGCCCAACTGAGCTTAGAGGGTCGACGGGTCACAATCGCGTCGCTTGCGCATCAAAAGCCGCTGGTGGGTGCGGCGGCGATGATCCCCATGGAGCACGGGCTGATTCTGGCCGGCGTGCTCTTCAGCGTCGGGCTGGCGGGCTTGCTCGTGCGGCGCAACCTCATGTTCGTCCTCATGTCGCTGGAAATCATGCTCAACGCGACGGGCGTGGCGTTCGTGGTGGCGGGGTCGCGCTGGGTGGCGGCGGACGGACAGGTGATGTTCATCTTCATCCTGGCCATGGCCGCGGCCGAGGTGGCCATCGGGTTGGCCCTGCTGCTGCAGTTTCATGACCGCTTCCAGGTGCTGGACGCGGACCGGGCCAGCCAGATGAGGGGCTGATGGCGCTGGCTTGGCTCATCCCGGCCCTGCCCTTGGCCAGTGCTTTGGTGCTGCTGGTCTTTGGCCGCGCGCTCGGCCGCCGCGGCGTGGCCGTGATGGGCGTCCTGTTGACCGGCGTCGCGGCCCTGCTCGCGCTGGGTCTGTTGGCGGGCTTCATCCTCGACCCGCCGGCCACCGACGCCTACACGCAATCGCTGTGGCCCTGGATCGACGTGAACGGCTTCCGTCCCGACGTCGCCCTACGCCTGGATGCCCTCTCGCTCACCATGACCACCGTGGTCTCGGGGGTGGGCTTCTTCATCCTGCTCTATTCGGTGGCCTTCATGGCGGGTGAGTCCGGCTACGCCCGCTTCTTCGGCTGCATGAACCTCTTCGTGGGCGCGATGCTGATCCTGGTGCTGGCCGACAACCTGCTGTTGCTCTACCTGGGTTGGGAAGGCGTGGGTCTGTGCAGCTATCTGCTTATCGGCTTCTGGTACCAGGACCGCGGCAACGAGCAGGCCGCGCGCAAGGCCTTCATCGTCACGCGCATCGGCGACACGGCCATGGCCATCGGCCTGCTCCTGCTCTTTAGCGAGCTGCGCACCCTGCACATCCAGGAGCTCGTGTTGCGCGCCCGTGATCACTGGGCGCCGGGCACCGGCTTGCCGGTGGCGGCGACGCTCTTGATCCTGGGCGGTGCCGTGGGCAAGTCGGCGCAACTGCCGCTGCAAACCTGGTTGCCCGATGCCATGGCCGGCCCCACGCCGACCAGCGCGCTCATCCACGCCGCCACCATGGTCACCGCCGGCGTCTACCTCATCGCACGGCTACACGGCCTCTTCGAGCTCGCCCCGCAGGTCATGTTGGTGGTGGCCATCATCGGCGCGGCCACCCTGCTGCTCTCGGGCTTCAGTGCCGTGGTCCAGACCGACATCAAGCGCGTGCTGGCCTACTCCACCATGGGCCAGATCGGCTACATGTTCCTGGCCCTCGGCGTAGGCGCCTGGTCAGCGGCCATCTTCCACCTCGCGACGCACGCCTTCTTCAAGGCTCTGCTCTTCCTGGCGGCCGGCGTGGTGATCCAGTCCACCGCCCACCACGAGCACGACATCTTCAAGATGGGCGGATTGCGCCGTTCGCTGCCGCTGGCTTACTGGTCGTTCATGGTCGGGGGCGCGGCGCTGGCCGGCTTGCCCTTCGTCACGGCGGGCTTCTTCAGCAAGGACAGGATCCTCTGGCAGACGTGGTCCTCGGTGCGCGGTGGCCCGCTGCTCTACGCCGCGGGCACGGCGGGCGTGTTTCTCACCGCGCTCTACGTCTCGCGCCTCATCGGCCTGGTGTTCTTCGGGCCTGCCAACGGTCACGCCGAGTCGCGCACCACACGCGCCATGCGTGTGCCGCTCTACGTGCTGGGCTTCTTCGCCATCACGGCGGGCTACCTCGATGTGGTCCACGGCGGACGCGGATTGCCCGCGCTCAGCGGTTTTCTGCAGGCAACCCTGCCCGCCCCCATGCTGCGACCTGGGCGCGGCGGCGAGGTCATCGCGGGCTTGCTCTCGGCCGTGATGATCGGCCTCGGCGTATTGGCCGCCATACCCCTGGTGCGTCGGCAGCGCCTCCACGCCCAACAGCCCGTCCGCCCCGATGTGCTGGCCAAGCTGGCCCGATTCTGGCGCGAGGACTGGGGCTTCGATGCCCTGTACCGACGCCTGTTCGTGGCGCCCGTGCTGTGGTTCGGCCGGGTCGCCCGCTGGGATGTTGTGGACGCGGTCTACGAGGCCATGGGCGAGGTGACGCGCGATCTGCACCGGCTGCTCAGCGCCAGCGAAACGGGCCGCGTGCGCACCTACGCGGCCGGGCTGGCCCTGGGGGCACTGGTCTTCTTGGCCATCGTGTTGGCGCCATGAGCTTGCTGGTCCTCCTCGCGCTTCCGCTCTTGGGGGCCCTCGCCGCCTTGGCCGCCGGCCGCAGCAAGAAGGCCCCGCGGTGGATCGCCCTCGTCGCCCTCGCCTTCCCGCTCGGTCAAAGCATCGGCCTGTGGCTGGGCCGGGCATCCCCGGCGGGTGGGGGATCGCGCACCTGGATCAAAGAGGTGGATTGGAACTGGTTGCCCGCGCTGGGCATTCACCTGCACCTGGGGGTCGACGGACTCAGCGTGCTGCTCCTCGTCCTCACCTACTTCCTTGGCCTCGTGGCCGTGCTCACCTCGTGGACCGAGATCGAGGAACGCGTCGGGTTCTTCCATTTCAACCTGCTGCTCGTGCTGACCGGTGTGGCAGGCGTGTTCCTGGCCCTCGACCTGTTCCTCTTCTATTTCGCCTGGGAGCTGATGCTGGTTCCCATGTACCTGCTCATCGCGCTTTGGGGCCATGAGCGGCGCCTGTACGCGGCGGTGAAGTTCTTCCTCTTCACGCAGTTGAGCGGGCTCTTCATGTTGCTGGCCATCCTGGCCCTCGCCTTCGCGCACCGCCAGACCACGGGCATCCTGACGTTCCAATACGACGAGCTGCTGGGCACGCCCCTGTCACCGACGGGTGAGCGCTGGATCATGCTCGGCTTTTTGGCCGCCTTCCTGGTCAAGCTGCCCGCCGTCCCGTTCCACACCTGGCTGCCCGACGCACACACCGAGGCGCCCACCGCGGGCAGCGTGCTCCTGGCGGGCCTTCTCCTCAAGACCGGCGCCTATGGTCTGCTGCGCTTCGCCACCCCCTTGCTCCCCACGGCCAGTGTCACCTTCGCGCCCATGGCCATGGTGTTGGCCGTGATGGGCATCCTGTACGGCGCGCTGATGGCCTTCGCCCAGACTGACGTCAAACGCTTGGTGGCCTACACGAGTGTGAGCCACATGGGGTTCGTGCTGCTGGGAGTCTTCACCGACAATGCCCTGGCCCAGGAGGGTGCGGTGGTCCAGATGCTGGCCCACGGCCTGAGCACGGGCGCGCTCTTCGTCGCCGTGGGTATTCTGCAACAGCGCCTGCACACGCGTGAGCTAGCCAACATGGGTGGCCTGTGGTCGGTGATGCCCGGCCTGGGTGGCCTCTCCATGTTGTTCGTCATGGGCTCGGTGGGGCTGCCCGGCCTGGGCGACTTCGTGGGCGAGATCCTGATCCTGCTGGGCGTGTACCAGGTCAGCCCCGGCGCTGCCGTGCTGGCCGCCTTGGGCATGATCCTGTCCATGCTGTACGGCCTGCAGTTGATGGCGCGTGTCTTCCACGGCGACAACGTGCTCCGCTGGCGCGTGCGCGATCTGGCGGCGCGCGAGGCCCTGATCCTCGGCTGCCTGGCCGCGGCGCTGGTGACCCTGGGCGTCTTCCCGCAGCCTGTGCTCAATGCCACCCGCCGCACGGGCGACGTCAACCCGCCCAGCGTATTCGCGCTGACGCTCCGGAGTCTTCCCCGATGACCGGCGCCGACCTGCGTGATCTGTTGCCCCTGCTCGTCCTCGCGGGCACGGCCGTGCTCACCATGGCCGTTATCACCATTCGCCGCCACCACGCCACCGTCGCTGCCGCAAGCGCCCTGGGGCTGACCGGCACCGTGCTCGCGGCGGTGCCCTCCTCCACGGAACGCGCCGTGACGCCGCTGCTGCGCGTGGATGCTTTTGGCCGCTTCTACACGGGGCTCATCGCGGCCGCGGCGCTGGTGGTGGTGGGCCTTTCCTACAGTTACCTGCAGCGCAAGCGCGGCGAGCGGCACGAGGAGCTGTACATGCTCATCCTGCTCGCCACTCTGGGGGCGGTGGTGCTGGTGTGGAGCACGCATTTCGCCTCGCTCTTCCTGGGCCTGGAGCTTCTCAGCGTCTCGCTCTACGCGCTCATCGCCTATTTGCACGCGCGCCCCCTGCCCATCGAGGCGGGTCTGAAATACCTGGTGCTGGCGGCGGCCTCGGCGGCTTTCCTCTTGTTCGGCATGGCGCTCATGTACGCGGCGCTGGGCACCATGCAGTTCGCGGACATGGCTGCCGCTCTGGCGGTGCCGCACATCCCTCGGCCCATGCTGGTGCCCGGAATCGTTCTGCTCACGGTGGGCATCGGCTTCAAGCTGGCCGTGGTGCCCTTTCACATGTGGACCCCGGACGTGTACCAGGGCGCACCCGCTCCCGTCGCGGCCTTCGTGGCCACGGTGTCCAAGGGCGCGGTGTTCGCGGTACTGGTGCGCATCTTCCAGGCCGCCAGTCTGCCGGCCGGCGGCACGGTGGCCGTCGTGTTCACGGCGGTGGGGGTGGCCTCCATGCTGGCCGGCAACCTCTTGGCCCTGCTTCAACGGAGCGTGAAGCGCATCCTGGCCTACTCGTCCATCGCACACCTGGGCTACCTGCTGGTTGCCTTTCGGGCCAGCGGCCCGCTCGGCCTGCAGGCCGCGGCGTTCTACCTGTGCGCCTACTTCATCACCATGTTGGGCGCGTTCGGCGTGGTGACCGTGCTGTCGGGCAACCTGCGCGAGGCTGACGACCTCGAAGACTACCGCGGCCTGTTCTGGACCCGCCCCGCCCTGGCTACCGTCTTCACGGCCATGCTCCTCTCGCTGGCGGGCATTCCCCTCACGGCCGGCTTCGTGGGCAAGTTCTACGTGGTCGCCGCCGGTTCCGCCTCGGAACTGTGGCTCCTGCTGGTGGCCCTGGTCCTGGGCAGCACCATCGGCTTCTACTACTACCTGCGCGTCATCATCACGATGTACCAGCGCCCGAACGAGGCCAGCGTCCCCGAGCTTCCCGCCATCACGCCGGCCGGGCGGTTGACCCTGGGCTCATTGACCCTGGCCCTGCTGTGGTTCGGCGTCTATCCGGCGCCCCTGGTCGATCTGATCCGCGCGGCCATGGGGCGATGAAGGAGTGAGAGCCCGGCGCGGGGGCGCCCCCCCCAAAACCGCCCCCCCCCCCCCCCCCC